>NZ_JBMDKA010000005.1:0-242262 GCF_057809475.1 Flavobacterium sp. FG19 | reverse complement strand
AATTAAAAAGTCAAACCCCGTTATTTTAAACTTACACACTTTTTAGGATAGTGTCACCCAAAATTTTAGACACTCTTTTGGATGCAGTTCAAATATATTTATGTAACTATTCGTAGTAAGGCTTGATAGATTACAATTCCAAACGTTCGGTAGTAGAAGTCAATATAATATTTATTAAAATTCCCTTGTCTTTTATAGAGAAAAAAGAACTCCAAACATTTATTCTGTCTTTTACTTTAATAGGTTTGTAATCTTCGTTAGCGATATATTCTTTTAATTCGATTAGTTCTTTCCTGCTAAATTCGTCTATTTCATTACTAACAATAAGAGTATTAATCCATTGCTTTAAAGATAAATATTCATCAGCTTCGAAAACCTGAGCTATATAAGTACCGCCATTAAAAACCTCAACTATAATAGTATATAAGTTGTTTTTATCTTCTATTTCCTTTTCCATGTCTACTATGATTTTCACCACTAAAATCAGCTTTCTTTTTTAAATGCTTTACTTGGGGCTTTTTGATAAATTAATTACGAAATCATATTGATTTAATGACGAATATAGTTTATGATATTGAATCTTAGTCTGCTGAATTTGCTTCATCCCAACTTATAAATCCTGATTTCCATTCATGATGATCTAACTTACATTCACTTATTTGAAAACAAATTTCATCAAATTTATTAAACCCAGGTAAATCTTTTAATTCTTTTACGACATTCAGAGCATTTTCTCTTGTAGTAAAAACTCCAATAAATTTAATTTCTTCAATGTCCTCAAATTCATAAACATGTTCTAAAATATATACATTTTCCATTTTTTTTATATTATTCACAATTGAAGGTCTCTTTATTGCTATATAAAATTGTAATACAGTTTTCTAAGAGACTAATGACTATTTTTTATTAACATAAAATCCAAATTCTTCAAGAATAACAATAATTTCTTCAAGATAATTTTTACTATAAATAGTAAAAGTCTCTGCAAGATTTTTATAGTTAGCTATATTAACTACATTCTTATTGCTATTTTTATCTAGTTTTGCTTCTTTAAAAGAATCGGCTAATGAATCTAATCCATTGCCTATATACCTTCGATTTCCTAATAATTTTTCTGCGAAAGTATTGAAGAAGTCATATTTGCTTTCAATATTATTTCCATCTATTTCTATTATTTTATTGTTTGGAATTTCTTTAGGTATTCCAGAAAATAATAAAGTTGCTAAAGTTGATACATATTGATTCTTTCTGATGGAGTCATATATATCATTATGTTTATTCCAGAAATAAAACAGGTCAATCAAATCTTGATCATAATCATAGTTTGCATCTGAAAAGTCAACTTCGCAATCTATTATTAAACAATTTAGATTTTTATTGCATTTTAGTTGTTTCTTGAGAAGAATTTCATATTCATTTATATATACTTTTTCTCCATAAATGTTATTAATGAAACCTAAAAATGTAATTTTTTCCCCATTTTTAATATTGATGTTTTCATTATCCAGTATTAAATTATAGAAATAAAAATTTGTATCATCTTCTAAGTATACATAATCAGAGCTAAGAATTCTCTGTTTTTTATAATAAAGTTCAAATTCAATGATTTTCATAAATAAATTTTATCTGAGTGTGAGTTTAAAATGGAGTAATTTTCGCATAATTATGGTTTTTACCCCATCCATATACGATGGTTCCGTCTGATTTTGTCAATTTAAGTATTCTTAAGCCAGATTGAGGACCGCCACCAGGAACTTTATAATTTAAGGCGCCTGCCCAATCAGGAGATTCTCTTCCCATATATGTATCATGCGGATGTAAATAGGTAAACTTTTTAGAGTTGATACATATTTTTATTTTGCGATATAATTTTTGTAGTATTAATGAACTACAATTAAAAAACTAGAATAAATACTGTTTTTCTATGACTGTATTACAAACACTGCGTCTTTAAATCTAAGTACGTACTTTATAGTCGAGTACCTGAATGATAGAAAAACGGACTCACTTAAGAAACGGGTGGGAATAACCGCGTAATTGGCAGTTATTCCCAGTCTGAATATATATATGTTTTGTATAATTTTTTATTAAAATCGTAGGTTACTGATGGACTTGGGTATGATTCGACGAAAATTAAGATTTTCTTCTCCATAATTTCTCCAATCCATTCAATAAAACCAAAGAAACTTACCACATCTTGTGAATTCAGATTCAAAACAGAATCAGTATAAAATTCAATTTCGTTAGATTCAAAAAAAGCATTTGTGACAGTCAATTTTCCTAAATCAATTTTCAATTCTTTTATACCATTATCATCAAAAAAAACATCATTAATTGATGAGGGAATCATTTGTTTTCTTCCTTCGCAAGTATATTCCATCGGAAAAGTATAAAAGTTTTTTAAGTTTTTTAGTAGTTTGTTATAATCTTCAATAGTAGTATTTAGAAGTTTTGCTTCTAATACGATGTCATCCTCATTTAAGTCAATAATGAGTTTATTCCAAATTAATTCTATATTTTTAATGTTTATCATAATCCTCTTTCTAAAAAGCCCAAAAACTCTTTACTCCCTTCATAAAATCAGTTGTTTAATCCATTATCAATTTATACTTTGAAAAATTTAAAAATCATCTTCATTTTTTAATACCCTTGGTAAGAAATCGTTCGCAACAGAAAAAATGAATTTCCACTCTTCGGAGTTGATTAAAATCTCAGTTTTAGATGAGTAAAATTTAAAAACTAATTGTTTTTCTTCTGAAACTCCAATTTCTAAAAAAAGAATTATTTACTATTTTTCAAGGATAAATAGAGCTCCTAAAGAGATATTGTTGTCAAATTAATTCATATTCAAACAAAATACTTACTGATGATATTCTAATATCATTGAGTATTCGAAATACCAAGGTAATTAATTCTCACATAATTACTAACAGTGTACATTAAGTAAAAAGTACCTAATATGTATATAAGTGTTAATACATAATGGATAATATTAGTATTTATTAATTCAGAAAATATGATCTTACCAAACCTTTTGTTTTTATAATAAATAATGTAATTAAAAATAAAGGGAATTATAAAAGCTATATACATTAAAATTGTTGGCTGAACTTTTGCAAAAACAAAAAAATATAATATACCAATAAGGCTAAACATGTTTATACTTTGAAGCCCGCAAAATATTATAAAAGAATGTATTTTCATATCCTCATTATTCTTATCTAAAAAGTTATAATGTGTCATCTTTAAAAACTTATAGATGTTAATTAAAATTATATCGAAAAAAATCATTTTTTAATTTATTATAAAATTATTTATCTTCACGACTTGTTGGTAGCCCACCTAATCTTAACATGAATGCTGTGGTTTTGTGAACGAAAGCATTAGGGTTGGTTACTTGATTCTCAATTTGGGGATGATATTTTTGTCCTATATAATTACCAGGTATTGTGCCTAATGCAAAGATAGGGAAACGAGTGTTAATTGCATTTATAGCATGATCAAAGTTTCTCCTATCTTCATTTATGTAGCCAAGTTGGTATTGTCTTTCTGTACTCACTGCCCCTAAAATAGCTAAGCCAGTTCCTCCATATTTAAGACCATATCCAAGAGTTCCCAGAAATTGAGTTTCCGCTTTGGCAGATTGAATCAAAGAACTTGATATTTTTGCACTTCCTCCTCCATTGTATCCCATTTTCCAAACTTTATCTATTCCATTATAATTGAATATAAATTTATTTGCATCTAATGCTTTCATATAATTATCTAGAGGAGCTAATGTTCCTGCAGTGTTTAGGCTCATTGTTAAAAAATTATTTGCATCATCAAATGGAGTGAATCGATTAAGAGGTCTCGCTTCAAACTCATAAGAACTAGTTACGTCATTCCAATAATAATCTCCTTCGGGTTGAGCACTATGTCTTATACCTGGAGTTGTTGGCTCAATATCAAATCCTCCATCAGGATCAATAGTTCCAATCGGGTTGTTCCCCATTCCTAAATAAGGAGAAGCATATTGTCCGTAAGGATCGGGAGATAACCATCTTCCAATTCGTCCGTCCCAAAGCCTCAGCTGGAATGCTTCCATTCCGGTTTCGGGATCCAGTTCCTGTCCTTGGAAAGCATAACGATAACTCAACGAATTACGTGAGGGTAATAATTCTCCAAAAGGATAATAATCAGCAAATGATTTAATTGCCGGACTACCGCTTTCTTTTTCTATAACCGCCCTAACGTTTATGAATATTTACAAAGAAAGATACTTATTCTGATAGATTACTATTAAAAGAATACATATCAAATTCAATATCAAAACCATTTAAATTTAAAAATTCAATAATGTTATTATTTAAAAAAATAGAAGGCATTTCTTGATCATAAATATTTATAACGACCTCAACTCGTTTTACAGAAAAATCAATTTCAGAAATTAATTTTTTAATATCTGCATGATATAACTTTAGCTTATTAAGGAGCTCTTCTAAAACCTCTTCAACAAACAAAGACTCAACATATCCTGAGTCAAATAATTCAATTCCTGAGTCAACTCTTGTTTTTATAATTTTAAAATCTACAATACCTCTGTCATTAAAATATTCAGTTAATTCACTCTTATTACTGGCTGCAGAATCTGTTTCATAAGCAAGATTTAAATAGCATCTTATATTTGTATTATCCATTTTCTATTTTATATAATAACCCGTTGCAATTCCTTCTCCTTTTCCACCTTTTTTAAAGATAAATATTTCTTTTGTTGCATTATCCACATATAAATCATATTGAGCAACGGGTGCTTTTTTACCCAAAAACTCATATTTAAATAGACTGCATCCAAAATTTTAAACACTCTCTTGGATGCAGTTCAAATATATTTATGCAACTATTCGTAGTAAGCTTTGATAGATTACAATTTCTAACGTTCGCCAGTTGAAGTCAATATAATATTTATTAAAATTCCCTTGTCTTTTATTGAAAAAAAAGAACTCCAAACATTTATTCTGTCTTTTATTTTAATAGGTTTGTAATCTTCGTTAGCAATATATTCTTTTAATTCGATCAATTCTTTCCTGCTAAATTCGTCTATTTCATTACTAACAATAAGATTATTAATCCATTGCTTTAAAGATAAATATTCATCAGCTTCGAAAACCTGAGCTATATAAGTACCGCCATTAAAAACTTCAACTATAATAGTATATAAGTTATTTTTATCTTCTATTTCCTTTTGCATTTCTACTATGGTTTTCGCCATTAAAATCTGCTTTTTTTTAACACGCGATCTTCTTTCGTTATAAAAGAACTTCACTAAAGTATTGACAACTTTTTTAATATTTTTAAATTAGAGATTTTTAGAATTAGAAAAATGAGACTATTTAAGAAAAAGTGTTTTTTTTCTTGTGAAATATAATGATTTAGGCTTGAGTAATGATATTATCATGTTCCAAATTACGATGATTATTAAATATTCTATCTTCTTTTAGCCACTTATTAGTTCCTATTAACAGTCCCCCAGCAATTATATAATGAGTTGTATTATCAGCTACAAATTCGAAAATCTTCCGTTTATAATTACATAAACTTTTATCTATAGTAATGGGTAGTAATTCTTCATTTATTTGCCTAATCTCTATGTTATTTAAATCTGCTGGTATACTAATATAGCTTACGTTCCATAATTCTATATCAATATTGAATGACGTTTCAATAGAATAATCATCATCTTCAGGGAATTGCATATCACTTCTTAAAAGTAGAGAATTATGACTTACTGTATAAGCTAAAATTCTAAAATATCTGTTTGATTGAAATAACATTTACTATTTTATTTAATTATTTTTTAATGCTTGTTACTAATAAGGAGAATAACCGCTGTATTTTTTAATTCCGTCAGCAAAATCATAATAGAAAGTCGTTTTCTTTTGTAATGTAGGATTATTTCATATTGTATGCATTTCCTAATTTGTATAGTTCAAAAGGATGATGATTCTAGGGAATCAAATCAGTTATATATAAATGTCCAAAGTCAGAGACATTTGCCAACCTTTGATACAAACTCTTTCAAGAGCAATGGTATTTTGCTTTATTCCTGCTATTAATTTGTTGAGAAAATATTATTTCATCATGTTGTAAGTTAAGATCATAATTGAGTATTCTATTCTCTTTTCCCCAGCGATTACTTGCGATTAATAATCCACCCGCTATAATATAGTATTTTTTATTATCAATAGTGATTTCAAATATTTTCCTGTCAAATTCGCATAAATTTTTGTCTACATCAATAGGTAATAAATCTATTGTTATTTCTTTAATTTCTATATTATTTATAAAAGAAGGAATTCCAATATATGCTACATCCCATATCTCAATATCAATATTAAATGAAGTTTCTATTGAATAATCATCATGGTCAGGATAGAACATATTGCTTCTTAAAAGTAAAGAATTATGACTTACAGTATAAGCCCAAATTCTAAAATATCGGTTTGATTTATAAATCATTTTATATAATATTAACAATTAATATGACGAAAAACCAGAAATAACTTCATAACCGTTGCTCAAATTCGTATAAAAGTTGTTTTACTTAATAGACTTGGAGTATTCCAAATTGTATACATTTTCCAATTTGTATAGTTTCTAGTGCCAATATATCCACTAGCTGCCGGTTTATATCTAGCAAAATCTGATTTATTTTAATTATTGACCCAAAAATAATAGACCACAGCTAATAAGAACCCAAAAATACATGAGAACAGATAATAATTCTTAATTTGATTTTTCCAATCAAAATAGCTGTTTTTTGAAATCCAGATAGTAGAGAAATACATGCCTAAAAAAATAAATATTTTATTTACTAAATCTAAAGAGATATTAATTTGAAAATTGATTATTGAGAATAATACGAAATAAGAAAGAAAATAAGATGGCATTATTAGGCTAAAATTAACTAGTGTTTTTAATAATAATGGAGTGCTAAATATTAAAATTGTTCCAAATAAACAGATATATAATCCTGGGAATAAATAATTTGTTGGATTTTCAACACCACCAAAAAAACAAATGTTTGGATGTTTTTTATTTTCATTTATTTGAATAAATAGTTGAAAAGATTGATCTATAAAAATTATCCCTTGGATTATGATGCCTAATCCTGTCAATTTTTTAAATGATATGTATAATACTTGTTTCATAATTTATGTATTTGTACAGACAGTTATTTCTTTTCTTTATAACTATCAAATGGATTTGGGTTTGTAGTTCTTAGTGGAAGAATATTAAAGTAAAAATTACCTTCTTTTTTATATGATTTGTTATATGCGTTTTGTATGTCTTTGACCATATCATTTGGTATATCTAGAGAGCCACTTATTTTGTTAAGATTTCCTTTGCTATAATATCCTTTTCTGAAAAATGCCTCATTTCCTCCTGTATGGCTATATAAATAATTCTGAAATCTTGAAGCATCAAGCTCTTTTTCAATCCCACCGTTTAAGTGCCTTTTCATTAGTAGTTGATAGGCGTGGAATATTTCATGTCCAACAAATATCCATTTTCCCTGTTTTTCAAAATAATTGCCTCCTCCTAAACTTCTTTCTAGTTCTAGACCATTTTGCAATTGTGTACTAAATCGATCTGAAATAGAAAGATAATTACCAGAGTCTCCCATTATCGTTGGTTCATTAGAAGCGAAGAAATAATCACCCTCTTTGTGATTATGTCTTGCTTCCCATACAACATTTACTGTAAAATTTTTATCATTTTGAATCTTGTCGTAAACTAGACGCCCATATATTGTACTTCGAACATAGTTAACATATTGATTCCAAATTTTTCTTTGCCCTTGTGTTAATTTGCCAAGGACGAAAATTCCTCCATCTTCATCAATACCATTAATAGGATTATTTCCCATTCCTAAATAAGGACTATCAAATTGGTCTGCGGGATCTGGATTTAACCATCGTCCAATTCTTCCATCCCACAGTCTAAGCAGGAAAGCCTCCATTCCCGTTTCTGTGTCAAGTTCCTGTCCCTGAAAAGCGTAGCGATAATTCAACGAATTACGTGAAGGCAGTAATTCTCCAAAAGAATAATAATCAGCAAATGATTTAATGGCAGGACTACCATTTTCTTTTTCTATAACAGCCCTTACGTTTCCAAGATGATCTTTAATTTCATAACTGGTAACGCCGCCTGCTTTTTTGTAAATTGGTAAATCGTGTAAAGGTAATTCTAGTTGTGTTGAAGGGGTAGTAGGACTATTACATGTCTAGAAAATTTAAAAAATCATCTTCATTTTTTAATACCCTTGGCAAGAAATCGTTCGCAACAGAAAAAATGTATTCCCACTCTTCGGAGTTAATTAAAATATCAGTTTTAGAGGAATAAAATTTAAAAACTAATTGTTTTTCTTCTGAAACTCCAACTTCCAAAAAAGGGGTCTTATTATCTTTTAAGAATATTTCCAAATATGGATATTCGGAATTTATATCATCTACTTCTCCTATTTTTATATTTATCATTTATTATATACAACATTATCATTCCATAAAGTTTTGTATGTCATAAAAGTAGCACTGTCAGAATATTTCTTTGCTAAAGTAATAAAACTATCTTTTTCAATAATACCATGATTTTTGTAAAATTCTGTTTCAATTTCATTCTGAGTCATATTTAAGATATTTTCCTTAACTACAATATAAGATGACTTTTTATTATTAAATATAAAAATTATCCCGTTTTTGTAATAATTATTTCCAGTCCTTGAATTGAAATCTTTTAAGAGGCCTTCTCTTTTTAGTTTTTCTTTTTCATCAATAAAATTATTTTTCTTTCCAAAATATGTAGTTGAATATATCAGCAAATGATTATTTACACTTTTATAATGTGTCTCTATTTTTCCTTTAATATCATTGAAGACATTTATTGGTGGAAGTAGAACTTTCGAATTATAAATTTCAAAACCAAATTCATTTTTACATTCAACAACAATTATTGAATCTCCTAAATTCTTATAAAATGAAGATATAACTTGTAAGTTATTTTCTTTCCTTTTTTGACAACAAAAAAGAGAAAAGATACTAAGTAATATTAAAAATTTTTTTTCCATCCCCAATTGTTTTTTACGTAAGATTTAGTAATTAATTCGTTTCTGTAATATTTAGTAGGACTAAGTGTAGGGCTTTTAAAAATTTCTGCTTTATCATATCTTGTAAGTCTAGTTTCTCTAGATATTATGTATGCTTCAACATTTTCTCGACCTTTACTAAATGCTATAATTTTATCTGAAGGTGATGGATTTCCATATCCAAAACCTTTTGCAAATGATGGATGAGTATGATAATCTTGTACTAACGAATAAAAATTATGGTTTCTACTGAATTCAATACCAGGAGACCCAGATGTAGATTCGTCAAATTTATTATTTTTGTAAGGCATTATAAGAGCATATCCATCTAGATCGGAAAAACTCATATATTTACCCCAAGATATCTCTTTGTCAGAATAAAGGGAGACTCTAAAAAGTAAATCATTAACTTCATCCATTTTTACTTTTTCTCCATACATATTTTTTTGTGACAAACTAATAAGATTTATATTTGAACCTAAATCCATACCATTCCATAAAATACCTTTTTGAATATTTCCATCTATAACATCTCCATTTACTGCAATTAACCTGTCAAAATTGTCAGTTGTAGTTCTCATGAGAGAGATTTTTCCATTTTTATCTAGTCCATAATCATCAAATCCTCCATCAGGATCGATTCTAGTAATTGGATTATTTCCCATTGCTAAATAAGGAGAAGGATATTGTCCGTAAGGATCGGTAGATAACCACCTTCCAATTCTTCCGTCCCAAAGCCTCAGCTGGAATGCTTCCATTCCGGTTTCTGTGTCAAGTTCCTGTCCCTGAAAAGCGTAGCGATAATTCAACGAGTTACGTGAAGGTAACAACTCTCCAAAAGGATAATAATCAGCAAATGATTTAATGGCAGGACTACCATTTTCTTTTTCTATAACAGCCCTTACGTTTCCAAGATGATCTTTAATTTCATAACTGGTAACGCCGCTTGCTTTTTTGTAAATTCCTAAACGGGTTAATCCGTATATAGGTAATTCTACCTGCGATATACTTCCCCCGCCTGGTAAATTATAAACCGCCATAGTGCTACCTGAGAAATCTAACTGGTAAAAAGAAGTGTTTTGTAAAGCAAATGTACTGGTATTATAACTTTCTTTTTTAACACGCTGTCCTCTTTCGTTATAAAAGAACTTCACTAAAGTATTGGTACCTTTTTTAATTTCGGTTACTAATCCCTGTGTATTGTAAAAATAATATAAATTTTCGGAAACATTTTGTTTTAACTGCCCAATGGCATCATAAACATAGTTTCCTGGAGCATGATTCTCAATGTCATTGGGATCAGCTGTTACTGCGGCACTTTCGGTTATACTGTTTAACTGGTTTTTACCCGTATTGGTGTAATTATAAGTAAGATTATCTACAATAGTACCGTTTTGATTAGTCCTTTGCAGGGTCTGGATATTTCCGTTGGCATCGTAAGTTAAACCTCCTTCGGCCAAACCGGCAACAGGGCTAATGGCCGTGGTGCCTGAATTTGTATTTCCAAATACAGCTCCGGTTAACCAGTTGTTACGGTTGTAATTGTATAAATAGCCTTTTTGACTGGCCGTGCTTCCGGAATAATCTCCTGCCACACCTTTATTTGCCCAGCGTACCGCTTTTATATTTCCGTTATAGTCAGATCCGGCAGTAGGCGAGGAGGTGATATTTCGGCCCGTACGCAGGTAGTCTCCGTTGTAGTAATCAAGCGTTAAACCAAATACATCATTGCCGTCTCCGCCCGGATCTTTAGATTTTTCTAAACTGGGATGGTTGATGCTTTTAAGCTGTCCGCCCAGCGTATAAACATAATCCAGACCCTGTAATCCCTGAGCAATATTGATTCTCTTTAATTCTCCCGTTTGGTAATAGCTGTAATCTGCCTGGGTTACAAAGTTTGTATTATTTGTTGAGGTTTCGACTTTGGTAAGTGTATTGTTTAAATCGTAGGTATATTGGTGTACAAACAATTCGGCCGTTTTGTCTTTTTGAAATACTACTTTTTTTACATTGCCTTTATAATCATATTCATAATGAATGGTTTTGGCTCCAATACCTTCATTGTATTGTACGATCCATTCTGCTCTTCCGTATAAATCATAGCTGTACCAGGTAATGGCTGTTATGGCAGCAGCCGGTTTGGTGTAGGTAATGGCCACATTTCCGGATAAATTGTTTTGGGTATAGCCGGCAGTATTTATTCCGGCAGTTGTTAATACACCCGCAAGGGTTAAATTGACCGGGCTGACAGGTAATGGAGTAGAGGTTGTATTGTTTTCAGTATAGTCATAAATTGTAAAGGACTGTTCTGAGCGTGTACCTGCCGCCAGATCACTGTTAGGGTTTGAACTGGCAGCAGTCCATATTCCGCTACTTCCGGTAATAACACCACTTTCTGTTGGTCTGCCTAAGCTGTCATAATCGGTATACGAAACTTTGGTGTCTCTCTGAAGGGCACTTTGTGAATATCTAATCTGTCCGTCATTTCTATAAGCAAATTTACTAATGCCTTCATCCGGGCTGGATACTTCAATGAGCTGATCTAATGTATTATATTTATAAGTTGTTACAAAGTTTGCAGAAGTCATATGGGCAGGACTGGCTGTAATTGTGGTATTGTTTACATAACCATTAGGCTGTATTGATTTTATTAACTGCCCGGTATTGTTGTATACATTTACGGCATAATCATAATAATTAACTTTATAAGTAATACCCAGTGAACCGGCATTGTATGTTGGCGCTCCGGAAGTGATATACACTTTCGGGTCTGCTGCAGGAGGTGTTACAGCTTCGATTCTATACGCATTTCCGCCAGTGAGGCTTGAAGTAATTAAACCTGTTTTTAAATCGTATACTTTATACAATCCAGCCCCGCCTATTAAAGAAATTCCGGATGTTATTCCTGCGGGAATATGGACATCTACAAATCCCTGAGTACCAATAAGAGAAACTACCGGATAGGAGGCAGAACCTCCGGAACGGGCAGAAGCCAGTAATTTTCCTTCTCCATCAGTAAAAGCAACATTTTCGTTACCATTAGCATCCACACTTACGGTTTTGTAGAATTTAGTAATTACTTCTTCTTTCCCTCCGGAGACAGGACCGTCATAATAATCAGATCCATATACATAGTACATTTCCTGTGCTGCAGGAACGGTATAGGAGTATCCGGTTTTCCATTCTCCATTTATTTTGTTACCACCTATAATGTTTATTACATTGCCAGGGTTCAAAGAATCATAATTATTTTGAGTAAACGGGTGTGTGGCAGTGGCCTGATAAGGTTCAAGGCTGTTGTTGTCAGAATAATAATTGGCCAAAGAAGTACGCGTCTCGGCAGCTGCTGCTTTGGCCGTAGCATTAAAAACTCCTCCTGAAGTTCCTTTAACACTAAAGCCAGCTTTTAGAGAGATACTGCTGCCTGTAAAAGAAACATTTAATCCGGGACTTATAGCTCCGTTAGCGATCAGGGAATTACTCACCTGAATAGTTTGACTTGTAGTGATCGCTCCAACTGTTTTATCTACAGGGATGCTGCTGGGAGGAGCCTGATACTTGGAACTCAAAAAATAGACTTTGTTGAGTGTTGCCAGATTTGAAGGTGATATAAAGGAAGATTTGTCAATTCTTCCAAAATGATCATAGGTTGTCTCTGTGCCCCAGACTTTTTTGGAAACGATATTTTTTGATAAGGATATATCGGCTCTGCCCAAATCGTCAAAATAAGTTCTGGAAATACCAGTTACTCTTCCCGCTATATCATAAGAAATTTGATGCGTCCAATGAAATTCGTTATCTGAATTTGGTAAAATAGAATCATCAATGGTAAAGTTAGCTTCACCATCGTCGGTATCATTATTATTCAGTACATATTTTACATAGTGTGTACTAGGGTCTGAACATTGTTGTATATAATAATCAGGATTCCCTAATCCGTCCTGATCTGCATCAAGATACCATGTTAAGTAAGCATCCGGGTTAATTTGAAATTGAACTCTTTCAGAAGCTGAGCTCCATGTACCACTGGAATTAGCTCTGGCCCTTAAAAAATACTCTGTTCCATTATTGAGAGTTATTGTCTTTGTAGAATTCTCTGTACTGATGCCATTGTTAATGCTCTGCCAAAAATAAGTGATACCGTCCGGAGGATCTTTTCGTTGTAAGACTACATTTTTACAGTTACTGACTATTGTAATAGCATTACTTATGTCAGGATTTTCAGAGACATATATATTATAAGACAGTAACTCATCTCTTACGGCTCCTTTGTTAAAATAGGTAACCCTGATTTGGTGTACACCAGGTTTCATCCAAAACAGCTGGACAGAAGTAGATTGATTTGTAGGCGATCCATTCACATACTGACCAGCATCATAAGGGGAAATTTCCCACCTGAAATTGGTAAAATTACTTGCAGGGTCCATATCCAGATAATATATTCCCGTACCTCCCAGGGTTACACTGGTATCTTGGGTATCAATATTAATAGACTGGGCATTAATAGTAGTGTTAATAATGAAAACTACCAGAAGAATTGGAAAGCGAAAGGAACGGCGTATATTTTTATTGTATATCATTTTTCTATGCATTAAAAAATTATAAAAAACATCTCTTTATTTTGAGGGAACTGAACTATAAATATTTATTGTTCAATTTGTTTGCCCTGATCAGTTTAAACCCGCCCAAAGGTCCGTTAACACGATCGTTAATTACCTCTGTATAAGTTTTAATCAGTCTTCCTGCCTCATCATATTCGAATTTTGTACCTAATCCGTTGTTTCCAATAATCGCCGTTAGTTCGTCCCGTTCGTTGTACACATACCCATTTATAGAAGAGGCTAAAGGGCGAATCATCAGATCGTCAAAATAAACGGTTCCGCCATTTGAAGTAATGTATATAGGAAATTCACCTGAGGTAACATCTACATAGGCTACCTTTAAGATCCAGCTTCCTGCTTCGTAATTTTCGGAAAAATCATAGGTATTTCCATTAGCTTTTATTCTTGCCTGATAGCCATTCCATAGAGAAACCCAGACCGAAACTTTATATCTGCCTGCTCTGTGCTGCCCGCTTTTCATTGTTACGCCACATTGAGTTCCATTAGTAACGGCAATTGATTTTTTACCGGTATGGGGGTAATTTTCGCTTATATACGCCCCGCTGCTTAAAGATATTCCAGGTTCCAGCCAGGTTGTACCATTTATAGTTTTTTCATTTTCACCCCCTGTAAAGAACATTTCATCATAACCTGCATTACCACTAACGGTTGTTTTAGTTTCATTATCTCCCATTTTACTACTCCTGTAATTTTTATTTATATCTTTTGTTTCGAGAATAGATGAATAATGATCGTACAATGTTATTTCTGAAATTTGTTTCCATTGAGATGGCTGTGTCACATCTAAACCAACACCGGAAGGCAGTGCCCGGTTAAAACCATCATCTTTGGTTGTTTGTGTGTCAGTATAATTCAAAAAGGTGCCATTTGCCTCTTTACTTCCATTCCAAACATACGACTTGTGTTTTCTCCAGATTTTCTCTTTTTCATTGGAAGCTTCTGTTTTGTTTCCAGCAATATCTTTGTATCCCCAGATGTTGCTCCATGTTGTGATACCAACACCAGTTTCTTTCCATGGTTTGACAGGGTCGTTTTTATCAAAAATATAGGAATAATCGGCCGCAATTTGTGACAGCATATTTTTATTATTTTTATTATCTGCTTTAGAACCCATTTGAGCATATTGCGTATAAGTATAAGCTGGTTTTACCTTATTTTTTATGGATTGTCCATTACTGGTCGTAGTTGTACTTTCGACGACATTTCCGGTTAAAAAATCAAATTTATCATAAGTAGTGCTGCTGGTATATCCCTGATTGCTGATAGTAGTTTTTATTAATTTATTTGGATACCAGGTTTTGCTGACAGAATTTGCATAAAAACCATTTACAAAATAGGCACCATACGTTACCACTCCTGTATTAGGATCTGGGTTGGCAGTGCTTGGATCCGGTTCTTTTTTGGCAGATTTAGATAAAAATGATTCCTGTTTGGTACCCAGTGCATCTTGCTGATCAACAGCTGCTGCATATTCATTTTTTAAAGAATATTGTATTTGGTTTTTTGAATTGTAATTCTTAACAGATAAAAGTCTGCCGAGATTATTTAAGCTGCTTTTTATATTGTATTTTGTATAATTTACAGGCAGCGATGAATTAAAAGTTTCATTTTGAATTTTCTCAACTACAAAATGTTTCCCCAGGTTGTAAACTGAAGCAGCATCATTACTATATTCAGGTAAGGTCTCAAAATTATACTCTGTTCTGGATGCTAATTCATCATTACCGGTTGTTTCTTCAACAGAAACATTACCATACATTACTATAGGAGGCGGTATCTCAGAAGAATAGGGCAGTTTTAAATTGTTAGAAGGGACATAAGATATTACCCCTGATGATTTATAATTAATGTTAGATACATCTTTGTTAGTGCCAATTTTATTATAGTAATAATTTGATCGTGAAACTAAATTTCCGTTTTCAAAAGTATTTAATTGTTTAACTCTTATTCCGCCTCCTTTGCCATAACTTGAGGTGCTTGTTGCAATTATTCCGTAATCATCAGATTCATAATCAATGGTCATCTTAGCCCCCATAGGTGTGGTAATTTCATTAAGACTCCAGGTATAAGGTGCATTTTTGTGATACCCCCAAGCGTCCTGATTATTTAAAATATAAGGAGTTACGTTATTATTATACTTAAATTTATATTTTGGAAAATAAGCGGCACCTTTATGACCTAAAAACTGAATATTATTTAATGTTAATTTTCCTTGGTTCGATGCCAGTGAATGAAAGGAAGTGGGCATTAGGGAATAATCGTGCTGGAAAGTAATAATTTTTTCAGCCTTTGAGTCAATGTCTATACCATTAATGTCACCGGTATCCAGAACATTTTTACTTTGATGTATGGCTATCTCTTTTAAACTTAAGTTTGTATTTGAATAATAAATCCCCTTAAATTCATTTTTATCTGTGTGGTTAGAGTAATCTAATTTTTGAAGTCGGGCAAGTGTGATTTCAAATGAGCGGTTTTTATACAAATATCCTTTGTCTGTTAACAATTGGGACCCTTTTGTTTTTTCAAGAATTAAAGCGTTATTTTTTACCAATATTATTTTATCTAGTTTTAGGGAGTATTGTACAGGAAAATCTGCATAAGTATGAACCCGTTGATATCCATTTATGTAAAATTTCCATCCATATGCAACCGTTGGATAATTTGGTATGTTTTGATATTTTAATTTATTGTTAAGATCAAAACTTGTAAGCGCTGAAGTAAATGTTTTTGGATTGCTGGTGCTATTAAAAGAAGAAACACCATTAGTTGATTTGGCATTATATTTTGCTAAGGCATCCGCTGTGGCATCCTGTCTTACACTTTTTATAAAATAAGCAGTATGTGTTCTTGTTCTGGCTGCATCAAGATAATAGATTTGTTTTCTGCCTCTGTAATATTCATAACGATCGGCTTCACTGCCATTTCCTTTTATAACGTTATTTTTTCCCGAGCTGGTGTTCCAGATATAACCATCAGACCATTTGCCATAATCAAACTCTATCCAGTAACCGTAATCGTCTTTGTCAACCTTACCATTATCATTCTTATCTACATAATCAGGACCTGTTACAGCTGTTAACAGCCAGTCGGTAGCATAAGGGGTATTAAGTTCTCTTTCCAGAAAATTAGCATCCTCATTGGTTTGATTACTAAAATTTTTATACCAAATTTCATGATTGATTACAGGTAATGAATAGTGGTATGTTTTGCCATCAATGTCGGTTATCTGGTATCCGCCTATAGATTCAGGTCTATAAACATCCAGTTGACTTCTATTCAAATTAAGTGCTTCAATAAAGCCATTTATTAATTTTGCACTGCCTGATCTAATTTGCTCATTGGTAAAGGCTTCAATATGTCTTCCTGCTCTTTTTCTATAATTATTTTTTAAAGGAATATTATCATTTGACGTTGTTTCGTTAAAATTATTGCTTTTATTTGTCTTGGCAGCAAGAAATGATTCATATGATCCGGGAGGTTGCAGAGTACTTGTAATTTTTGTTCGGTCTACCCTTAAAAATGAAGAATTTGTATTTTCAAAATCAAAAAATAACTTATTGTTTAATTTAAGGTCAACATCGGCAGTATTGTAAACGGTACCATAACCTATGTTACGGTCATAATATCCATTTTGAACACCAAAATTTGTGCTTGAAACATTAAAGAGATCAGATATTATATCTTCGTGGCCTAATTGAGCTTCGTTTGTAAAAGTTGGTGTAATGCTGCCCGAAAGACCTTGTGCCTGTACCTTATAATTATCATAGTTAGGAAGTAAAACGTTATCACAAAGATAATTTTTAGATAAATTTATCACATTGTCAATGTTGGTCACTCCTTCTTCATAAATTGCAAGTTTATTGGTATCGTATTTTATAGGGTTTGTGAAATCTGGATTTACATTAGAGTATAGAATTCCATTGTAACTGGATAATTGTTCCTGAAAAAAACTATATTTTATTTTTCGATGCTCGTAACTAGCATAAAAACCATAGGCTCCCACTGACACACCTTTATAGGAAGATTGTATATCTAGTCCATTTTGTGAAAAATTTGCAGAGCCGGCAGTTAACCCTGTTCCTGAAGGCAGACTGCTTCCAAGGTTTCTTATGGAACTAAAAGAAATGTCATTTGAGAATGTAGATGATAAATGCTCAGCACTTCCATAATATTCAGCACCTATACCAATTGAAGTACCAAAAGTTCCCATTGTCAGAGATGCTGATAATGGGCCATACCCAAGGGCAACGGTTCCTCCCAGCGTTTTATTAGAGCCCCAATAGGCACCTACACCTACCTTGATTCCATTAAAATCCGCACCAATTCCAATACTATAATAATTTAATTGTCCACCCTGATCATAAATAAAAGAGTAATCATCTCCTTTGTCAATATCGTCAGGATAGCCATTTATGTTTCTATTGATTGCTCCCGGAGTTAAACTCCATCCCAGTCCTGTCCAGGAAGCTTCCTGATCCATGGCTATACCTGCATGATAAGATAAAGCTAATGGATAACCACCTTCCGGGCTCGGTATATTTAATAATGGCAGCACGTATGACATATCTCCAGTTGCCAGGTTAACCATATCTGCAGCGTCTACAGGTTCAAAATTTGCCGCTTCATATGAATTGGGGCCATTATTAGAAGCAAACAAATAATTAGGGAATATTGTTGGAAAAAATACCAACAGAAAAAAACAGCAATAATACGATGGCGTTTACGGTATTGAATCATGGTTTTGGTTTTAAAATGCTAATTTTGGTTCGTTTAATAAGGCTTTGGTATTGAGTTTAAATTTTACGTCTCCGGTTTCGAGTCCTAAATCTTCAATGACAAAATTCAGGTATTTTTGTTTGAGGTATTTTTCGTCACGGGGATATACAATCATGATAGAAGTGGAGCTGCTCATGCCATACATTCGGGGATAAATAAAATCGGTTAGGGCTAGGGTATCTTTTGCTGGCGTATAAACATGCAGTTTTTCTTCCATCCCAAAAGCGAGTTCGTTGACCATCTGTCCAAATCTGGCTTTATCCTGTGCAACTCCGTTTAATAGTTCCTGATTGTTTTTTGACATAGAAAGATTAAAATACATATACTTATTGTACTGCTGTCTGAATTTTTCTATTTGTGCCGGATCCGTTTTATCTCCCAGTTCCTGTTTTACTAACAAATCGGTTGGACGGTATTGTAAAACATAATCAACACCTGCTATCGTTTTTTTATAAAGGTAGCCGTTGTCTTCGTCTTGTATATGCGTATTCATTTCCTCTGGTGTATCAAATGATTTGCTGCAGGAGGAAATGAATGCAAGTAAAAGAAATAGTAAAAAATTATTTTTTATCATATTCAGCATTGAGTCCTTTTAAAACTTCTTCGGTCAGGTCAGTAGATTCTTCAGCATACATAATGTTACCACCTCCACTGGCACCAAATATGATTTTGTAGTTATGGTCTTTTCCGTATTCTTTGATATAATCGTTAATATCATTGATTACGGTCTGGGTTACCTTTTTGTCTTCTTCTTCAATCTTTTTCTGAATAGCTTCCTGGTAACCATTTATCTGCTGCTGTTTGTTAGACAGCAATTCCTGTTTTAATTTTAATTCTTTAGGAGAGAGAGAAGTTCTTTCTTTTTCGTAGTTTTTGAGTTCATTCTGCCAATTACTGATCAAAGAGTCAACATTGGCTTTCATTAGAGCTGCTTTTTTGTCAAACTCAGCTTTAGCCACTTTTGTTTTACTGTATCCGGTAATTAATTTGTTTACATCTACATAAACTAATTGGGAACCTGATTTTGCAAAATAGATTGCGATACTACTTAAGAGTACTGCAAAAACTGCAGAAAATAAAGATATATTTTTCATTTTTTGTTGGTATAACTTTACAATAATAGATAATTTTTATTTATTAATGTAGGATATTTATTATTTTTTACAAGTTTTGTTGTTAAGTATTTGATTTGTTGGTGTTTATGATTTTAATAGCGGAGATATTTTTTTTTCAAATTAAGAACACTTATAAATATTAAGATTTTCACTGAATTTTATTTACAGAAAACTTTATTTATAGCTGTAATTAATTGTATTTCAGTGTTTAAATTCCTGTAGTTATAGAAGGAAAAAAAAGCGAAATGATTTTATCCTTGTTTAAAAATGACAGGTATTGATTTTTTTAAAGTGGAAAAATCAGTACTTATATCTTAAAACTTCCCGAATAATACGTGTTTTGTTGTAATCGTTTTTTGAACTATTTTTTGAGCAACTTTTATAAACGGGAATAGTTGCTACTTTGATCCTTTGGATAAAATGATGGAAATGGTAGATGAAAACTGGAAGCTCTATGAACGATTGCTAGAGTCTGAAAAAGAGAAAATAGGGTATTTGGAGAAGCTGTTGAGAGAGAAATAATTTTGCTGAATATTAAAGTAACAAAAAAGATACGATTTTTAGTCTGTATCTAAAAAGACGGACACTTTTTAGGACAGTGTCCAAAAAAATAATGGGGTTTTAAAACCCCATTATTTTTAATTACACAGTTAGTGAGACACTACCTAATAAAAAAGAGACCATCGGTCTCTTTTGTCTTTTTTGAGTTAAAATCTAAGGTATTTCAATTGAGATCAACTCTTTAGTTTCTCTTTTTATAATTATATTAATTTCGCCATTAATTTTTTCTAAACAAAGTGCTTCGTTAAAAATTATTACGTCTCCGTAATCAGTTTTTGCAAAGCTAAAACCTTGAAGCTGAATTTTTTTTAGAACTCCATATTTACTTTCAATCAATGTGAATAAATTCTCAATACTTTTTTCATTAATATTAGCTAAAGTGCTAAATTTATTGGATAAGCTTTTATAATCTTTTGATAATATGTTGTTATTTATTAGACTAATTTTTGATTGTAAATTTTCTATTTCTTCTAATACTTTAGCAGGAAAATTAAACTCTTTACTTTCAGTTTTTTTAAAGTTTATTTTTACTCTTATTTCATCATAATTTGATTTTTCATTTTTTAAATTAGAATAAAATAGATAAGCGATATTACCTGCATGTGATTTAACGTTATGAATACTGTTTTGTAGTAAATCACTTTCACTTATTTCTAATTCAAAGTATTGTTTTTCTACTCCATCTTTTATCTCGTATCCTTTACTTTTTTTGCAGATTCCATTGTAAAAATTTAAAACTTGTTGAACAGCATTAATTTCTATGTCTGTATTAGTTGCTTTATTACAAGATATAAAACATAGTAAAAGAAATAATTGATACTTTTTTTTCATTCAATATTTATTTTAAGGGTTGCTTTGATAAGATATTAGTAAACGTATAAAACTAATTTATTCAAGAAATTAAAATATCTAGCGTTAGCAATATATAAATAAGAGCAAGGTAAATATCATTTTTATTATTATGAATCACTTCTATTTTTAATTTATAGTTTGTAGAAAGAATATTTACTGGATATATTTTTAAAACTAGTGTGCCGTTCACTAATATGGAAGAACTAAC
Organism: Flavobacterium sp. FG19; assembly: GCF_057809475.1. Lineage (NCBI taxonomy): Bacteria > Pseudomonadati > Bacteroidota > Flavobacteriia > Flavobacteriales > Flavobacteriaceae > Flavobacterium > Flavobacterium sp. FG19. Next base: position 221,004 of record NZ_JBMDKA010000005.1, on the reverse strand, counting down.
TCTTAAAGCTAAATCATTTTTTTCCTCTATAATACAATCATCAACGATTAGTTTTTTTGATTTTTTTTTAAAATATATCGTATACAAAGTTGTGTTTTTGATTATTTTAAAACCTTTATAAAATATATTGCTATAAAATGTTCCAATAATTTCACCAGTATCTAATTGTACACTAGTAGAAACTTTCCCAAACCAATTTGCATATCTTTCCGCATATATTACACTTTTATTTTCGCTGTCTAAAATCGTTATATTATGATAACTTTGATCTATATAATAAGTATTTTCCATTTTATAATAATTAGTAAGAGATCCCTATTCTTGCATTTACATCGACACCGAGTATTAATTTAGCTGAGGCCCCTAAATCTAAACCTTGGAATGTTTTATCCTTATGAATTTCTTTATATTTAAGGCTAGGGCTTAATCTTATTCTCTCTTTTACGACATCAAATCCCTTAGAAGATTTTGCAAGGAGAATGTTGTACTCCCAGTTATGTTTTCCTGATCCTGCTACGGGTCTAATTCCGCCACCATAACTTTTGTTTGAAAAAGTATAATCGTATTTTGCCCCAATACCAAGATCTAGACCTCCTAATTTTACTCCTCCAATTTCTCCTCCTATAAAATTATGCATTAATTCTTCTTCATCTTCACCAAAAGTGTAATTACCACTTGTACCTAAATTGAAACCTCCAATTTGCGATGTCATCAGGCCTCCTTCAAGTTTAACTGCATTATTAATTTTAACACCAGCTTGAAAACCTACAGTAAATTTTGCTTGAACGTCTGATGTAAATTCAACGCTGTCAAAAAAATCAGATGCTTCATCACGCCATTTGATATTGTTAGTCATATATACTCCTTCCGAGTCATATGATGAAGTTTGCCCATAATTTATACCATACTCACCTGTACTGCTTTTTCCTGTAAGTGTTCCTTCAAAACCTCCTAATGCCCATCTTAAACGAGCTCCAAACCAAGAAAATCCACCGTCAGGATCTATCATTCCAATCGGATTATTTCCCATCCCTAAATAAGGAGAAGCATATTGACCATAGGGATCAGTGGTTAACCATCTTCCTATCCTTCCATCCCAAAGACGTAATTGAAAAGCCTCCATTTGTGTATCCTGATCCAATTCCTGCCCTTGAAAAGCGTAGCGATATTTGTCGAATGAATTGCGTCCGTATAATACTTCTCCAAATGGATAATAATCAGCATACGATTTTGTAACTGTACTTCCGTTTTCTCGCTGTACTACCGCCCTTACGTTTCCTAGATGATCCGTAATTTCATAGTTTGTTATATTTGATCTATTGGTAATACCTAATCTGCTTGCACCATAAATTGGCAGTTCAGATTGGGTTATACTTCCGCCTGCAGACTGTGTGTATATCGCTAAGGTATTTCCCGATAAATCAAGTATATAATAAGTGGTTCCAGGGAAAGGACCATAGCTTTCTTTTCTGACACGCTGTCCTCTTTCATTATAAAAGAACTTTACTAAGGATGTATTATTTTTCTTTACTTCTGTTACCAACCCCTGTGCGTTGTAAATATAGTTTAAATTTTCAGAAAAATTATCTGTGAGCTGTCCTATAGCATTATACTGATAAGTCTGATTTCTAATATCATTCAAGCTATTATCCACAATACCAGAGTCAGTAATACTATTTAATTGGTTATTTGTACTGTAATTATATGTTAAATTATCAATAACGCGACCTGAATTATCGGTTCTTGCCAGTGTTTTTATATTACCATTTGGATCGTAAGTTAAACCGCCTTCACCCAAAATAGATGATGTTGTAATTATAGCACTGCTTGTATTTGCATTTCCAAATGTAGCTCCTGTTAACCAATTGTTGCGATTATAATTGTATAAATATGCTTTTTGATTGGCTGTACCTCCGGAATAATCTCCCGTTATGGCTTTATTTGCCCAACGTGCTGCTTTTATGTTTCCGTTATAATCTGCTCCAGCAGTTGGAGAAGAAGTAATGTTTCGTCCGGTGCGTAAATAATCACCATTATAATAATCTAATGTTAAACCAAATATATCAGCAGTAACTGCTGCATTTGTAGAACCGGTAAGTCCGTCCCCTCCGGGATCTTTTGCACTCTCTAAACTAGGATGGTTAATACTTTTTAATTGTCCTCCCAATGTATATACGTAATCAAGACCCTGAATTCCCTGTCCGATATTAGTTCTTTTTAGCTCTCCGGTTTTATAGTAGGTATAATCGGCATGAGTTATAAAACTTCCAGGAGCATTTGTTGTCGAAGTTTCAACTTTTGTCAATGCATTATTTGCATTATAAGTATACTGGTGGACAAATAATTCAGTTCCCTTATCTTTTTGAAGTATAACTTTTTTTACATTTCCTTTATGATCATATTCATAATGAATGGTTTTAGCTCCAATCCCATCATTGTATTGTGCAATCCATTCTGTTCTTCCATATAAGTCATAACTGTACCAGGTAATCGCATTTATTGTATTTGCCGAATCGGCTTTATAAGTCACAGCGACATTTCCTGAGAGATTATTTTGCGAATTGCTTAGTCCCGGAACCAATGTAGCAAGATTTTGGTTTGAAGGTATCGTTAGTGAGTATGGTGTTGGTAACGAATTGTCAACGTTTACCGTATTTTCGGTAAAATCATAAACAGAAAAGGTTCTTTCAGAAATGGTCCCTGTTATTAATTGACTATTGTTGGCAGCTAGTGCAGCTGTAGCCCATATTCCGTTACTACCTGTGATAATACCACTTTCTATAGGTCTGCCTAATCTATCATAATTTGTATAGGATACTTTTGTATCTGACTGAAGTGCACTTTGGGAATATCTTAGCTGTCCATCATTTCGATAAGCAAATTTACTGGTTCCCTGATCCGGACTTGATGATTCGGTCAATTGGCCTAATCCATTATAGGTATAAGTTGTGGCAAAATTAGCAGAGGTCATATGAGCGGGGCTCGCTGTTATGCTTGTATTATTTGTATATCCTTTAGGCTGTATTGATTTTATTAACTGACCTGTTTTGTTATAGATATTTACTGCGTACTCATAATAGTTAACATTATAAGTTATTCCTAATGAGCCATTATCATATGTTGGTCCTCCAGAGGCAATATAAACCTTTGGGTCTGCCGCAGGTGGTGTTTTAGCTTCTATTCTGTAGGCATTTCCACCCGTTAGATTTGAAGTAATTAATCCTGTTTTTAGGTCATAGATATTATATAAGCCCGGGTTTCCTATTAAGCTTCCCGATGTAATACCTTTGGGAATGTGTACATCTACAAATCCCTGAGTCCCTATCAGCGAAACCACTGGATAAGAAACACCACCTTCTGAACCTGATCTTGCAGAGGCCAGTAATTTGCCTTCGCCATCAATAAAAGAAACATTTTCATTACCGTTGGCATCGACGCTCACAGATTTGTAGAATTTAGTAATTACTTCTTCTCTTCCTCCAGAAATGGCTCCATCATAATAATCTGATCCATATACATAATACATTTCCTGTGCTGCAGGAACAGTATAGGAGTATCCTGTTTTCCATTCTCCATTTATTTTATTTCCGCCTACAATATTTATTATATTCTCAGGATTAAGGGAATCATAATTATTTTGAGTAAAAGGATGTGTGGCCGTGGCTTGATATGGTTCATCAGTATTGGCATCACTATAGTAATTTGCCAAACTAGGATTTGCTGAAGCGTCAGGCAGATTTGCGGCAGTAATTACAAAACTGCTTCCTGTAGTGGCAGTAATAATAAAACTGTTGCTATTACTTAATGTTATAGTTGGTGCAATCAGAGTTACATTTAAGCCCGAACCTACGGCTCCTGTAGCAGTGATTGATTGTGAAGCCTTATAGGTGCCACTTGATGCAATATTATTTAATGAAAGAGTAGGAGGTGAAGAAGAAGCTGCTGCTTCGCTGCTGCTTTTTAGAAAATTGGTTTTTTCAAAAGTATTAAGTGGAGAGGGGGCGATGAAAGATGTTTTATCCGGTCTGTTAAAATTGTCGTAAGTGGTTTCTGTTCCCCAAATTTTATTGGTCACATAATCTCTGAATAAGCTCACACCAGGTTTCCCTAAGTCATCGAAGTATGATCGATTAACATCGACAATATTTCCTTTGCTGTCGAAACTGACATTATGAATCCAATGTGAGCTTGAATCTGTGGCAGAAGAAACATAATTTCCATTTGGTTTTGTACAGCTTACAATATAATTAGTATCAAGTTCAGAGACAATTCCATCTCCATTAGTATCAAGATACCATTTTGTATTGGGATTAATTTGAGAATTGTTATCGTTGCAGTCTAAATTATTGGAAACATAGTTCAAAGGCTGGGTACAACCATAAGCCGGATAGCTAGGATCACCAAATCCATCTTTGTCTTTATCATAATACCAAACATAGTAAGTTATATTTGGATTATTGTCATTGCAATCATTGTTGTTACTTACCCATTTACCGGACGGTTTTTGGCAGGCCATTTGAGAATAATTGGGATCTCCGGCCCCATCATTATCATTATCATAAAACCAGGGATATTTTTCATATTCCTCGCAATCAGGATCTATGGGCTCAATGATTCGTTGAGTTACTGCTGGTTTTGAATTTTCTTGAGAGTAACCGTTAAAATAGCTGAATAAAACTATTAAATACAATAGTTTATATAAATTTGTCTTCATATTATTACTGTATTAGTTTGAATATCTATTGTTATAAGTGTTTGATTTAACCAGTTTGAAACCTCCGCCCACATTGTTTGCTGTGTCGTCTAAAACTTCCGCGTAAGTTCTAATTAATCTTCCGGACGCATCATATTCATATCGTGTCGCTAAGCCATTATTTCCAATAAGGGAGATGAGTTCATCCCATTCATTATAAACATATCCGGTCATTGAGGAAGCCACAGGACGGATCATAAGGTCATCAAAATATACTATAGAAGTATCTGCCGAAACTAAATAGATGGAATGTACCCCTGCTGTTACATTTACATAACCAGATTTTAATACCCAGTTTCCGGCAGGATATGATTCGGTAAAATCTATAATAGAATTGTTATTATTTATTCTGGCTTTTGAAGCATTTGATTTTTCAACCCAAACGGATACTTTATATCTGCCAGCTCTATGCTGGCCGCTTCTCATAGCCACTCCAAATTGAGAACCTGATGTTACAGCAATCGATTTTTTACCTGTATGAGAATAAGCAGGGGTTATTGAAGCATTGTTCATTATCACTTCTGGCTCTATAAAATTAGTAAAACCTGTCATTAGCGCACTTTCACCGCCAGCATAGAATATTTCGTTATACCCTGCATTTCCAACCGCAGTTATTTTGGTATTGTTATCCCCCATTTTCGTCGATGAGTAATTACCATTAATATCTTTTGTTTGAAGGGGTGTAGAAAAATGATCATACAACATAATTTCAGAGAGCTGCTTCCATTTTGCAGATTGCACGACATCATTCCCAGCAGCAGAAGGAAGATCCCATATAAAGCCATCATCGTTTATACTGTTATATTGTTTAAGGGTCCCCTGTGCTTCTCTTTCGCCGTTCCAGGTATAAGTTTTATGTTTTCTAAAAATCTTTTCATTGATTCCTGTTGCTTCTTGTGTTGCTCCGGCCATATCTTTATAAGCCCACACATTGCTCCAGGTCGTAATGCCTACGCCAGTTTCTTTCCATGGTTTGTTTACATCATTTTTATCAAAAATATAGTTGTAGTTAGCAGTAATTTGCGAAAGCATATTTTTGTTATTAAGATTGTCTACTTTAGATCCCATCCCTGAATATTTTTGATATGCAGGTATCATTTTTGTTTTTACATTTTGACCATCACTTGTTTTGGTTGTGGTTTCCAATACCTGACCTGTAAGAAAGTCGCGTTTGGTATAATTTGTAGTTACAGTTCTATTATGATCTGTTTTTGATGTTGACAATAATATTGAAGGGATTGATTTGTAATTTAAAGCATTTACAAAATACTCATAAGATGTTGACCCTACAGGATTCCCTCCGGGAGATACTCCAGGAATAACTTTATGAGATCTGTAAGATTTAAAGGCCTCGCCATAAGTCCCAAAGGTGTCATTGAATGGATTTGAATATTGGAAAGTTTCTTTACTTAAAACTTGATCCTTTGAATTTAACTTGGTTATTGAAAGTAACTCGCCAATCTTAGAAGTATTATCTATAATTGAAGTTTTTGTAATAGCTGTCTTGGCTATATAGTTATATGAACCCGAATTATCTGCCAGAATATCTAAGGCTCTTATTTTTTCATTAGAATTTATTTGTAAAAAATCTCCATAAGTTGCTGTTACTGATGCTTCGAAATTACCAACTTGATTTTCACCATTACTTCCATCAAGTGTATAATCATTATTTGGTTTTAATACATTAAATTGAAAAATATTTTTTTCACGAATAGTATTGTCATTATCTTTTGAAGTAACGGTAACGGTTTCATAAACAACTCCATTTGAGAAAAAAGTACTAAAATCATTTTTTACATATGGCGTTGAAGCAGTAACTCCTGATGATATCGTTGAGTTAGGTTTGTTGTATGCGTAAGAAGTAGTTGTTTTTTTATTATTGTCAATTACATCTATATTTTTCACTCTGATTCCTCCTCTGGAATCATTACATCTTCCAATTAACTCATCTTGTATATCACAATTACTTACATTAATTTCAGCACCATAAGAATTTCCTGCCCCAGTTCTTCTATTTGGGGGACAATAAAAGTCACCAGTATAATAACTAGGAACTTGAGAGCTAAAGGTTAAGTATACAACGTTGTTTGCGACACTATTAACTGTTGCTGTAGTTGTAAATGGAGTGTAACTATCTTTGCTTAAAGTTACGCTAATCTGATTTCCGGGATTTAGGCATTTATAAATTTGTCCAACTGTGTAACAGGGGTTTTGCCATTGTACTTCTATAGTTCCATTGTACCCATTATTAGTACGTACAAAATTTTTAGCTATAGGATTGTAAGAAACATTAGTATTGAAATTGTTTAATACAGCACTAAAGTCATCTTTTTCGTATTCGATGCCAATTGAACTTCCTAACGGTGTTTTAATGGTTTTTAGGCTATAATTAAAGGGGAAATCTTTATCATACCCCCATAAATCATAATTATCTTTATTGAAATCACGATTTATATAATAGTCAAAATAATATGGGGGAGATACCGCAACATGATTTTTTCCATAGCTTGCTAATGATTTTAATGATAATTTACCAATATTATTCTTTTTGCCTAAAGAATTATCATAATTAAATTCAAAAGTTTTTATCGATTTTGACTCAAGAAGAGATAAATTTGCGTTTTTTGTTAAATATACATTATTACTGTATGTACCTCCAATCCAGTTTCTTTGATGTAAAACGACTTCAGTTGTTCCTAAATTTTGTCCTAGAATATTTGATTGTTGAGCTATGGTTTTGAAGTTTACACTGTTAGTTGTTTGGTTTTCAGGTGATTCTTGAGGTGTTAATGGGAATAAGTTTTCATCTCTTTTATTTATCAAAACTATTCGGTCCAATTTTAAACTTTTAAAGTTCCCCGTAATATTTACATTATAGTTGTATTTGGTTTCTGTGAAATATATACCAGTTGCATATTGTGAATTATAAACAACAGCACTTTCGACATCATTAAAGGTATTTGATTTTGTTATTGAATTTCCTATATCGTCTGTTCTTTCGCTTTTTATGAATAAGGCTTTATTAGTACGTGTACTTATTGAATTTAAATAATATAGTTGCTTAACACCGATTGCTCTTGAAGTTGTATTTGCATTTGAAGACTCTGTACAATAAGCTCTGCGAGTGACAGAAGTACTAATTTCTTTATCATTAACAGATTCTCTTTTCCAAAGATATCCATCACTCCACTTTCCATATGAAAAATCAACCCAATATCCATAGTCGGCATCATCTACTTTGCCATTGGAATTAACATCAATATAGTCGGGACCTGTTATTGCAGTTAATAACCAATTGGTTGCATATGGCTGAGTATCGATTTTTTCAATAAAACTGTTATCTTCTCCACTTGTTGTTTTGTAACTTCTAATAATAGTTTCAAAATTATAAACAGGAAGTGAATAGTGGTAAACTTTCCCATCCACCGCTGTAATTTTAAAAGCTCCTATACCTTTGGGAGCAAAATTTGAAGCATTATTTCTGTTAAAATTACTAGCTTCGATTATTAAACTAGGGTTGTTTTTAATTTGTTCATTTGTATAACACTCTGTGAAGCTTTCTTTTTTTAGCCTGTTTTTTAAGTTGTTATAATTAGAATAGGCCTCTGAACCCTCACTTATTGTAGAATTTACTATTTCTGAATTTGTAATATTTGTAATGTCATTAAAAGTGCTATTACTTATTGTCCAGTCACCAAATTTTTTATCAATGTAAGATGAACTCGTGTTCAACGGGTAAAAATGAATTTTATTTTCTTCGATATTTTGTTGTTCCATAAATTTCGTTGAAAACATTTCTCCAATGTGATGTCTGTCTTTAATACCTGCAGAACAGTAATCATCAGTACAATAAGAATTTTGCTGTTCAGAGTTTAATATTAATGTTTTACTATCTAATAGCAAAGGCTGAATATTTTGAATTAATCCTTGTGCCGATACATTATATTGGTCATAACTTGGTGTTGGGGCCGAAAATTTGACGCCTCCGTTTCTTGAGTCGGTTTTATGTTTAAAGTACAATGAAATACTATTGGCATCCATATAATCATTTTTATAGTTTTCTTTTGTAGTGGAATTTAAAATTTTGTATGAATCTTTTAAATATAAGACACCATTAATGTTACATGTTTGCGAATCAAGCATCGAATACTCATTTTTAGAGAATCTAAACCTTACTTGAAAAATATTTGTTATTGGTAATGCCAGGTTAAATGAGCTGCTTACTGAATTAACCCCGTGTGGGTTTGTTGAATTAGTTTGAGAGTAACCAACCCCTAGTGCTCCTATATTTAAGCTGTTAGACCCTGCTTGAAAAGATACACCCTGAGATTTCATCTTAAGTGATATGCCAGGGAGTCCCATTACAGATACTCCAACACCTTCACCAGAAGCCGAGAGAGTGACTCCGCTGGAAGTTAAACTTGTTGTATAGTCGCCTGAATATGAACCAAAACCGATACCCTGAGTTAGTCCAAAATTTGAATCACCAACTCCAAATGATACAATACCTCCTTTTGCTTTACCATTTATAAAAGTATAATCTAATCCTAGATTAAACATTTTATAATTGACACCAACCCCAATAGAAATTGCTTCTTGTTTTCCTAAATTGGAATAAGCAAAATTTATGCTTTTTCCATTATTCCAATCATCAGGAGTGTTATTGATATTTCTATTTATAGCACCTGGATTTAAGTTCCATCCTAAACCAACCCAGGATGCTTCCTGATCCATAGCAATACCTGCATGATATGATAAAGCCAAAGGATAGCCTCCTTCAGGGCTTGGTACATTCAATAATGGCAGCACATATGACATATCTCCAGTTGCCAGGTTAACCATATCAGTAGCATCAACAGGTTCAAAACTGGCAGCTTCCGGAGCGAGTGGCCCATTATTAGAAGCAAATAAATTATTAGGTAATAATGTCGGAAAAAATACCAACAGAAAAAAAGTAGCAATAATACGATGACGTTTACGGTATTGGATCATAGTTTTTGGGTTTAAAAAGCTAATTTTGGTTCGTTTATTAAGGATTTGGTATTGAGTTTAAACTTTACATCTCCGGTTTCGAGTCCTAAATCTTCGATTACAAAATTCAGGTATTCCTGTTTGAGGTATTTTTCGTCACGGGGATATACAATCATAATAGAGGTAGAGCTGCTCATCCCATACATTCGGGGATAAATAAAATCGGTTAGGGCAAGGGTGTCTTTTGCGGGGGTGTATACATGCAGTTTTTCTTCCATTCCAAAAGCCAGTTCGTTGACCATTTGTCCAAATCTGGCTTTATCCTGCACAACTCCGTTTAATAGTTCCTGATTGTTTTTTGACATAGAAAGATTGAAATACATATACTTATTGTACTGCTGTCTGAACTTTTCTATTTGTGCCGGATCCGTTTTATCTCCCAGTTCCTGTTTTACTAATAAATCGGTTGGACGGTATTGTAAAACATAATCAACACCGGCTATCGTTTTTTTGTAGAGGTAGCCGTTGTCTTCTTCCTGTATATACGTATTCATTTCCTCTGGTGTATCAAATGACTTGTTACAGGAGGAAATGAATAGCAGCAAAAGAAATAGTAAAAATTTATTTTTTATCATATTCAGCATTAAGGCCTTTTAATACTTCTTCGGTAAGGTCGGTAGATTCGTCGGCATACATAATGTTTCCGCCGCCGCTGGCACCAAATATGATTTTATAGTTATGGTCTTTTCCATATTCTTTGATATAATCGTTAATATCATTGATTACGGTCTGGGTTACTTTTTTGTCTTCTTCTTCAATCTTTTTCTGGATAGCTTCCTGGTAACCATTAATCTGCTGCTGTTTGTTGGATAATAGTTCCTGTTTTAATTTTAATTCTTTAGGAGAGAGAGAAGTTCTTTCTTTTTCGTAGTTTTTGAGTTCATTCTGCCAATTACTGATCAAAGAGTCAACATTGGCTTTCATTAGAGCTGCTTTTTTGTCAAACTCAGCTTTAGCTACTTTTGTTTTACTGTATCCGGTAATTAATTTGTTTACATCTACATAAACTAATTCGGAACTTGATTTTGCAAAATAGATTGCGATAATACTTAAAAGTACTGCGAGACCCGCAGCATACAAAGGCATTTTTTTCATTTTTGTTTCTTAGGATAATTTTAACAAAAGTAATTAATTTGATGTTAATTTAGTAAGATATGTATTATTCTTTTTTGTTCTTGTAATTGTCTTATTTACTGATATTTATGTTTTATTAGATTAAATTTTAAAGAAATTCTTCTTAAAAATTTTTAAACTATACAAATATTAACCTTTATATTCATTTTTCTTTACGGGAAACCTCATTTGGTGTATTTTTTTTTATAAAAAGTATTTCAATCACTTGATGTTTAACTTTCCAGAACTATAAAAGGGCAGAATCATTACGATTTTGCCCTTTTTATAAAAATCAAATAGAGAAAAATTAAGTCGAAAAAGTCAGTCCTTTAGTTTTAAAATTACTGAATAAAACTTGTTTGGCTGTGCTGATCGTTTCTTCGGTTCTGTAAATACTGCACCAGAATTTAATCTGTATTTTGAATTTTCCGTCAGAAGATTTTTGAAAAGAGAAAGAGCCTGAGATATTTTTTTTCTTTTGATTATCATGCGGTCTTCTGCATTTAGCTCTATTTGAGATCCGATAATAATTAAGGTACAGGGATTACTTTACTATCCAATTAAGCATTCGTTTCCGTTAAGATTTAAATTTAATGAATATTACTATTAAAGCAGATGTAATAAATAAAAAAGTTACTTTTAGACATTGTAGAAAAAGACAATTTAAAAAAAAACAGGCTATTTGGCCTGTTTTTATATTAGTATTAAATGATTTGTTTTTTGAATTTTTAACTAAATTATATATTATAGTTTTTTATTAATCGATTAATTAAGTACCACCAAGGAATTAATGAAATTAGGAATGTAATACCTAAAAAATAGGTATTGGCATAAATTGGAGACCTAACAGGATAAATGAAAATATCTCTCTTTTTATCATATATAAGTTTTATTTTATCATTTACTGAGTATTTAATGCAATATTCATAATCTAAGTGAATATTATATTTTTTATTACCTTCTTTTATCATTATGCTTGAAGCAAGTTTAGTAAATGGCTTACAACTGTGACCTATTATAAGTTTCTGTACTAGAACTCCATTTCTAATACTTTTTTCATATTGTATAGATGAAAAGGTAGAGTATAGTAGCCCAAATAAAATGATAGCAATTATATAAATTTGATTTTTTGTATAAACTTTAGTCTTCATGCAGTATTTTTCCTTCAGATATGTTATTGACCTCAACCGTGCTTTTTGATTTATTGTTGTCTAATAAATATAGTGTAGTGTTTGTTAACGCACTTGCCCCTAGTTTTTTATAGCTATCGTTCACTGTTTTAACACCAGCCCACGCATCTCTGTAATTTTTATATTTTTCAGTAACCTGATTAAGTTTATTTGTCCATTTTCGAATAGTCTTTTTTCTTGTCAGGTTAGGAAGCTTGTTTTTAATTTCAGCCATTTTATTTGCATTGACCTTCATTTTTCTAAATAGTTTTTGTTCAAGTTTGTCAACATATTTTGCAGGAATAACCTTCTCTAAACTTGCTGATATTAATCCTCCGGTAAGAGACTTCCAAAAGTCGTATTTTTCTGTTTTATTATCCTTGTTTAGATAATCAGCAGCAACCGTTCCTATAGTATTAACTAAAATATCAATACCGTGATTAATCATTTTTTGAGCTATAGGTTTACCTACACCACTAGTTAAAACATTTTTTAAAGAATCTATTCCTCCAGTTGCAGCACCTGTAATTCCAGAAATACCAATTGAGTACCAATTTATATTAGTAGTCATTGAGTCAAAAAGATTAAATCTTGTTTTATCTCCGAAAAAATAATTGGCACCAACTTGTCCTATATAATCAGCTAAAATTCCAATAACTGCACCTGTAGGTCCTGGAAATTCACCATCATTGTCTACAAAATTTAATGGATCATTAAAAGCGTAGGTATAGGGAGAAAATTCATAAAGATATTCAGAAGCAGGATCCATATTCATCCAGCGACCAAGAGATGGATCATAATTTCTGGCTTGAAAATCATAGAAGCTCAGGCCTAGCTCATCTTGAAATTCTTTTCCGCTGTATTTGTATTTATAACTGGAACTTACTATGGGAGCTCCGTATCCTGTTTGTTTTAAACCAAAAGGATAATAATGATTTTCATCAAGAATATCCAAAGTTCCTGTTGTGTTATTTTTGGTATAACTTAAACGAATATTGCCTGCATGATCTTTATATTGATAAATATATCGGTAAGAACTTCCAGATGGCTCTGCATAGCCTTCTGCTGTTGGAAAAAATTTGAGAATACCGTTTTCATATTGATATCCTTCTAAATATTCAGTAGTGATTGTATTAGAAGGAGAAATGTGAGTGACTTCTTTTTGTAATTTTTGTCCCAGAGCATTATAAATATAAATAATACTCCCTTTTGCTTCAAAAAATATCTTAGTAGGAAGATTAAGATGATTATAAATAATGGCATTTGAACTTCCATTGATTATTCCCTTATTTTTATCAATAGTCATGTTTCCAGATGAGTCGTAAGAATAATCATCATCGGAGTTTATTCCGTCAACGAATCCATAATCTTTGTAAGCTGTTGGGGCAGCATCTGATACCTTGCTTAATTGGTTGGAATTATTTCCATTTTTATAAGAGTATACTAAATTATCAATTTGCTGAACAGCTGAATCTGAATTTCCATTACGTGCTAATGTTAAAATATTTCCATTTTTATCGTAGCTTATTCTTTCTGTATAGCTATCAGTTACAATAGAATTATTAACTTTCTTTTGATAAATAGCATTTTTTAAACGATCTACAGTATCGTATTGGTATGCGTAAGCTCTTGTGGTTGAAGCTCCATCTGATATTGAATTCCAGAGTGTTTCAGAAATACTGCCATTATATGAAGGATTTGCTCCTGATATACCTGCACTTAGATTGTTATAGTTTATTTTAAAGGCAAATAAATCTTTAGGATCACCAGCTTTTGTTAGGGAAGTTATATCGTTTATTTCTGTTAGCCATCCCCTAATATTATATGTATAATTAATGTTTTGAATATCGTTACCTGTTTTTTTTGAGATTAATTGTCCTAGTTCATCATATGTGTAGCTCGCCAGTAGTTCAGGTACCTGCATTCCGTAAATATAGTGAGCTTTCGTTAAAAGCCTATCTTGCTCTGTATAGGTATAAATTTCGGCTGTTTTAAACTCGTTGATATCTTCAGGAAGTCTTTTATGTGTTGTAATTGTATTTTCCAATCGTCCTGAAAAAGAGTCAATGTAACTGTCAACATAAGTATACCCGCCTAAGAAGTTTTTAGTATAGCTGCGAATAGGTCTTGCTTTACTGTCGTATAAGATATAGGTCTGCTCATTTCGATATGCCGTACTGCTTTCTAAAACACGTACCCAACTTCCTGTTGGTAAACCTTTTGGCTTTACAGAAGTGTTGTAATATACATCTTGGGTTCCATCAGCTACAGTAGTCGGAATTATAGGGGCATTAGGAAAATTATAATCATCATAATAATTAACTGTTAGTATGTGATAATCTGAGGTTGGCCAGACTAAATTTGTATATCGGAAGGGTACCCCCATACTTGAAGGAATTGTAGTATTTACATTAGTATCAATTTTAGTTTCGTTTGCACTTCCTTCTAAATTATTCTGAGTCTCTTGTATTGTTTTTCGAGTGCTTGAATTTGTAGTGTTAGATATCCATCCAGTTAATATAGCTCGGTTGAAAACATCATATTTAGTTATTAACCATCCAGTTGAAGTTAAATTATTGAAAGGAGAATTAGCGGGGCCTGTTGCTATCAGCCTGTCTAATTTATCATATATCATATATTCCCATTGTTTACCAGGTAATTTTTTTTCAACAAGTCTGTCTAGATAATCATATTTATATTGGTAGCATAAATCATCTAAAATACTTTGGATGCTCAGAACAATTTTAGCAGTAAAAGTACTGCCCAACTGGGCATTAAACCCAGGTGAAAGAAGAATAGATTTTGTAGCGGTCAAATTTAAAGCAGGACTTGCGGATGTTACTGTGATAGTAGAAGTTATATCTGCTTGAACATTTGCAGTACTATTTACAATAAGGTCAGCTGCCTTGGGAGGGATTACAAAAGTTAGGTTACCAAAATCATCATATACGTAATAAGTGTCATATCTTTCAGTAGAAGCACCATTACCTACGGTTCCAAAAGTTCTTTTTAGTATTAAGCGTCCTTCGCTATCAGTAAATTCCTGAACAGTATTATTATTAATGTCTGTCTGATTTGCCTGCCAGTTTTCATTTTTAGTAACTGTTTTAAATAATTGACCAGGACCATAGAAACTGTCATTTTCCAGCTTAGGACTTTCTTTGTCACCTGAAATAAAAGATACTTTAAAATTTCTTACTTGATCAGTATTTGTATTGGTTTGGTACTCAAATCTAATTTCATGACCATTATTCATTTTCCAATCATTTCCTGGCGATGCTTTTCTCGATATTAAGTTTAAAGGTGAAGAATCATATTCTTGTTGAGAATATGGATTCGTTGTATTTTCGTATTTAGCTGTGTTATAAAAAGTTTCTACTTCTGAGTAAGCATTGTTTTTATAATTTAAGGATGTACCATCTGTCGGGACATAAGGAAGGTATTCTTTTTCTTCACGGCCGTAAACATCATATCCTATCAAAGTAACAATATCTTTTTCTGATGAGGATTTTTTATTTTCAACTTTCTGAACAAGGCGATTTAAACCATCATAATAATTTACAGTTATTTTGGCATCTGAGGGATTGGACAGGTTTATGGTTGTTGATGTACTTGGTTTTTTATATATGGTAGTTTTGATATAATTTTCTGTCTGAGTTTGGCTTAAAAGAAAAATAGGAAACAATATAAATATCAGTAAGCTTAATTTTTTCATTATTTTTTGAATTAGTTTTTATTATGATACTCATTTTCAGATAAAATATTCTGATTTTTATCTTTTGTTATTTTTAATCTGTTAAGATCATCATATATGTAAGTTTCCATATCTCCTTTTGTATCTGTAACACTTGTTCGACCTATAAGTGGTGCAAAGGTTTGGATTGTCACTTGTGATTTTGGTAATCCTGTTTTAAGAGGATTTAACATATCTCTAATTTCAGCATCAGTGAATGCTTTAAATTGCAATTGTGGATTAGGCGGCACAACAACATAGCGATATCCATCATTTAGGTATTTTAAATCTACTGCTCCCAATGTGTTAGTAACTTCCTGATAAGTTGCATTAACAATTTTAGCTATTTGATATTGCTTGTTATATCCCCATACATAACTTGTAACCGGACCTGTTCTTGGTTTTTCTTCTATTAGATTCCCTCTGTTATCATATAAAAAACTATTCGTAAGTTTATATTTGTTGCTATAATGAAACCCAAGAAAATCTCCATAAGAAGATGCAAAATTTGTTAAAGGAGTTTGTGTTGATAAGGCTAAATCAAAAGTTTTTTCTGGTAAAAGGTTTTCATAGAAAAATAGCTTCCCTCCAATGACATATTGTACTCCATTTTTGTAGATTAAATCTATAATTTCAGTTGGTTTCGAAATAACATTATTGTTAACCATGTAGAGTAGGTCATCTAGTTCAGAATCTTCTTCTTGATTTTGACCTAAATAGACATTTATTGGATATTGAAAACGACGTTCTTTTATTTGTCCGTCAGCATAGGTGTCTTTTTTGCTTATTAAAAGTCTGTAGTTAGGATCATACTGATATTCTGTTAAATTTGTTACAGACCCTTGGCTGTAATAATCTGTTTCTACACTCTTTTTTAAGTAAGGGAAAAAAGTATAGATTGGAACAGCCGTGAATTTATCATAGAGAACATCAATAACATTTCTTACACAGGTATTATAACGATTTGGATCTGAATTGTACTCATTATTTATCTCTTTTACAATAGTCTTTGAAGTGCCATATATTTTTTGATTTAAAAGCAACCCCCTTTCTAAATCCAATGTCGAAAACATTCTATACACATACCAGGGATTTAAAGTGTTTAATGTAACAGTAGTTGTTGCAGGCTTATCTAGATATCCATTGTCATGGTTCGAATAAGTACTTATGGTGTATCCTGTTCCTGTTTTTTCCATAACCTCACTATAAGTAACAGGACTTTGATTGTTAACAATATTAAAAGCTTTACTATTAAAAAAGGTATAGTTTAAATTATTAAACATATAGTCGGGTTTCATATTTAAAACTCCACTTGAGACAGCTCCACCATTTATCGAATTTGTATTGTAAAAATATTCTTTAACAATTGGTATGCTTCCAGCTGATTCATATGTAGAAATTTTTTTGATTCTTAGTCCGCTTCCAAGTTTGTTAGAAACTTGATTTTCAATTAAAAGTTGTGGTGTAGTTGTTGTAAGTGAGGCTTCGTTTAGCTTTATTAACTTAGAATATTCATTTGGTTCAAATAAAAAATCATTGTATCCTCCTGACGGATATTTTATTCGTTGTAAAATTTCTGCATCCATAAAATTTCCATCAGGTTCGCGTGATTGATAATATTGAGCTTCATCGGGTAATGGTTTAGAGGCGTAACCAGAATAAAATATATCCCAATAGCGTTTACCATTATAATACCCCCAATGATCTTCTAACATTGAAGTAATTGCCGGAAGAGTTTTGGAATTATATTCAAATGAATATTCTCCTAAAGTTGTTAATCCATCCGGGGAGATAAAAGAAACTTTTTGAAGTTTATTTCTTATTCCGGTTTGTTTTAGGTAAGAGAGGCTAATATTATTGACTATTGAATTGTTATATTTTAATTGTATGCCATCAAGATGGAAAAATTGATAATTTTCGAAAACAGGAGAAGTTCCCATAGAAGTTCCCTGAGGTACAGCTGGTGCAGGTATAGTAGGGCCTTGCGGCAAATACATTGAATTAACAGATCTATTAAAATAACAGGATACTCCGTTGTTACAGATAATATTATCCAGGATAGAAGAGGATATTGCTATTCTTCTTGGATAATTTATATCAGTTAAAACAGGGAAGGTACCTGATATAAGAACAGGATCACTAATAGAAGAAGAAGAAACAGTATTGGACTCCCAAAATTTACTATAATTGAAGCTGATTTCTTGTCCAGTAGGGGCAATAATTTGAGTAAGATGCCAGGCCGAAGTTTGTATTTGGTACTGAGGTTGTACACGATCACTTAAAACTATCGTTGTTTGTCCATATGAGAATTCTATTGCATTTGCAGATTGTCCAAAAATATATTTTGTTCCGTCGTCAGCAATTATAGTGAAGGATGTTATAGTTCTGGCTAGATTGTAAGTTTTTGAATTATTGGCAGTAATTTCATAATTAGTCGTTACAACATGTGAAATCCTAAAATTATAATCAGATTTCGATTTTACAATCCATCTGCCCTCATGATTTAAAAAAAAACTTCCTGACATACCATTAAAATTAAAACTGAATTCATCCGGAGCTACCTCATTTGCAATTGCTGTGTTCTTCAAAGTACTTAGGAAAGCTGGTGTATTCCAGTTAGAAGGAGATAAAGTAGTGTATTTATCCAAATATCCTTTAAAATTGTATTCATCGAATTTTACATTCTCATTTCTGTTGATGACCCCTCCAGCCATAAGATACCAGTTTAGGCCAACCCAGGTAGGTTTTGAATTTACTTTGGCTCCGGAACTTTCATAGTTTAGACTTACATCTACCTCTATAGGGCCATTTTGTATTTTTGTTAATGGAATGTTGATATTTGCTTGTCCAGTAAAGAGATTAACAGGAATGTCTCCTGCATTTTTAAGTGCTACAGCATTATTGCTTGATAGTGGCGTTTCTCTAGGATAATTATCTTGGGCTTTTAAAATATAATTGCTCAACAAGAGGATAAACAAAAAAGGTAATTTTCTTTTCATAGAGATTTGTTAAGATTTGGAATATTCAGTTTTAAGTGGGTATTATTAATACAAATAAACAATAAATTAGACTAAATAAAAATAAAATTTGAAAGAAAAACTTACATTTTTTTAACTGTTTTATTATTAAATGATTATGTTTTTTTTGTAGTGATTATAAATGAGACCATCAAAGGTTTGGGTCTCCTGAAGTTGAGAAAAGGTCAGATTTGAGTGTAAATATTAACCTTTATATTCGTTTTTCTTTACGGGAAACCTCATTTTGGTGTTTTTTTAAAATAAAAGTTTTTCAATCATTTGATGTTTAACTTTCCAGAACTATAAAAGGGCAGAATCATTACGATTTTGCCCTTTTTATAAAAATCAAATAGAGAAAAATTAAGTCGAAAAAGTCAGTCCTTTAGCTTTAAAATTACTGAATAAAACTTGTTTGGCTGTGCTGATCGTTTCTTCGGTTCTGTAAATACTGCACCAGAATTTAATCTGTATTTTGAATTTTCCGTCAGAAATAGAACTGTAATAAATCTGAGGTGTTCTGGTATTGTTTACCAATGGCAGATTTTCGAGAGAAGTTAAAATAACAGCATTAATATCTTCGGGCATAGCATCGCCGCTGATTTCGATAGCAACATCTACGAGTTTAAAATTATCCGTATACGTCCAGTTGGTAATGTTCTGCGACAGTAAATTACCATTCGGGATAATGATTTCGGCACCATTTGGTGCATTGATTTTAGTAGTACGCAGCCCCATCGATTTTACACGCCCGGATTCTGAACTGATATCTACCACATCGCCAATTTGGATAGGTTTGTCAAAAATCAAAATAATACCCGAAACAAAATTGTTCACGACGTTTTGCAGACCAAGTCCGACACCAACACCTAAAGCACCTAAAAGAATGCTTAGTTTATCCAGAGGCATGCCCGAAGCAGCCACAGCCAGAAGATACCCCACAATTAAAACAATAAGTCTTGTGATGAGTAATTTAGAATGCTGTCTTTTATCGATATTTTCTTCGTTTTCATCTTCGATTTCGCCAAAAAAGTACGCTACATAATTCTGCAGTAAATGAGCGGCCCAGACAATAATAAAAAACAATACAATATTGCCCAGAGTAAAAGTTATACTTCCTACTGTATTGGGACGGCTGAGTAAAGCACCCAGAGAAGAACGCAAAGATTCCCAGATGTTTAAATTAGAGGCAATAACCACCAGCCACATATAACTGATGATAATGATAAAAGGTTTTTTTAAGGTGTCAGATAAATTTTCGTAATCGAAAATCTTTTCAATACCCCGTTTTACCCTTGTCGTATAAATTTGTAAAAGGATGATTTCCAGAATAATTTTCAGCAGAACGCTTAAGGCAACAATCTGTGTAAGCGAAATAAAAGCAGTTAAACTCAGCATATTAGAAAGTGAAACCCTGCCAAAAAGAT
This sequence comes from Flavobacterium sp. FG19, assembly GCF_057809475.1. NCBI lineage: Bacteria > Pseudomonadati > Bacteroidota > Flavobacteriia > Flavobacteriales > Flavobacteriaceae > Flavobacterium > Flavobacterium sp. FG19. The sequence goes on along the minus strand of NZ_JBMDKA010000005.1, from coordinate 200,764 downwards.
TATAAAGTACAGAAAGGATGTTAAGACCGATAAAAATAATACTGGCCCATTTAAAAAATCCTTTGATATACAACTGGTCTTTTAAACTTTTGATCTGGGCAAAACCATACCGGATTCCCAAAACATTAATAGCAATGAAAGAGCAGCGCTGTAATAGTCCAACACCAATAAACAAGTCAAGGAAACAGAGCGCAAAAAATAATCCTAAAAGCCATAACCAGTTTCGCATTGAAACGCTGGTCCATTGATTCTTAAAAATGATGCTCAGAACCGCTAATAAAGCCAGATGAAGTAATTCTAAAAAGAGGGCAGGAGCATACAAATTACTTACTACGGCTATATTTAAACCAATTACGGCGACAGGTAAAATAACACCTCTGTTCAGGTATTTAAAGTTAAATGTATCCAGGTTTTCGATATGGCCGTTGGTTTTCAGGTATTTTAAATTTCTAAAAATATACCAGCCCAGCAGCCCCATAAAAAAGAACAAAGTAAGTAAGCCTCCCGCTTTGTAACCGGAATAATATTCGGCGACTTTTTCTTCTATAATGATCTTGGCTTTGATGTTTTGGGTAGCGGCCTTTTTAGAAGTCGTATCACTGCTCCATAACGACGGATATTCTTTTTTAAGAATGCTGATGCCCGATTTTTCCAGTTTGGTTTCTACGTTCATCAAAGCATTCGAAACCGCAATTTTGTGTTCGACTGTCAGTCTTTTTTTGTTGTTTAAAATCTCCTGATTTTTAGTCATGAGACTATCGGTTTTCTTGTATCTTTTTCTGAGATTGGTCAATTCGGTTTTGAATCGTTTTCTCAGAGTGGTATCTTTTATAAGTGTAAATAAGGTTTTGTCTTTACGCAGGTCAATAATTCTGTTTTTGATTTTTTCAAGATTGGCATTACGCGAATTAATAGCTGTATTCTGCTCGTTTAATTCCTGTTCGATTTCTTTTAAAACAATACGGTACATCTGCTGGTTCCGCGCATTTGGATTCGCCCCTTTTAAACTGGCCAGTATCAGGTCCAGTTTGCTTTCGGTTCTTTTGATTTCTCCAAACAAATGAAAAGTGTTCCCTTCAAATTCAGCATCATTGGCCGCTGATTCGAGTACATCTCCGGCTTTTTCAATAGAGGTAAGATAGTCGCTGTCGGTTGTGGTATCTTCAAATAACTTAGACTTGTTTTCGGCTTTAGGCGCAGCCGTCTGAGCATAAGAGAAGGATGCGAACAGAAGCATCATGACCAGGGCGGATAGATAAGAATTTCTTTTTGAATTCATAATAAATTAGGTGATTTAAGGTCACCAAATTTAATTGTTTTTTGGATAGGATTACTGATATTATCTTCTAAAGCTGCGAATCTATTTTTCTATATGAAGTTTAGGATCAATGGTATGTAACAGTCTTTTGAACAGCTGTATCAGGCCATTTCGTACGGATTTAAGAATCAGAGTCATAGCGTCAAAGTTTTCGACTTCTTTTCTGGTTTTTATTGCTATAATGTTACTGATAATAGAAATGCCGTCGCTTACAATAAGTAAGTCCATCACTACGGTTACAAACCATTTAAAATTATAGTTGAGTCCTATGCTCATTAGTGCCAAAGCTGTTGGAATTAACAAAACGGCCAGTTTGGACACAAATCCTACAGCCAGTTTTTTGAAACTAAAAAGATTGCCTAATACTATGGTTTTGATAATGCCCAGAAAAGTGTCCATTATCATTAAGTAAAACAACACTTTTACAATTCCTGTATCCATTTCTAAGTAAATAAAAATAGCGTACAATAGTAGTTTTAGTTCATTTGCATATTCTGAAATTTTCTGCATCATTGCTTTTTTTTGTTTTTATCGCTTATTTGTGATTTTAAAGAGTTGCTATTTTGGGGTTAATACCCCAAAATAGCAACTTGTTTTTACTGTTTATTATACAGGGTCGTAAGGCTCAACTTCTTTATTATGAGCGACAATTCCCGAAATAATATAATTATCGACTGTCTCTACATCCAGTGAAGCGACCTCTAATGGTTCGTCTTTTAAAATGATAGATTCAATAACTTTTGTTTTACCAGTTTTATCAATAAGAAACATACCGGATGCAATATTTTTTACCGTAATCCACTTCACATTCTCACCATCCTCACTAACTAATAAAGGATGTTCTGCGGTGACTTTAATAATAGAGTCGGATGTTGTAATTTCGTAATAATTAGACTGTGTACTTGTCTTCTTATTTACGACCGTTACCTCAGTTTTTACCGCTTCATTTAATTTTCCATTCCATAACATATAATCTCCCTCAGAAGCATCAATTTCATTAGGGAAAGAGAATCCCTGAAGTTTATCTCCAATTGCTATGTTTTTAAGTTTTTTAGATTTTCCGGAAGCCATTGTTACCAAAGATTCTACATCAAAACAGGTTGGTTCGGGTCCCATCGTGATTGAGGTTTCCACAAAAGGAGAAAAGTTTCCGGCAGCATCTCTTGCTCTTACTTTAAAATAGTAAAAAGTATTTGGTATACCTGATATCGTGAAGGTAGTTACCGGATGTTCTGTGGTTAGCAATAATTCATAAATTCCGCTAAAAGTTCTCCTGTGTACTTCATAGCGGGTAACCGCTATATTATCAGTTGACATTCCCCACTCAACAGTTACCTGATTAGTGCCTGTCAGATAGCAGTCAATAAATGATGGTGCTGTTGGTGCAATGGTATCAACAATAGTTGTTGTTGCATTAACCTTGTCACTAGGTGCAGAACCGTTTCCTGCTGCATCCTTTGCCACAATTTGAAAATTGTACGGTGTTCCCGGAGATAATCCGGTAACATTATAGGAAAGTACATTTCCTAATGTAGCAAATAAGTTGTCATTCACATAAACCTGGTAATTTGTAACACCAAATTCATCGCTTGATGCATTCCAGCTTAAAGTTACATTGTTATTGCCAATATTGGTAACCTGTAAATTGGTTGGTTTTGTTGGTGCTGTTGTATCACTTGGACGTCCGGTATACTCTATGAAATGAACTACTCTGTATGGACTCATAAGAGGGAAGGAGTCACCTCTTCCGGTTTTACCTGTTCTGTTGTTTACAGAGTATCCTTCGTCTGAGTTGGCAGTATTGGTTATTGTTTGAATATCGCTGTTTCCTGCGCCATCTGTAGGTAAACTATGATCATGTTCCGGCATTTCGTCTATGCTTAGACTTTTAGCGACTTTACCTCCGGCATTTCCTAAGGTGTCAAAAGGCCAGGTCATCGTTCCGTTGTTATTGTAAAAAGTCAGATCCTGATAGTAGTTTCTTTGACCAAATTCTACGGTTCGTATTTCCGGGGTAGGATTGTAAACCCCTACAGGCATTCGTCCCTGCAGAGGCACATATTCTTCCCAGCCTTCCGGAAATGGTGCCGGTTTTCCCCAAATTGCTACCATTCCGATTGGCACAGCAGTAGCAGGTTGTGATTCTAGCTTAGAAATTCTTTTAAGTAATGAATTGAGGAGGTTATTGCTCTTAAGGATCTGATTGGCATTATCCATTAGAAGCAAGGAATTTACAGAACTTTCAGAATCTGTAAAATCTTCGGTACTGGTATTTAAATTGTCAAAATACAGGTTTCCTCCAATGGTGGTATTCTGCCAATCTGAAGCATGATTTAAAGTAAGATTTGTTTTAGTTGAATCACTGCTGTCTACCAATGCTCTTCCTAAACAATCCTCAGGATGTAACTGTCCTCTTCTTTGTTCAGAGCCAAATTTAAAATCAGCAGATCGTACATTTGCGACAAAGTTTTCAAGTGTGTCTAATTTTGATAAATGATAAATTCCCAAATCTAAATCTCCCTGCATGGCTTTAGATCCGTTAAGAGGAAGGTAAGATTGATTAATTAAAGCTATATCTGCTTCAATGGTGTCAATATTGGCTTCAATTGCGTTAATGTTTTGTTCTGCAGCAGAAACTCTGTCTTTTGTTTCCTGCATAATTTCTTCAATTTTCTGAAGGTCTTTTACAATTACGAAATTTCTTAAATCGTAATAGTTTTCGGCTATAGCATCTGTATTTTGAGGAGCTGAAGGACGATTTACATACTCCGAAAGTTCAATATAAACCGCTTCATAATCAAAATAAGCCGTTTGTGATGTTCCGGTTCCGTATATTAAACTTGTGCCGGTTCTTGTCGTTTTTAGATATCCGGTATCCTGACCTTCTTTGATAGGATATAAAATTCCCGGAATGTCGGCACCATTCTGATCCTTGTTGATAACGGCCCAACCTGCTAATTCAGCTGTTGCAGGAGCAATGATATAGTTTTTATCTGATTTAATGCTTAAATGTCTTTTCAAAGCGCCATAGAGTTCTGTTCGATAGGCTGTCTGAAGTCTTTCTAAAGTTTCCTGCTCAAGCGGAAATCCTCCCGGATGACTAAAATTTACTTGTTTCATTTTTTATCTATTTAAATGTAGGTTATTTTTTATTTTGGTTTTAGACTAAATTTTCTGCAGAATAAGTATAGCTTTCATAACTTTTACCAGCCAGTTTGTAGAAGTTAAGCAGATTATGATAGTCTGTATTGGCAACAGTAACCGCTTCTGTTTGCTGGGAGCTGCTGTCTTTTTTAGGTTCTATAATTAAAGTTCCGTTTGTTGTTAAGCTTTCGGGTATGAATACTCTGAAATTAGCATAAGCAATCGTGGTGTAATCTTGACGATGAGCAAGGTAAACAGGTTTGTTATTTCTGTTTTTGTACTCTTCATGGCTGAAAATTTTTAACAATGGCAGTCTCAAAATGCCTTTTACAACAGTGCCGTCAGGTAAAGTTTTATCCGGTTCGTAATATTCCTTATGCAGATACAGATACTGTAATGAAGGTTTTACCGATTCGTCGATATAAATTAATGCTTCCTGTCTTTTTTGCTCCGTACTTAAATTAGGATTGTATTTTTTAACTGGATTAAACGCATCGTTAAGTACTTTTTCCAGATAAATAACCTGTCCGGTATGCTGCATTTGATAGAGAATATCTTCATACAGATTGTGAAGGGGTGTAAGCAGAATGTTCAGCCAGTTAACATGTGTTTTTTTTCTGAGAATAGGAGGAACGAGCCACAGCAGCAGCGTTTCCCACTTTAAAATGGTGAATTTATTCATTGTAAATGTATTTGACTATTGTTGGTCTCGATAGAATGTGTAAGGGATATAGTTGACCTGAATGGTTAAGCTGTCCAAATCAAAATAGCCGGCTTGCGGAATGAAATATTCGATATTGCTGGTATCAATTAATTCAGGATCTTCACTATCATTGAGATTTTTAGCTGTAGAAGTCTGAACTTTACTCAATATTGGAATTTTAATTCCCTGGGCTTTTTGTATGGCATCAATTAAGTAAGTTTTTACGAAAGCACCATTAAATTCAATATTTTTTAAATGCTCTTTAACAGCATCGAGAACAGGGAAAATGTTTTTTTCTAATATAAGAGAGCCGTTTGTTGTATCTGGTTCGTAGTTTTCACCATAACCAGCCAGTTTAACAGATTCTTCCTGGGTTAATTCCCTGTTTAAACTTTTTAACTGATAATATTCAATATCCTTAGGATTGATGTAAATACTTAACGGATCAATGTATACATTCAGGTTTAATTTCAGGATATCCCCGTCATCAGAAGTGATGTAAACCTGATTTCCTGCGTCCTTAATTTTGGCAATGTATTCTTTAAAGGCAAAAAGTTCATTTGGAACATCAATTCTTGAAATTTTATCTCCAATTACAGTAGCCACTTTTATAAAGACAACACCGACTTTATTATGAAAATAGTCAGAAAAAATTTCTTCAATTTTTCTTTCAGGCTTAAGCACTGTTTCCAGGTCAATTTCACTTACAGCACAGTGTTTTATTATTTTTGAATTTTCGATTTCATCCTCTGTAAGATCGGTAGTATCAAACTGATACGAACCATCTTTCCAGATCAGCGACATACTGTTGCTTGATTCCGGTGTAAGAGGTACTCCGTAATGAAAATTTAATGCCTGGTCCCGATACCAGTTTAACGTATGGGGCCTGGATATCAGGGCATTTTTTTCGACTATTTTTTCGTGGACCCAGATAGCGGTAGCCACAATATTTACCCAAAGTCTCCAGATACTGGTCTTGGATTCTGTAAGCCCTTTTAAGGAGGCCTGCTTTTCTTTTTCATCCAGAATTTCATTCTGTATTTCAGCAATTGTTCGTGCCATATAATAGTTTTTAGATATAGTTTAGCCTGTAAGACATAGGTACTATGCTTATAGACAGCGTTTAAAATGTTTGTGTGGATACTGCCAGAAGCAGTTTTGTGTTTAGGGATTTCTAAAAGAAGAAATTTTGTGTTTTAAAGGAACTGCTGTTTATTAATAGATAATAAAATCATCTTCAATAATCATATAGTCGATACCGGAGAAATTGTCCAGTAAATATTGCTCTTCTTCACTAATAGAAGTGGCCGGTTTTAGATTTCTGGAATTGTAATATTCTACAATGTCTTTTTTAAAGGCTTCTCTGCCTACTTTTAATTCTTCGTAAACAGAAAGATCTTCTGTAAGGTCAAATCTGTCATTGTCTTCTAAAAGATCAAATACTTTTTCTATACTGCCGTATTCTTGCAGAGAGATGTCAAAAATGTTTTGGTTTTGCTGAGGTTTAATAGTTTCCATCGATTTTAATGTTTTGCAAATCGTTGACATCAAGTGTTTTTAAATGAAACTTGTCATACGATAATTGTTTGTCTATTTCGTTTTCTAATCTCAGCCTGGAGGTAGCATCCGGACTGTTTATGTATTTTTCGATTCCTACACCAAGAATGGGAAACTCTTTATAGCTTCCTTTTTGTGTTAGAAGTAAATGTTCTAAGTTTTGCTGGTCTGCTTCTTTAAGGGCAAAATCGCCATTGTTAATTAACAGGTCTTCTTCGATTATAAAATCCTTCATATTTTGGGTTTATTGTTATTACAAAAAGGGTGAATAATACTGTAAAAATACGCCATGTTTATGCTTTGATCAAGGTTTTAGGGCTTTGTAATCAGTAGTTTCAGTAAGTTCTGAGTGACGTTTTTTTTTGGAGTTTTTCGACTCTCAAAAATTTATTTAATAAGAGGTAAAATCATCTCAGAAATGATTTTGAAAATCATTTGAATAATATTGTTTTTAATAGTATTCAGTCTGATTTTGGATATTCCGGCTGTCTGTAAAGCCTGCAGTACAGTTAAGTCCAGCTGACTTTTTAAAAGCCATTCAAATTCTTCTTTTGTTACATTGCCGGATGAGTACAAAATAATCCAGCGCTCCAGTTTTTCGTTAGAGACTTCCAAAAAAAAGTGAAGATCTTTTTCCAGCTGCGACTGAATGTCTTTATAGTTTTTAGCTATAATTACTTTTAATTCCGTTTTTAAAGTTTCTATTAATTTTTCTTTATCCATTTTTAAATGTTGAGGTTAATTAAATTTAAAAGTCCGTCTTTTGATTCTTTGTCTTTTTTTAATTCATACTGAATGATTAAATCAAAGGCTTCCAGGATTTGCTTTTGTGACTCCTCTATAAAAGGGCCTGATACTGTTTCTTTTGTTTGCCACTGTTGGAAAAAACCGGCCAGAAGATTTTTCTCTCTGTCATTGAGTATTTGCCACATTTTAAAAGTGATCTCATTATCTGGTTTGTTTTTTTCGTATTCAATGAGTTTTTCAATGTCAAGAAAAAGGCTTTCTATTTCTTTTTTATTTACGGAATAAGGAGTACTGGCCTTGCTCATTAAGTTGGCGGTTTCGACTTTCAGCTCTATCATTTTTTCATACGAATACTGATCAAATAATGCTGTTCGTACAGAGTTGCAGGAAACAATTGAAATAGATAGAATTAGTAGAAATGTAAAGTGCCTGATTTTAAAATGTTTCATTTGTTATTTATATAAGATTACATAGTTTTTTTTATCTCTTTTGAGCTTGCTGAGGACTTTCCAGTCATCGTATCCCTTTTTGTCAAAGTGTGGAAGATCTTTGAAAGTTTTCCAGTCTCCGCCCCAGTTCCAGCCGTGTTTTTTGAAGATTTCTACGCATTCCTGCCAGTCCGAAACCTGGTCATCATCCCAGTCTTTTGCTGTGTCCCAGGAAGCCGTTTTACCATCAATAATAAGGCAGATGTCTACTGCAAACCCATAATTATGAATAGACTGCCCGCCTTTGGCATTGGTTACTTTCTTTCCCGGCTTGGTTCTGCCAAAAGCATAAAGATCTTCTTGTTCCTGAAAAGTTCTGAGGCCTTGCGTAATGCGTACTTTTGCTCGTCCGGTGAGAGCAAGATCACATTCTTCGATAATTTGAGTAACTTCTTCCCTGACCGAAGGATGAAGCAGATCGATGTGTTTTTTTGTCGTTTGATCCATATTTATATTTATTAATGATTTCAGGTATAAAGAATAAAAATCCCATTCTGATTGTTTGAAAAACAATCACGATACTAACCAGTAGATAAAATTTTGTGTTTCAGAATCTATTTTAAGTGAAACAAGAAGAAATAAATGCCGAGAAAGTTCTCTTTTTATATCCGTATTCAGGAAAAATGAAGGGTTTTAATCATGCTGTAAAAATACGCCGAAATGCGTTGTTTTTAAAATAATACGACTTTGTAAATCAGTAGTTTCAGTTGAAGTTTCTGCTTTTTTACAGTTTAGTTTTTGAGGTCTGTGATCAGAAAATAAATAAAAAAATACCCGTTTTTCTGGTTTTAGAAAACGGGTGTAAAATGTTTTTTTTCTAATGTTAAAAAGTAGAAATAAATGTATTCAGTTGTAATATACCTGGTTTAAAAACGGTTTTATCTTTAATTACAATTAGAACAGATGTAAAACGATACAGAATAATAACTCCATTTTATGAAGAACACTTTGAAGGGAAGAAATTATTAGAATATTTTTTTACAGGTTGCCGGTTGTGCTGTTTTTAAAACTCGATGCAGTTGATTTATAGATAATAGTAGTACCAAAATCTCCTTTGAAAACCCCTGCTGATTCAAATATCGATTCTTTCAGAGTATGAGAATTAGACCAGTTTTTGAAAGCATTTTTTTTGTGGCTTTCATGTATGAACAACCACTTTTTCCAATTTTTATTAGTAAGGATATCTGCTCCCTGCCAGCCAATTCCTCCATCTGAATAATCTGTGCCAATATATCCATTGTTAAAATATCGAATTGCTTTTATAGTATATTCAATAGCCGTTTTCATTTTCGAATCACTGTTTCTTCCTGTCCCGTTTTTATCATAATTAACCGTTTCATTTAGTTTAATATTTAAAAACTTCCTAAATGCCGGATTTCCTTGTGCTCCGTAATGAAATGTATGAGCATAGGTTTTATCATCCCATTTGTTTCTCATTTTGATCAAGGTATCATTTAGAAACCAGCTGTTTTTGTATTTTTTTACTTTAGAAGTGACTAACTGTTTATGATGGTTTATAATGATAAATGGGATTCTTTTTATTACTTCTGTTGAAAATCCGGATTCAGAATAAGCCAGACCTGCTATTCGAAGTAATACTTCATTTTGTATCTGTAATGATTCAATATCGTTATAAGTCATTACATCTTTTCCGTTTTTACCTTTTTGGACAGACTTACTTTTACACAGATACACATCCTGAACATTTCCTATGTTTTCCGGTTCGTTTACTTTTCCTTCAAAAGTTCCGTTTTCATTATAAAAATGACCATTAATAAATACAATATTGTCGATTGGTTTAACTTTAGCAGCTGTAATAGTTTTTTTGGGAGCAGGCTTGGAAATTTTGTGTTTATTTTGAATACTGAGTTCAGCAGCATTTTTTTCATCCTCAATCTGCTGACGCCAAATCGAAAGCATAAACTGCCTGAAACGGGCCATTTCGGAATCGCTGGTATCTCGCAGTATTATTTTATGGTTTTTAATATTCATGGAAACAGGAATTTAATTAGGAAACAGTATTCTGATTACAAAACTTCTATTTTGACAGGTTTGGGCTGGATATGATCTGAAAACGCGGTAGTGATGTTAAGACGCAGGTCGTCTTCCTGCTCGATTCTGGCATCGCCGCCCAGATAACAGTTTTTAAAAAGGACTTCAAGAGCTTTAAATTCGTCCATTTTGGAAGCCTGTAATACAGCGGCGCGAATACTCATGTCCGGTTTTTTAAAATAAGCAAAAAGAGCAGTATCGTCATCATCTTTAATGGTAAGCTTGACTACTTTTTTATGTTTGTATTTCCATTGGTTCAATTGAGCTTGTGTAATATTTCCGTCAAGAACATCTGCCGTATTAGATTGAATTATTTCCATTTTAAAAAGGATAATGGGATTAGGTAAACTGTTTTCTTTATAGTGCTAAGAATAAGGCTGTCCGGAGTTTTCAGGCCGAAAATATCCGGACAGCCCGGAAAGTAGATAACCTGCTAAAACGGGCAGACTAAGAGCTATTTAGAATGATTTGCATGCAGAAATCATGCTGCATTGAACTTCTTTTCTGCGTAACGCTTTGTGTCCTCGTTTTCTCTTTGTGCCGGTTTTAGCCAGGTTTAGGGTTAGAAATGTTTTGTAGGGATTAATTCCACTCAATATGCGAGCAGATCAGGTCAAAAGAAACCGCAATTTTAGTATCTCCCTGGCTGATTCCTCTGCTGTTTGAGTTGAATTCACAGTTTCTGACAGTATGTGTAATTACTTCGTTGCTGTCGTCTAAGTAACTTACGATGATGCTGAAAGGATTAATATCCTGTAATCTTTGTCCTTTTGGTAAAGCGGCCAGGATGGCTTCTACTTCATAATTGTATAAAGTGAGAGAAGCTTTGGCTTCGTATTTTCCTCTTCCTCTGTGCACCGGCATGTCTCCGGCTCCATAATGGTTTTCTTTAGATACAGAGTCACTGTAGTTTACAGCAGTAATACCGGTAACGATATTTCCTGCAATGCTTACTTCGATTGATGACCAGCTGTGTTGTTGTCCGTTAATTAAGGGTAATTTGTTCATAGGTAGCTTTAGTTTGTTTTAATGATCGTGAATAACGTTCAATAACTATCACTTCGTAGTGATAGAATTGATTAAGTTTGTATAGCTTGTAAAAGCAGGGCTGAAAAATTAGGCTTTATCGATTCCAAATGGATTTTTGAATCCTAAGTCGACAGTAATTTTACGGGCTGTCCCAATTGGAGTGATCTCAGCTTTTACTTTTAATTCTGACGTAGCCAGAATGTTTTGTTTAGGATCAACATACACATCAAAAGAAGATACTTCCTGATTAGCAATCATTCCTTCCAAAGCGCTTCTGCATAAGTCTTCAAAACTTTTAGATACAGACTGTGGTAATTTACCATCAATATCTACTAAAACCGGAGAAGCCAGTTTTGGCAGTAAAGCGGTACGTAATAAACGGGTAGCTTTGTTGATGGTGCGGTTGTTTTCGATATAAGCAAAGTCTGAAGTGCCGGCTGTAGAGGTGTGACTGTCATTAAAATAGATACCCGCTAAACCAGTGTGAGTCTGTGTGAAAATGTATCTTTTGTCATTTAATTGTGTTAAAGTTCCCTGAGTTTTGATTTCCTGCCCGCCTACAAAAGCCGGTTTTGAAAAACCTTCTCCTGCAAGATTGAATTTTTCGATCCAGGCAATGTTTTCAGAAACTTTGGCTTTAGATACGGCTCCTAAAACTAGCCCAACTGCGGCACTATTTGGATAAACAGTTGTTTTTTCGGCATCCATTGCCACTACAACCGATACGTTTTCTGATGCCAGGCCAACTAAAGAAGGAGCTGTACTGGCATTAAAGCTTTTCCCCTCCAGAATAATTTCAAAAGGCATATAATCGGCATAAGCAAGATCGGCCTGAGATTGGGCTGTTTGTACCGCCTCCTGAGTCTGCGAAAATGTGGTTGATCCGGAATAAATGATGGCCATTTGACGAATGTTTCCATCTGCTTTTTCCTGCATATCCATTGCTTTTGTTACTGTTGCTTCATAAGAATCTGCCTCGACAGCCATGATGTAAAGATCACCGGAAGGATTCATTCTGAAGTACTGCTGAATTTGATAATAAGCGGATTGTCCGTCTCGATCATAGTCTTTTGTGATTTCCAGAGCTTCAGCATCTTCCAGTGAAGCCAGTCTTTCTAATTTGTCGATTTCAAGCTTGTCAGTTCCTGCTCCGTTAAAAAGTAATCCTGAAACCATGTCCTGCTCCGGATTTCTTCTTCCTAATCCGCCAGATAGTTTGTTGATCACTACATTGTTTAATGTACTCATAATATAATTGTTTTTAATTGTTTATAATTTTGTTTTTTGCTTGGGATAGGGCAAAAAGAGGTCTGTAACAGATTTAAAAATCTGTTATTTTTGATGGTTTATTTTTTAAAAGTGCGGGTAATTCAGGGATTCAAAAGAGAATGTTTTGAGATCACCTTAAAAACGGCTTTTTTTATTGTGATTTGATCTTAGATAACCAATAGTCTGGCTTTGTATTTTGTGAGTACAAATTTAAGTCTCATGATTGATTTTTTCAATTTTTTTGACGTTCAAAACCAGTAGTTTCAGTGTTTCAGGCTTTGGCTTCTGTAGCAAGTCCTTCGTTTATGATGGTGTAAATAGTACGCTCTGTAAGGAACAGAGTGTCAGAAAGTTCGGCTACAACTACTTTCATCTGTTTTGCCTGATTGGTGTTAAGATAATTGATAACATAATCTCTTCTTTTTTCTAATAATGTTCTGCTTCTTCTCATATGTTTGTAAGGATTAAAAGTATTGGGGAATTTTTGTGGACTTATTAAGAGATAATTTTTTAAATCGTATCTAAATCAATGCTTCCTTCAAGTTGATTTGGGTTTATTTCTATTATATCAGATGTTAGATTATATCCCAGTTCTTCCAGTTGTTTATTGCTTAAACCATTATTAAAGAGAATGTACTTCTTTTTTAAGGTGTTCTCAATTAAGGTGGTTTTGTAGGTAATCTCCCAGATAAAGTAATCGTTTTTGTTCCAGTATACTTCTTCGTTACTATACTGTCTTTCTTTTACTTTAAAGGTTGAATTAGTGTCAATAAGTGCATTGCTGCTGTTTCCGGATAGTATTACTTTGTCTATACGTTGTGCGATTTCGAAAACGTCCTCATAGCTGGTTGAAGAAACGGTGTCAATTGGAAGGGCAATGTACAGGCAGAATGATACATCGGCTTTATAGTTTTTTTCGGAAGAAGTTGTCCAGGTAATAGTGTCATATTTGAACATTACTGTTGGTTCTTCTAAAGTGGTTTTAAAAACAGCATCACTAAAAAGCTGTACTTTTAATGCAGACGAACTGAACTCAGCTGTAACGGCATTTTTCTTTTCATTATAAAAGTCTCTTAGGATCATATGTTGGATTATTTTTAAGCAAATTTAAAACATATGTTTTGATTTTGCAAACATATTTGGGATAAAAACGCAGTTGTTTCAGTAATATGTTTTAATTGATTGATTGTGAATGTATACGAAATTTCATAATTTATTATAATTAAAGACCTTGATAATCAAGTATTTTTGAAATATTTTAGAATAAATATTGTTATTTATCATATATTATGTAGATTTGCAACATATACTTGAAGTTTTGCTTTAAGTAAAACATATTACATAATAAATAAGAGTTGCAAGATGGAAATACACGATAAGATAAAACGTATAATAGATGAATTGAAATTAAATAATAATTCATTCGCAAAATTAATAGGTGTTACGAGTACTACTATCGATAGTATTACTATTGGAAGATTACAAACAGAGGGTGACAGAAAAAGAACCAAGCCTGGGTTTGATCTTCTTCAGAGTATTATTACACATTGCAGTGTTAACCCAGAATATTTTTTTGGTGACAGCGAAGAAATTTTTGTCAATAAATCCAGTAATGCAGTGAGTCTGCATGTGCCTAAAATTATCACGGTCAATGAAGAAGGAGAGGAAAATATTAATTTCGTTGGTGTAAAAGCCCGTGCCGGTTATCTGGATGGTTACGCTGATCCGGAATATATGGAAAACCTGCCTTCGTTTAGTATGCCGATGTTAAAAAATGGAACCTACCGCTGTTTTGAAATTAAAGGAAACTCAATGTCTACTACGATACACGACGGGGATTATCTTTTTGGAAAATATGTAGACAATTTTGACGATATTTTAGACGGAAGAATTTATGTTATTGTCAGCAAAAATGATGGAGTAGTAGTAAAAAGGGTTTTAAACAGAATCAGGGAAAGCGGAAAATTAATCCTGAAATCAGATAACAGAGACGGAAATTACCCAATGTATTCTATTTATGCCGAAGATATACTTGAGGTTTGGTACGCAAGCATGTATGCTTCCAGACAAATGCCGGACCCTATTAATATTTATGAAAAGATTCACGATCTAGAAAGTAAATATTATGAACTGGAAGAGACTTTAAAAAAGAAACTCAATTAAGAAGTTAAAATTGATTTTGAATAAAAGATGTATATAAAACAAAAAGAGAAAATCTTCAATTATAAGATTTTCTCTTTTTGTTTTTAAATCGGGAGTTATTTTGATGTTGACGTGTATTTCGTTTTAATTCCAATTGTATTAAAATAATTTTCTAAACGTTTGAACATGCTGTCACTCCAATCTAAGTTTTCAATTTTTCCAAAAGTTTCCTTTGTTTTACATTCAAAGCAGATCTCTAAATATTCAAATATTTTGTTATTGTCATCAAAGAAAAGAATAGCATTTCTGGGGATGTAACAGCCTCTTATGATTTCTGAGCAGCCGGTATTTAATTTGGAACAAGTGTTGTACAGGATGTCGGTTAATTTTTCAATTTGCGGCATTGTCAGTGTTTTTATCTGACCAGCATTTTTTAAAGACAGAGAATCCAGATGTTTTCTGGGCAGTTCAAAAGGAACTTTATATTCCAGGACTGTCATTTTACTCTCGTGATTTTGTTTTAAAGTGTCAGCAGACAGGGTAATAATTTGATCTCCCCTGTCAAAATCCAGGTTGTAAGCAATAATTTTTATTTGGGAAGATTTATTAAACGGATAAGAATTAAGGCGTTGCGAAAGATTAAAATTTAGACTATTTGTCTTCTCAGAACTGTAGTTTTTAGATTGTGATGTTTTGTTATTTTGTGCATTGCTTACAAATACAAGCAATAAGATCAATACGCTAAGTGTTTTTTGTGATTTCATTTACTTGTGCTTTAGACTGATGAATCAGCAGTTTTAATAATTGCGGTTTTAGATTTTAATTCTGCTAAAAATAAGAGAAAAGTTATGACAAAAAAATCTATTTATAGTTCTTATGCTTAGTTTTCGATTATTCAAAGGTTTTGAAAATAGTTTTTGAAAGCGGTCATCGTCAGATTTATTATTTTGATTATAATCTAAAGTCCAATTTGTGGACATAAAACTCAGTTATAGGTGCCAGAAAGTAAATATTATGAACCGGAAGAAACCCTGAAAAAAACTCAGTTTATTTTTTCTAAACGGTTCGCATTAAACTAAAAAAGCCTCTTGATTTAAATAAACAAGAGGCTTTTTCGATTTAAATTTTGAAGCAGATCAGGAAATACTTCCTGTTCCTGTTCCGGTTTGTGCCGAGGCACTGCCTGTTGTAGTTACGGTAGTAGTCACGGTACCTGTTTTTACATATTTTTCGATCGCCGCAGCAAGTTGAGATGCAATATTGTCAATAGATGAACTATTATCCGTTTTTTCTTTTTCCTGATTTAGAAGTGATTTAATGTCTTCTTTTAATCCGATAGTATTTAAAGCCATAAATAGATTATTTTAATAGTTCGGTAAGTTTTGCTTTTATAGAGGTTAACTGGGGTAAATTGATTGGTGGACCTGATGGGCCAACTGGTGTAGTGACGGTAATTTTTCCAATTTCATCAATTAGTTCTTCCAGTTTCGATTTTAAAGATTTTCCACCGACATCAATTTTAAACCTATTGTCCATTTCAAATGTTAAATCGTCTTTTTTGAATGACGTTTTAGAGTCAGAAATTATAGCTTCAAATCCCTCTTTTATGCTTATTCTGGCTTCTTTGTCCTGAAGACTGAAATAGGTATTCCCTTCGTTAATACTAATGTACTGTCCGTTGCTGTTAAAATTGTTTCTGGATATTGTTTTACCATTTTCATCATAAAAAGAAACACTGATGTTTGGCTTTCTTCCGTAAAACTCTAATTGTGCAATGTTTTTATAAGTGGGATTTGTGACTGATGAAGTGCTGCTTTCTTCAGATTCTTTTTCTTTGAATACCATTTTAAACTGATCGACATTGGTATCTATTTCGAGATATTGATCCGCATTGTTTTTGAAGCGGATAAAAGTTCGTTCGATTTCAGAATACTGCGAAATAAACGCCCTGGTTTCAACTCCGTCAATAACAGTAGCCAAAACCCAGCTGTCTATTTTAGGAATCATAATAATTCCCTGTTCCACATCCTGAATAGAGGCTTTTAGGCGTACATTTTTAATAATGGCACCATCGGCACGCATTACATTTACGGTATAGGCATCTTCTGTATTATGAGAGGATGTTTCTTCTTTGTTTATTTCGATGACTTTTGCCGCAAAAGTTTCAATAATTTTGTTTTTGCAGACGACATCTTTTATTAAATCGGTTATATTTCCCATGTTGTTCTTTATTATACTTCTATTCTTCGTCCTATATAAATTTTTTGGCGGTAGCCATTTTCGCCAAAAGTCCGCTCTACTTTTTCGACCTGAAAGGTTCCGTTTTTTTCTTTGTCCTTGGCATTTTCCAGAATAACCTTGTCGGTAGGACGTACAAAAGGTTCTCCAAACGTCAGGAAATACCCTTCAAAACCGCTTGGCTTTGATTCCATAGCACGAAACGCAGCATATTGATACAATTTTGAAGCTGCTTCGGTTGCTGCTTTTTCAAAAGCACCCGGTTCTTTGGGCAGTTCTTCCTGATCGCTGTGAATGATATGCGTTTTTATAAGTTGTCCGTTGGGATCACCTAATTCGATGTAAACCGGAGTATTTGAATTTTTGAAATACTTCTCTATTCTGATACGGGTATTTTTGGCTGACTCTTTGACCACAACTAACCGGTCTTCGATGATATTATAACGAAACCTGAATTTGACTTTTCCGGGAAAAATTCCGGAAACCAATTGAGAGGCTTTGTTTAACTGAGAACTTAGTAAATTGAGTCCCTGATTGATTAGTTTTTTTACCAGTGTTCCGGCTAACGGACTTTTAATAAAATTGCGGTCTATAAAACTTCCTAATTCGGCCGCGGTATGCTGCTGCGGATTATTAGTAATAATAAGAACAGGGCCGTCTTCTTCGATTTTAAAATAGGCGTAAATACCTTTGTTTTTAAGCATTTCAAAAACCTGTGCCAGCGTATGGTTCCTACTGATCATGGTATTCCCCAGATCTTCGTCGAGAGCATTTATTTTGATGGGCAGATTAAGTTCCTTAATTCTCTTTTCAAAGAAGGTTTTTGGGTTAAAATTTTCAATATTGGCAGTTGGATTTACAGCTACAATGTTGAATGTGTCATCCGGGCTCTGTACATTATCGTCTTTTACGGCTTTTATTTTTTTTAAGGAATACATAATGTCCTCGCAGGTAATTACGGCATTTATATCGGTTTGAACTCCGGTGATATACCCTCTAAAAGCCGGCTTGTAATCGCCGTCATATCCTAAGAAAATCTCGATATAGTTTTCCAGTTTAAAAAAATCATGAATCGTTTTTTCTGTACCGCTTGGATCTGTAAACAAGTTTTGGTCAAAACCCTTTGTATCGGTATATACCTTTTGCGGCATCACAATAGTGGCCGTGTCGGTAAGGGATTTATACGAACTGTTTATCTCCACATTTTTTACATACGTAAATTCATAAAATTTTGGAGTAGGAATAAGCCTGACAGTTTCGTATACTTTAATTTTGGCATTGAGTTTAAGCATTGTCTCTGATTATTAGTTCTACAGTTTCGTCTGAGGTGGCACTGGCCGTAAATTTCTGGATGTTTTTAGTTCCCGAAATAGACGGGATAGAGTAGGAGTCGATTACGATTTCATAAATACCAAACCGGTTCAAAATGGCATGGGTCACTCTTAAGGCATAAGGAGCGTTTAAGAACTGTTTCAGCAGGAACAATTTTTCTTTTGGATATTCGTCTCCGGTTTCATTGGCAATAAGTCCTTCAATTGAAATACTAAAATCACCATTGGTAATATGCTCTTTGATGGTAGAATCACGGCCTTCTATTCCTTCTTTTTTGATGATTTTGGAACGGCTCAGATTCACGGTAACAGCATCAACTCTTAAACTGGCAAGGTTGAGGTCGTTTTTTACCAGAGGTTCAAAAACAAGAGGGGCAAAAACCCTCAGGTTAAATTCGCCTCCCGTTTTGTCTATAATAAAATCTTTGGATTCGGATTCGTTATAATTAATACCGGAATAATCGATGTCTTTGGTTTCTAAAATTTCGTTTACATTAAAATTGAATTTCATAAGGATCTGTATTTTTTAATTTGAAAATGTTTTGGAAAAAGCGGTTATAAATGTATTTTCCATTCGGGTCTCATGATGTTTTTGAAGCCAGAGCGCTTCTTCGAGTAACTTGTAAAACTCATCGATAGACAGTTTGTAAGGATCAACCTGAAAAGCGTGTCGAATGATAGCGGCAGATTTTTTGGATTCATCTTTCTGTGGTGTCGGATTGATATTGAATTCACTGTCTTTTTTGATCATTTCGATAATAGCGTTTCCAGCAGAAAGCATAAAATCTTCATTATAGTCTTGTTTATCAAGTACACATTCTTTAAATAAATATAAGATTGCTTCGTAGGGATTATCCTCATATCTTTTTTTGTACTCTAAAAATGCTGTAAAGGATGGTTTTTTGAAATAAGCAGTTGTTTCCTGATCATCTGAAGTGAGTTTTAATACAGAACCGTATTTTTCTTTTAGTTTTTCTATAGCTGTTTCGTCTAACATTGTTTAAGATTTTAAGTTGTTATTGTATTCGAAAGGAGTTTTAACTGCTTTAATGTTAAATAGAGCTGTCGCGGCTTTCTTTTTTTACAGCTTCAGAAATACTTTCTTTTTTTTCAGCGATATACAGCGGACTAATAATGAAATTTTCTATAATAATACTGTTCTCCGGCTGCTGTGCCGATGTTTTTTTTAAATTGCCCATGTCTGGTGTCGAAGGTATTTCACCTAAATCTTTGGATGTAAAATTCATGATAGGTTTACTGTTTAATTATTACTATATTATCGGATAGTTTAAACAATAGAAGCACTGACCTCCGGAAATATTCTGATGGTTATAGTATACGATGTTTAAACTTTTTTGAGGGTTCTGACAGTTGTTGTTAGAGAATGTAAAAGTAGACTATAAGATGCTGAAAAAAGAATAATCAGGTCTTTGCTTTCAGTAGTTTCAGTAGAAATTTTTTATTTTAAGTTGTTGATATATAGTGTTTTGTTTGAATGCGCGACAACTTGTGATAATGAATGATATACGTGATCAGCTGAGCTTTTTTCAATAAAAAAACATTAAGGTATATGGAAGAATTTGGATTCTCTGATTTACCTTAATGTTTTTACTTATTTGGGAAAAAAAACTTTTATTATTCGCAGTCTAATTTAATTTTACCCACGCAGACCACGTTCCGTTGCTGCAGTTTCTAACATAGGTATTGGGTACTTCTCCCATAGAGATATAAGTTTGAGTTCCGTATTCGCCTGCATCATCTGTTTTACAACTTGTTACTATTCCCCATGAAGGAGAGGTGTCAGGAGAATAAGTACTCTGATAATTGACCTGACAGGTGTTAACAGAACTTCTTCTGTAACTGGAGAACAGCGTGTTTAAATTTGTAATACTTTTATAGGGAACGTCGGCAACACTTAATTTATCCCTTACGCCGTTATGGGTTTCCCATAGGGTTCCATTTAAGTCACGTTCTATGGCACCATCCTTGGGAGTAGTAGTTAAATATCCGTTTGGGATTACCAGAGAAGGGCTTACAGTATTACCGGATGGTGTAGTTAAAAAATCTCCCTTTAGTGCTACGGTACCATCCAGATCAGGCATCGAATAAGTTCTGGAAGCTGTTAGATTATCTGTATTAAGTTGTGCCTGAACAATTGTTCTTCCAAATTTTATTCCATGGGAGTTCATTTCGGTTCGAAAGTTTCCATTAGAGTTTTGAGTCAGCATTATTCCATCATCTAATGAGTTTAACTGATTATATGCTGACGAAGAAGGCTGTTTTATAAATAAAGCGCCATAGTCTAATTGAACAAAATTATTGAAGATCTTATTACCGCTTATTGTCTGGTTTCCGGTTTTTTTTACATTTTCTAAGTCTGATGATGAAATCGAATTGGTAACAAAAGCAGTTGTTGCCAATTGACCTGAAGCTGTTCCTGCTGCAGCAGTTGCAGCAGTTGGTATTCCCTGAAAAGCGGGCGAATTAATCGCAGCGTAATAGGTTGACGGCATTCCGTTAAGATTTACAGCATTATTGGCTGTTCCGGTTGTATTTTGGTTCAATATTGGAAAATCATCAGCCACGGCAATAGTGTGAGCCCCTGTAGCTGTGGTGTTTTTTAAAATACCAGTTGGAAGAGAAGCAGTAGGTTCTGCATAATCTGTTCTCACTTGTGCTATAACCGGAACCCCTGTAGATGTCGTATTTTTTAAAAGACCGGTTGGCAGCTGTGAAAGCAGTGTTCCGTTGATTCCCTGTACAGTTAATGTAGTATCACCAACAGCATCGCCTGTATGTGAAGCATTAGAAATCTTCGAGTTTAACTGCGTCTGAATACTGGAAGTGGCATCATTAAAAGCGTGTTGTTGTGCAGATTGAAATTTTCTTGTTTCGGTTTCTGAAATCTGATCAGTCGTATAATCGCCAGCCTGAGCTGTTATGGTTCCGCTGCGGCCAAAAACAGTTGTAACATCACTAGTAGGAGTAAGGAGTTCCTGCCAGTCTTCTGTAGAAGCAGGATCAGCACCTTTTAAAATAAAAGATTTACTCAAATCAGATCTTACCGCAATATCTCCCGTTTCCGCAGTTAAAGCCAGCATTGCAGTTTGAGAATCGACAATAAAAGTATCGTTAATTGTAATGGAAGGCAGTTGAGAAGAAATCAATTTTCCGTCAGCTCCAAGACCGGCATATCCGTTTGGGACGTTTTTATTGTTTAGGTTTTCAGGAGTAAATCCAAGTGAATCCTGCTTAGCATTCCAGGAGGCTTTTTCGGCATCTGTTACAAATCTGTTTTCGGAATCCTGAGAAATAATAGCAGGAGAATGGCTGTTAGGATGAGTATAGTTGGAAAGTGTCGAAAGACGCTCGATTTCGGTATCTAAAAGCAGACTTTTACCAGCTGCTTTATTTACTTTATTATCCTGAAGCTGTTTCCCCATCTGAGCGGTCAGTGCTTTTTGAGTACCGCCGCTGGTAAGATCATTTACAAGTAAACTATTTAATGAAATTTGGATAGTTTCAATAGCATCTGTAATTTTTTGAATAGAATTAAGATCAATATTATCAGAGGTCAGCAGTACATTAATACTGTTAATTTGATTTTGCAGAACCACTCCCTGTTCAGCGCTAAGAAGTGAGGCAGCACCTCCTGAAACCAAATTGTTAACAATATCCAGATATTGACCGGCTAGTTTTGCAAAACTGTTTAGAGGGGCATAACCGTTGGCTGTACCTTTCTGATCTTTGTCTTCTTTAGCATTAAACAATGCATTATGAGCCGTTTTATCGTTTTTATGTACTTCGAATTGCAGTTTATCAGCTTTCGTTTCTAAGGTACTGGTTAAATTAGTGATACTGTTTTGCGGAATGGATTCGTTTTTATGCCAAAAACTTTGCCATGCACTCCAAAATTGATCCTGAGTTGGTTTTTGTCCGGTTTTAAACCAGCCTAAAATAGTGTTGATGTTTACTGCCATATAGTGGTATTGGTTGTTGAATTAAATTGTAGTTTTTTGTTGAATCAATATTTTCTACTTGTTGATTAACAGGCATATCTGCCGGATTTTGAGATTATAAAAATACGGTTGAAAAAAGCAATTAAATAATGTTAAGGTGTTGTTTTTTCAGTGGTTTAAATGAGGGTGGGTAGGTTACATGTTTTTTTTTGTAACTGTTTAAGATAATGCAGACTAAAAACTTAAATAAGCCGATTCTTTTGGAAAATAAGTACAGCCGAAACATTCGTATTAGAACCAAACATGTATTATCTAATTTTGAATGTTTCGGTTTATAGATGGTAAGGAGATTTTTTGAATGCAGAAAGCTTTTAACACGTTATTTTTTTACAGTATTATTTTAGTATTCCTGATTTTTTAGAGTTTAAAAAGTGATCATTAACACTCCTTCAGGGTTTCTGTACAGATGATTATTAGGAAGCTCTGTTTTAGCAGAAGCGTTATTGTCAAATACAGGAACATTCTCGATTATTTTATTATTCTTTATCCATTTTTGAGAAATTTCTTCATCTAACTGAGTTATGTTTCCTGTCTCTGTTGTGGTCAATAACCTGCTATATGGTTTTTCGTATTTCATAAGAAAGGTATCTACGGCTATCCAAATGGTATCTTTTTTACTAACCAACTGTGTTATTATATCTCCGGAAGCATTAACTAAACCTGTATAAAGACCAGTTGCTATATTTGCCTGTCTGAATTTTTTTCCTGTAAAGGAATAGATTTTTCCATTAGAATAAGTTGGACTTATATTATAATTTATATTCATAACTTCTGCCGTAATACTTCCTGAGGAATTCATCCTGTAAGCTGTATTCGTATAGGTTCTAACGAAACGTACATAGGAATCAAGAGGCCCCTGAAAAACCCGGCCTTGCACTGTTCCTATTCTTGTCATAACCCCTTCCATTGTGATTTTATGTATAGAATTATTAGGGTTTAATAAAGTTGTATAAATATTATCTGATGAGTCGATTGCCAGGTATGGATGGACACTCCAAAGAGATTTAATTAAAGACTTTACTCCGGCAGGTGTAATTTTATAAAGTGCTCCCGTCAATGTTTGGGGATAGGAATCAGTTAACAATATTAAATTTCCCTGAGAATCAAATACAATATTGCGACAATTTGGAATTCCGGTAGCAAAAGTTGTTACAACGCCATCAAGTGTAATTTTAGATACCGATGCATCTCCGGAATTAGCTGTATATAAAACATCATTAGATATAACCATGATAGATGGAGTAATACCTACAGTAGCAAATAAAGACAATTCTCCTTTGTAATTTATTTTGTGAATTTCATTAGCTGCGAGGGCATAAATATTCCCTGAAGAATCTTCAACAATATTTTTAATAATTCCTAAATTCCATTCCGCAGTTTTAGTATACATGTAATTGGATGGATTCTTAAGTGAATTTAAATTCAGACTATTATTAACTTGTAGAGGTGTATCCAGAATCAATCTGTCAGATTTATAGAAATCATCCATGATAACTTCTCCTGTTTTAGAGATTCGGCTGCCTCTATTTTGTTTCTCCAGTATACTAATAATACCTGAACCAAAAATTATATTAAATACTCCTTTTGGATTTAATGAAAATGTTGCGCCAGGTTCTGAAAAATTTAATACAACACTAGAAAGCCCTGTAGTTAAATCCAATTTACTAAAATCAGATCCACTATATCTGGTATAGTAAATATTATCTTCAAATAGTTCTACTGCATTCATTTCCTCGTCATTACCAGCAATTGTTGCTATAAGTGTTACCTGACCTGTTACTGATATTTTACTGACAGCATAATCTGAATTGTTTTGACTGCTTGGGTAAACTCGATTAACGATGTAAATTGTATCCTTATCAAGGAAATAAAAAGGTAATCCATAAGAGATATTTGAACCAAATGCAGTGTACAGAATTGTACCTTCAGGGCTTATCTTGTAAAAAGTAGCATTATTATATCCAACGTCCATGTATAAATTGTCCTCGCTGTCAAATAAAATATTACTATTCATGTAATAATTAAAAGTTACAGGAAATGTGATAAACAAGGAGGCTTCGAACGATTTGTTAAGTTTGTAAACTGAATTGCCGCTGCTTTCACATAAATATATATTATTAGCTGAATCTATACCAATTTTAGTAACTTTTGGAAGAATTGTTTTGTCGTATGGAGGAGAGGTTAATGTGCCGTCAGCATCAATCTTGTAAAGAATAAAATCAGCTGCTGTAAAATAAATATTTCCTAAGTTGTCTGCACACCAGGCATAAATGTATGATTTCCCATGAAAAGCGATTGGAGTTACTGTTTTGTCAGGTGCGACCTTAACAATTTGCATGGTCAAATTGTCCTGAAAATAAGCGTTTCCATTCTTATCGATTCCACATTTAACACTAAGTGTATGAAAGTATTTGCTTATATCTATTTTAGTCTCTGTGAATTTATCAGTAGAGAGCATATTTGAAAATCTAAGCCCTGATTTTCCAGGTGCACCCTGAATTAGTAATTCATTATTATTTGATATTGCATTACTGTTAATGATATTATTACCTGTCGCATTAAATTTTGGCAGATAATTGGCGGTACCATTAATTGATGTTCCTCCGGAAGATAATGTTACGTTACCGGAGCCTAATAGTGTTTCTCCATTAACAGTTTTAATAGTTACTCCGGAAACTAATGTGTTCTGTTTGGTATTGATTTGATTCTGTAAAGCAGAATTCTGTCCATTTACATAGGATGTACTTGCTAATGCTTCAATATTGGGCTTGTTTAAAATTTCAGACATTCCTCCGTTTGAATTCCAGTCAGCATTGACCTGCGGAGGGGTATTAAGCTCCTCTCTTGGGATAAATTTTACAGTTTTGTCAGCTCCCTGTACCAGAATATTGTCTGAAGAAGATTCACTTTTTGGCACCGAATTTAACTGTAACGGTTTATTGATATATTGTATAGGCTCTTTAGGAACTTTATTTTCCATTTTGTTTCGATTTTTTTGTTTGATTTTAATACTTATAGATCATTGCTATGACAGCCTGAAAGAGATAATGTTTTATTTACTTGGTATTGTGAACTCTTCAGATTCTTCCAGATCGCCGATAGTATCCACCAGTTTAAGAATGGTGCCCGGAGTTAATTCCAGCCAGGTTACCCATAATTCCGGATAATTACCTGTGGGCAATGCACTTGAAAAATCAGATTCCCCGGGTCTTTTATATTTTAGATTGATCCCGTTGTAAGCACCACAGGTATAGGATCTTAGTAATACTTCGTCATTAAGTTTATAAGTAATAGCATCATGGGAATATTGACTGCTGGTAGTAAAGGATATAATTTTCCCAACCAGATTGTCCGGTTTGGTAAAACTGCTCATCAAATTTGTGTCACCGCCATAATAAGTTGCTTCAGCAAGGAAATTTCCTTCGCAATAGCCTATTACACTATCTCCAATCTCTAATTCTTCAGCAGTATTAGGAGCAACTTTAAAAATTAGAAACTGCCCTGATGGAATGATTCTCTGCTCTTTAATTAACTGATCAATGTTTTCAATATCTCCTGCAGGAATTTTTTCATTTTTATGACGAAAAGAATCCCATGTATCCCAAAATTGTACTTGTGTAGGTTTTAATCCGGTCCTAAACCAGTTTTTTATAGTTTCTAGTGCTTGTATAGCCATGTTTTTATGTGATTTTTGGGTTATTAATTAATTGAACTATCAGAAAATTAATTCTGATAGTTCAGGGACTTGAAATCTAATCTGCCAGTCCTGTTTGATTGCCATCTTTACTTATAATTAAACCTAAAGCAATACAAACAGTGGTTATTTGTCCTCCGGTTTCTGCTGTAATGTAGCCCAGAGCCACTGCTGCTGCGATTCCTCCGACAATAATCCCGGTTAAGGTTGTTTTCCAGCTTTTCATGATGTTTTTCATTTTGTTATAGTTTTTAAGAATTAAGAATTAAGAATTAAGAGTTAAGGGTTAAGGGTTAAGGGTTAAGGGTTAAGGGTTAAGGGTTAAGGGTTTGGGTAAACAACCATTAAGGCTCCGGCAGTGCTTCGGTAAACATCTCCGGTAATTAAACCCGCTGTTAGAGCAGCAGTATTGTCTTCATAAACGGGAGGGGTGCCTACATTTAGAGTTCCGGCCAGAGAGATTTTAGCTCCTCTTGCAATGAATCTGTTTCCGATATTAATGATACTGTCTGCTGCAGCATCTTCAGGAAGTCCTTCAGAGCCAATATAAATGTTGAAATTCCCTGTGGTTACATGCTTTCCGGCAAATTTTCCAATACCGGTATTGGCGACTCCTGTAGTAACGGCGCCTAAAGAATAATTTCCTACTGCATTATTGGAGTGGCCGGATGTATTTAAACCTAAAGCGGTATGACCAATAGCTGTATTGGAAAAACCAGATGTATTGTAACGTAAAGCATAGGTACCAATAGCTGCGTTTTTGTCTGTACCTGTGGCATCATACATACAGTAGGATCCAATAGCGGTAGACTGTCCAAGTCCTGATTTCATTTTTGCCAGTGCATTACTTCCAACAGCTACATTATATGGCGATGTCAGGTTATCTGCTAAAGCAAATGCTCCTATTGCAGTATTACTGATGGCAGTTGTGTTGCTGAATAAAGAGCCGGCTCCTA
Source organism: Flavobacterium sp. FG19 (assembly GCF_057809475.1). NCBI lineage: Bacteria > Pseudomonadati > Bacteroidota > Flavobacteriia > Flavobacteriales > Flavobacteriaceae > Flavobacterium > Flavobacterium sp. FG19. The sequence continues at coordinate 174,077 of NZ_JBMDKA010000005.1, read as the reverse complement.
TTCCGGTATTATTGCCGCCGGTTACTATATTAACCCCGGCATCAGAACCTATCATAGTATTATTATTGGCAGTTGTTAAATACTGTAAAGGACCTTCTACCTCTCCGTCGCCATTACCTATGGCTACATTATATTTTCCGGTGGTAACCGAAGCCAGACCATTGCGGCCTATTACTAAATTATTTTCGTAATTACCATTTCCTTTACCAATTCTGATTCCGTTAATTGTTTTATCTGTCCCTCCCAGTTCCTGCAGGGCACTATTATCTACGAAACCGGATTCTGTTGCAGAAACAGGAGAACCTGTGCTGGTACTAAGGTCATTCAGTGTAGCTATTTCATAAGTTCCGGCAGGTCTGTTACTGCTATTAAGAGTAAAATTTACTTTATTGTCTCCTAATTTTAAATCAAATGATGTTTCTTTACTAAATGGTAAATAGTCACCTTCAGCTGCATCCGTATTTGAAACAGCAATTCTGCTATTGTATTCACCATTAATGCCCAGGCTGAAACGAGCTTTACTGTAATAATCCTCGAAATAAAGTTCATTAAATGATATACCGCTTGTTCGCTGAAAAGGGATATTACTGTAATTTGTTGCTCCTCCTGCCATTCCGGTCACCTGCTCAGAACCATTCCACAGACTCATGGTTTTGTTAAAAGCGTCATTTCCGGAAGCTAAAACCCCGTCTAATGCTGGTGCTTGAATGGTCACATCTCCGGGGCCTAAAATACTTTGTCCGTTGATAGTCTTAAAATCAGATTTGTCAGTTTTGGTACTGAGTAATGTATCAAGTCCCGCAACATCTTCTGCAGGAACTTTTTCTTCTTTATGGCGAAAAGAATCCCAGGTATCCCAGAATTGTACTTGTGTAGGTTTTAGACCAGTTCTAAACCAGTTTTTAATATTTTCTAATGTTTGTATCGGCATTTTTTTTCTTTTTACAGGTTGTTTTAAAAGTCAGCATTCTTACTCAGAAAGTCGATTTAGCAGTTTTTTGTTTTTGCAGGCTATTGCGGACTGCCTCTTGAGAGTACATAAGTCATAATACGATTTACTTTACTTTAATTTAATTAATAGGTTGTGTGGTGACGGCTGATAGCGAAAAAGCTATTGAGGGTATTTTACAGCAGAGTGTTCTATAAAATTTGAGGATGTAAAAGTAGTTTAGAAGGATACAAAAAATGCAAAAAAAAGAGCGGGTTTTTCAGTAGCTTCAGTAGAAATGAAAGTTGCTGAAACTACTGAATTCAAGGGGTTTGAAATTTTATAATGACAAATAGCGGCACTATTTTTACACCCGGAAAAAACACCTAGCGATGAGTAAAAATACAATTCACAATTTCGACATTATAATACAAAATAGTACGGCGGTCAAAAGCCCGGAAGATTTAAAAAATGATTTCTTAAAAGAGCTTGCCAAAGTTTCAAAAGAAATGAACGGGCAAAAAGATATAGAACAGTTATGGCTGGAATATAAAAATGAAAATACGGTCATTTTAAACAATGCTGATTCCTCAGCCGAAGAAGGCGTTTTGGGAACGTTAAACAGGACAATGAAAAATCCGGCGGGATCCGATGACACTACTTCTTCGCTGCCGGAGGAAACACGATATAATTTAGATGCTTCTACATTATTTACTACTTCAATAACAGCTCCATTCGAAGGGGGCGCTGCTGATACCACAGAGAAGATCATAATGGATTCTTCTGCATCAGTAAGCACTACTCCTTCGATTTCGGGAGCAGGAAGTATTGTTTTGAATAACGGAGTAATTTCTCAGATTTATCCTGAAATAAATGCACAACAAAACCTAAATCTGCCGGCTAATCTGGCTGGGCCATCAATAGAAGTAGTAAAAGAAGCGGTTAAAAAGAAACAGGATATTGCCGCTGCAGCAAATGATTTTGAAGCTGTACATTACTGGACAACTGTTCTGAAAGCTCTTAAAGAAGGAGTTTCAGTCAGTACTTTTGAAGGAAAACCTGAACATGAACGTTTTACAAAATTGTATGCTGATTTAAAACAGATCAATTCATCTGTTATTTCAGTTCATAATTTTAGTTGGGAAATTGTCCGTGAAAAAATGATTAAGGCAATTAATGCGAATATAATAGACGGATCTATTTCAAAAGAAAATAAACAACGCTGGGAAATAATTATAAAGCAATTGCTTGATGCTAAAACCAATATTGCGAATCTTTTTGAGCAATATGATGAATTATTTCTATTGCTTAGAGAAGTCGAAGGATTAGATACACTGCCGGGTTCTATAACAATAACAACGAAAACAAAAATATATCCTAATCTGAGCGCTGACAGACTTTATGCAGACATTGGAAAAGAAAATGTTTATGTCTCGTTAAAACAGATAATCAAAGAAAAAAAGAATGGAAGTGCAGTAAGAAAAGGTGCGGTGAAGATTAAAAATGCCAATACCACTTCATTTATTATGGGTGAAAGTCTGGAATTTTTTGTAGATGAAGCTTTTATAAATCAAAAGATACATCAGAAAGAAAATATTAACTGGGTAGTTTATAATAGTGATACAGGCAAGGAGCATATTTTTAGAAACGAAGGAACATCTTTTAGTTACAATTTTGATACTCCCGGAACCTACAGAATTGATGCATACGGACAAAATCATACAATAAAACTGAAAAAAAATTCAGCTGCTGCGACTTTCTTAGAATTAAAAATAGTGGCGCAGGATCTTGTAATTATGCCTCCTGCAAATGTTGGTAAAATGACAAGACCTTTTGCCGAAGAGAGAGCTTTTAAAGTATCCTTAAAAAAGGAAGGAGTTCAAACAATTAATCCGTTAAAATTATATTACCAGATTGAAATTAGTAAAGGCAGCACGGTAACTAAAATTGTAGAAGAACGGGAATTGGATGCTTCAGGTATTGTTAAACTGGCTATGCCTGATTTGGGAACTTATAAAATTACAGTAATCAGTAAGGACCAATATAATCTTCTTGGGAAATTTGAAACCTCTGTGATCAGGAATTATGCTGCAAGTATTGCTGTTATGGATAAAAATATTCAGAACGATACTATTTATCTATTGAATCAAGGCAGTAAAACGGTAACATTTAATGTTAAATCTTTTAAAATTGAGCCGGCAGTTTTACAGGAAAAGAATAATGTAAAATGGCTGGTTTATGATAAAAAGGGTAAAATCTGCATACCCGATGGTATGAAAATACAAAATGAAGACAATGATGTTCAAAAGCCCTATTTGTCTAAAGGAACATCTTTTGTTTTTCCTTTTCCTCAAAAAGAAGGAGATTTTGTCATCGAAGCGTATAATTACAGTAAAGAAGGAGCAAAATCAGTATCGGCGAAAAAAATACATTTCAAATATCCACAGGTTACTACAGCATACTGGGCATGGAGTAACGGAAACAAAAAAGACAGATCTGGTTTTTCAGGAGAAGTAAATTATATCAAAGCTGCTATTCCGGGTTATAATGATCAGCCTGTAAGGATTAAAATATTCTTAGATGATAAGAGAGAGGTACATTATTTCGTACATACTAAAACAGATAAAAAGGGAGAAGTAAATAAGGAAATAAGATTTAATACCACTTTACAGAAACATTTTGGAATTCAGAATGGAAAAACAAGCGCCCTTAAATTTGAGCTCGACAGAAAAGAAAATGAAGCTTTTTTACCATTTGCCAAAAAGGCAGCTGCCTACGATCAGGCTATTTTAAATGTTACGGCGAAGACCGAGATCACTGATATTTATTTTAAATACGAGGACAAACGTGTAAACCCATTTACAGAGGTGCCTTACGGAGCAAAAGTAAAAGGGGTTGTCAGAACTTTAAATATGGTGGGTAAGCCGGTTTCATTACATATTTATAAAAATGCCGGAGATATTAAACATACAGATAAAACTATTGTGACTAACGAAGGTGTTGCTGCAATTGATTTTATTTTAGATAAAAAATGGTATGCTTTAAATCCTTTGACTGCAATGGCCGATATGTTTTATCTTGGGATGGAAGGAATGAATTCTAAATTCTCATTACAAAATGGTCTAAATGCTATTCTGAATACGATCACATCATCTGATACTAAAACAGGTGAAAATAAATACGGCATAGATATTCCTTATTTCTTAATGAAATATAAAGGAAAAAGCGAAGAGAGCCTTAAGGTTCTGCTGAATGATATGAATGAATATTATGCGGCAGAAAAAATAACGCCGCAAAAAGAACAGGTTGCCTATATGCTTGCTACAGCTTATACGGAAACATTTAAAACCTTTAAACCTGTAATAGAAAGTTTCTGGATTAAGAATAAAACATCAAGAGAACGAACCTATCACAGATATGATCCGGTACTGGCCAATACGGAAAAAAGAAGAAAAGCGGCTGTTAAAAACGGGAATACAAAAGAAGGAGACGGAGTAAAGTATTGTGGAAGAGGGTATGTACAATTGACATGGAAAAATAACTATAAAAAAATAAAAGATAAATTTGGAGTAGATGTAGTCAATTACCCTGAAAAAGCATTAGAACCTAAGCTGGCCGCTAAAATTATGATCTGGGGAATGGACAATGGAATTTTTACCGGTGTAAGTATTAATAAATATATAAATGATTCCCAGATAGATTATGTAAATGCCAGAAGGGTAATTAACGGAAAAGACCGAAGAAATGAAATTGCAGCTGATGCCAGAGACCTGGTTAAAGATGTGAGAATAATTAAAACTAAAGAAACTAAAGAAACTAAAGAAATTAAAGAAAGCAAAAATACTGCTGTATCAAAATCTATGGCTGCGGCCCTTAAGGAAATGAAGGCCATTGCAGACAAACATCTGCAATATGCAATGGAAGACAATTCAAAAGGATTCAGAACATCCTCAAGTGATGAAGCCTTAAGCAGAATGGATTGTTCAGAATTAGTCTGTAGATATTTACATAAACTGGGTATCACAAAAGAAGTAAAATCGGTAACGACAGGCAGTATGACTACGCAAGCTTCATTTCGAAAAGCTTTAGGAACAGATAAAATAAAATTTGTCGGCAATTCTAAAGATTTCAAACCTCAGGCGGGAGACATTTTCGTTTGGAGCAGAAGTCCAACCGATGGACATACAGGAATTGTATATAAATACGATGCTGCCAAGGATCTTGTTACAATACTTGAAGCCCTTGGAAAATCAGGAAGTGCTGATAATAATACCAATATAAAAAATGGAGGTTATGGCCGGGCTGATTGTACAAGAACTTCTGTTTACAAAGCAACAGGAGGGGCTCTGTTTGCTCATAAAGGGTTTAAAGGATATTTTAGACCGGAAGTCTAAAAAATGGTTATTACAGATTTGAAAAACGGGAAGATTAAATGTTTTCCCGAAAGCAGGAAATGAATAGAAAAGATTAGTATTTTAGTCAGGATATGCATGTAAAATTTAAAAAAAGAATGATAAATTAACTTTGTGTTTTTTTTCTGGGCTGTAAGTATAACAGCCCGGAGAAAAATTAAAATACTACGGATTTTGTAGATGTGAAAAAGTACAATTTGATAAAGGGACCAGCGGTTAACAATTGGATTATCCTGCCAAAAAAAAATGAAAAAGACAGGACATTTTATAAAAATTCTTTAAGTGATGAAAACAAAATTCTGAGCAGACAAGTAAAACAAATTTAAATAGAGAATATGAAGAATTGTATTAAACTTTTATTTCTTTTATTAGCAGCTGGTTGCAAATCGGACGTGAAATCAGAAACTACAAATCAAGCTGTTGTAAAAGAGGAGAGAAAACAAGACTCAGTTAAAATTGAAACTCCGGAAGATTTGAATATAGAGTATCCTGTACCTCCTGTCGACTTTTTAGAGGAAAAATATAAGAAGAATGGTTTTGTTCTTCCTGATGATCTTTCACCAACTCCACCGTATCCTCAATATAATTTTTTTGATAAAAGTTTGGGTGGTTTTGGTGTCAATTACATCGGAAAGTCTAAGCTGATTCAGGATTATTGGAATGTTTATAACAGGACAGGATTCTTTGGACAATTTGAGAACAGTGATCGTGCAATGGATGATTCCAAAAAAATAAGCGATATGGTAAAGGCAGTTTTAAAGAATAAACCAAATGATTATTATATCATTGCCGATTTCTTACCTAAAGAAGCAATTTCAAAATATTATAACGATGGATCGGTAGAATTTGATTTAAAAGAAGACGCTTATACGTATTTTTATATTTATGAAAATAACAAATGGATTTTTATAAAAAAACTCTTGACCAGTAAAATTGGTGGACAGGGACTTTCACTTTATAATGATTTGTTGCTAGCTCATAAAACAAAGAAAGAGTAAAACTATATCTGTCTTTCAGAGAATTTTCAATAGGTAGTGTCTCACTAACTGTGTAATTAAAAATAATGGGGTTTTAAAACCCCATTATTTTTTGTTTAATTTTAAAATTTACACAGTCTTATGAAAAAGAAGATTTCCTATCATCAAAATCTTCCGGTGATTTAAGAGTTGGATGACCATTGTTAGGTCATCATTTTATCTTTTAGAATCTCTACAGCTCATTATAATAAGTCTCTTCAATTTTTCTGCTGTAAATTTTAATTAAGCACTTTCTTTTTAAAAAGAATCTTATTTTAGCTTAAACATTCAATGTAAAAAATGAGAATAGCCATACTAATTTTGACTCTTTTATTTCTGAGCTGTAAAGACAGCAATTCAGAAAAAAAAACAAACAATGCCAATCAGGAGAAAGAAAATACTATATCCAGCTTTGATAAGGTCTTAAAGATAAATGACTATGTCTATAATATTTCCGATCATGGTGGTTTTTTTACCACATCGTATGATTACGGGATTCTCTATGATCCTAAAAACGGAAATGATTTAGGGAATTTAGTGACGTATTTAATTCCTACAGATTTTCTTTTTTTTCAAAAGCATTCCAAATACATCGATAAAGAAGAAGATGATTACGGAAAGCTGGAATCTTATATCAATAATCTAAGTATTGAGGAATATAAAAAAGCATTTGATGTTTATGTTTTTTTTATTGACAAAAAGTACCTTGTGGCAACTCCCCAGCTGGATAGTCCCTATAATACCACAGAAAAATACCAGACCCATTTGTATCAGTACAAAAACAATGCATGGGTAAAAATCGAATCTTTTGTTGTAGATTCTGATGAAAAAGAAAGGGAAGAAATAGAATGGAGAACTAATTTTATCGATAAAAAATCAAAGGATCTGCAAACGGCATTTTTTTCTACTGCGGCTCAATCAAAGATCGACGAATCCTGGTACAGAGATTATATCCTGATGCTTGATTCGTATGAACCGAGTTATAATTATACCTATTATGTAAAAGTGTCAAAAGATTCATCTTATATTGCAGAACGCCCTTTAAAGGATTTATTAATACCTTTTCAGGATGCTGATACCTTATTTTTATATCATAAGAAATGTCTTCTTGAAGGTTCAAAATACCTCGAAAATAAACAGATTCCGGAAGTGAAAATTGTAAAAGTAAAGGATAAATACTATGTCAGCAGCGAGGTTTTTGATTTGAAAAACAGTATTTCTACAAAGCCTTCTAAATATGGTTTTTTAAATGATGAACTGGAATAAAAATAGTTAGTTTTAAAGAATTTAATGTGTGTAACCAATTAATTGTGTCAAAAAGAGTATCAATGAAAAAAAGTAAAATAGTTTTGTGTTTGCTGTCCCTAACATTATTTGCCTGTCAGGAACAAAAAAAAGAAGCTCCGGCCCCTGTAAAAGTTAAAGTTTCAGAAAGTAAAAAGACTCCCGTAAAAAAAGAAGAAGGTGACTGCAAAGATCTCGAAATACAAATGGGAGCTGGTAGAATCTGTACTTTCAAAAATTCTGATTTTAATACAGAATATAATAAGATTATTGCTGAGGATTTGGTCGAAAATGCATCTATTTTACCTAAAAAAATACCGGCAGCGGACAGTCTTGTAGCGGGCAACGACAACGGACTGATTGATGTTGAGTTTAAAGTTAAACCTGCTAAAATAGAAATTATAATGAATTATGCCGGAGGAGTAACAGAACTGATCCTTGAAAAACACAAAGATGCTGTTACAAGAGGAATTTATTATTATGCAGATTAAGCATAGTGATATAGACAAAAGAATGTGAATAGCCTGGTAAACTTTTTAATATGAAACCAATAAATATACTTTTTTCCTTTTTCATACTTTTCCTGTGTGCCTGTAAAGAGCAAAAACAAGAAGAAAGTCCTGTAAAACCCGTTATTGAGGAAAATAAAACAGCAGAAGAAGCGGATTATGATACAGATGATTTACAAGGAAACTATGAATATAGAGATACAGCTAATCCAGCCGAAAACCTGTTTTTAGTACTCGAAAAAACAGAGATTAAAAATATTCCCAATTTTGAAGGATCTTCCTGGGAAGAAAAGAATGAAAAAGGGGAGATAGTTGAGGTTTGCCTGACAGGGACATTTTATGGCAATACCGATTTGTTCGATGAAGTCAGAGAAGGATATAGTCCTGGTTTTTTTGTTGTGAATGTTCAGGCCGAAACCTTAGAAGATAACGTATTAAAAATATATATAAATCTGAAGGCTGCTGATATTTTAGAAAATCCGGTGCAGCCTCCTGTTAAATCTACTGAAGAAGCCTTAAAAAAAGGAAACAAAAAATGGGAAGTGACCGACATGAATATCAGCAGGGAACTCCTGTTTGAAATCAAAAAAACGAACGAATTGATTCTGAAATCGGATCTGAATTCAGATGAAAAAGTTTTTACGAAAATTTAGAAAAAAAGAGGATCTGATATTAAATGTTGAAAAAGGATGTTTCAACATAGTATTGATAAGTATTTGATGGGTATTTTTATAGCTGTTGAACTGCTGTAACCGAAAGTACAATAGCTAAAAATTTTAATTTTATAAAAACAAAAAGTTGAAAAACGAAATCAGTTTAGCTATGAAAAAAATTGTAATGCTGTGTTGTATTTTTCTGTCTGTTGGAAAAACAGCAGCGCAGGAAATTCCCTTAGTATCTAATATTGCAGCCCGTAACAATATTACCTTAAACGGAAAATGGAGTTATATTGTAGACCCGCTCGAAAACGGATATTATGATTACCGTTTAATGCCCTTTAAAAACAACGGATTTTTCGAAAACAAAAAATTCAACACTACCGATTTAAGCGAATATAATTTTGCCACTTCGGCCGTTATGGATATTCCGTCTGACTGGAACAGTAAAGACGAAAGGCTGTTTTTTTACGAAGGAACAGTCTGGTTTCAAAAAGATTTTAATTATAAAAAAGACGCTAAAACCAAAGGAATTCTTCATTTTGGAGCAGTCAATTACGATGCCAAAGTTTATGTAAACGGAAAACTGGCAGGAAGCCATATTGGCGGTTATACCCCCTTTAATTTTGATGTAACTGATCTCCTGATTGACGGAAACAATTTTGTAGTAGTAAAAGCAGATAACAAACGTCATAAAGATAATGTACCCACCGTAAACATGGACTGGTGGAATTACGGCGGAATCACAAGAGATGTAACCCTTGCTCAGGTTCCTAATACCTACATCGAAGATTATCTGGTTCAGCTGGATAAAAAAGACAAAACAAAAATTTCCGGCTGGGTAAAATTAAACAGCGAAACAGCAGGCCAGTCTGTTACGGTTTCTGTTCCCGAGTTAAGAATCAAAAAAAACATCACCACTGATGCCAAAGGACTGGCTTATTTTGAAATAAAAGCCAGTCCGGTTTTATGGACACCCGAAAAACCAAAATTATATGAGGTAACCATTGCCAAAGCTGATGAAAATATTGCCGATCAAATTGGTTTTAGAACCATCGAAACCAAAGGAAAAGAAATTCTGTTAAACGGAAAAAAAGTCTTCCTGAGAGGAATCAGTATTCACGAAGAAGCCCCTTTCAGATCGGGCAGGGCTTGGTCTGAAGAAGATGCGGTTACCTTACTGACCTGGGCAAAAGAGTTAGGCTGCAATTATGTTCGTCTGGCCCATTATCCGCATAACGAAAATATGGTACGGCAGGCTGAGAAAATGGGATTAATGGTCTGGTCTGAAGTTCCGGTATACTGGACCATTTCATGGACAAATCCGGATACCTATACCAATGCCGAACAGCAGCTGCACGACATGATTTACAGAGATAAAAACCGCTGCGGTATCGTGATCTGGTCTATTGCCAATGAAACTCCGCATGGCGCTGACCGTGATATTTTCCTGAGTAAACTCGCTAAATATGCCCGTACACAGGACAATTCCCGTTTGATTAGTATGGCCATGGAAGTTACATCCAGTTCAAACAATATCAATACCCTTCAGGATAATATGAATGAATATGTAGATATTGTAAGTTTCAACCAATATCTGGGCTGGTACAGAGGAACCAATGAATCCTGTAAAGACATGCAGTGGGTGATTCCGTACAATAAACCGGTTATTGTCAGCGAGTTTGGAGGCGAAGCTTTACAAGGTCTGCATGGTGACAAAAAAGAACGCTGGAACGAAGAATATCAGGAAGAATTATACATTCAGAATACCCGGATGTTCAATCGCATTGAAGGTCTGGCCGGAGTTTCACCATGGATTCTGGTTGATTTCAGATCACCAAGACGGCAGCTGCCCAACATTCAGGATTTCTTTAACCGTAAAGGTTTAATTTCAAGTAACGGAATTAAAAAGAAAGCTTTTTATGTCATGAAAGACTGGTATGCCCAGAAAGAAGAAGAATACAAATAAACGAGCTATAGATAAAGCAGGAAACCTTCAGAGTCAGAAATGATAATGGAATTTTTTACTGTTACGACAGTAAATTTTGGTAAATGGAGCTTAAATTTAAATAAAAACAGAACGGATTAAGTGTTTTTACTGTTATAGCGGTAAAATTTGTTTAAAAAGCTATGACTGCGTTTTTCGAATGCAAAAAAACTTTATATTTACTGTTAAAACAGTAATTTATGGATGAATTTAATTTAGGGCTGTTAGTTAGAGAGCATCGCAAAACAGCCGGACTGACACAGCTGGAACTGGCAAATTTAGCGGGTATAGGAAAAACAACGGTGTTTGATGTTGAAAAAAACAAAGAAACTGTTAGATGGGATAGTTTAAAAGCAATTCTTGATGTTTTAAATATCGAAGTTCAGTTTGTAAGTCCTTTAAAAAAGTAAAACATGAGAAAAGCGATTGTGTATGTACATAGTATCAGGGCTGGAGAATTTGTAGAAGATGAAAAGGGAAATTATATATTTACATATGATCAGGACTATTCTTTAGAGCCTGTTTCGCTTACTATGCCCATTACGGCTAAACAATATTTCTTTTTACATTTTCCTCCGTTTTTTGAAGGACTGCTTCCAGAAGGTATAATGCTGGAAGGGCTTTTACGGATAAACAAATTAGATAAAAAGGATTATTTTTCGCAGCTTATTGCCGTAGGAAATGATTTGATAGGGGCGGTAACAGTAAAAGCTTCAGATCATGAATAGGTGTCCTGTTACTTATGAATTGTGCGGAGATAATTTATACAGCACTGCAGGATTGAAATTACTGTCTCCTAAACTGACAGCTTTTAAAAATCTGCCTTTTTCTGCTTTAGAGCAAAGACAGGAAGCAGCCGCCAGGGCAGCTAAATTATCTATTCAGGGTGTCCAGCCCAAATTAAGTGCGATCGTGTCAGTTAAAAACCAGCAGTTTGAAATTGTTGATCAGTATGGTAATTTTATTATCAAACCTCAAAGCGATATTTTTCCGGAATTACCCGAGAATGAAGATCTCACAATGCGGATGGCAAAAATTTACGGAATTGATGTTCCGTTTCATGGATTGGTATATTCCAAAGACCATTCGAAATCTTATTTTATAAAAAGATTTGATCGTTATAGTAAAGGAAGAAAATATGCTGTGGAAGATTTTGCCCAGCTGACCGGAAGTTCTAGAGATACCAAATACAATTTCACTTTGGAAAAAATGGTAAAAACGATAGACGACTTTTGTACTTTTCCTGCCATCGAAAAAGCTGAATTTTTTAAAAGGATATTGTTTTGTTTTATTACGGGCAATGAAGACATGCATCTCAAAAACTTTTCTGTGATTACAAAATCCGGTAAAGTGATCCTGGCTCCGGCTTATGATTTTTTAAATTCTACCATTGCCATTAAAAATCCACAAGAAGAAATGGCTTTAACCTTAAAAGGAAAAAAAAGTAATTTTAAGACAGATGATCTAATAGGTTATTTTGCTAAAGAAAGATTGGGATTAAGTGATAGAACTATTGATCTGCAGTTAAAAAAAATGTTCTCGAATGTTGATAAATGGAATGAGTTAATTGAAATTTCTTTTTTATCTGAAGGAATGAAAGAAAAATATCTGAAACTGATGAAAGAACGATTAGGAAGATTTTAAATTTTTAAAGAATAATTGGAACACACTATAAACGACAATCAAAATCTTAGAAAAAAGAAAAACATTTTCTGTAAGTAATACTGATTTTTGCGGTCTGTCCTCCCGGAACATTCAGTAAGCAAGTGGTGAAAGAATCCCAATTACGCGATCTTATACAGCTTCAAACCTACAGTGTTTTTAAGAAACGGGTTGAGGTAAGAAGGGATTTATATCTATTGAAAAAGGACATATTGCAATGAACCATGTCCCTAATATTAAGGTTGATGAAGATTGTATGAAATCCGAAGTAAAATTTTTTTCTTCTTTGATTTTGAAAAGACTTGGTAAAAAATAACGATGCCGGCTGATATTGCTGCCGGCACCATTTTTTAACTAATTTGTAACCGCTGACAAATCCTGAATTAGTCACGGTTAGCACTATTCGCCTGTCTGATTCCTTTAGGATCCGTTAAATTAAAACGGTAAACAAAACTTAGTCTGTACCGGGCGGCATTTGGGATATTGTTCTGCGTTACATAATAATCAGTACCTGTTGTTGTGCTTTTATTCTGGCGTAAATCAAAAGCATTGGAAACATCAAATACTAAAGTAGCTTTATCTTTCAGCAGTGTTTTGCTTAAGCCAAAATCAAGCGACTGCAGTGCATCATTTCTGGTCTGTGCATTCTGTTGTGCTCCCCTGAAATTATAACGTCCCTGAAAACTAAACTTTGCAGGAAGTTTAACCTGTGTATTCAAGCGTCCGGTAAACGTTTTTCCTTCATAGTCAAGATCTTCTCCCTGATAATTTCCCTTTTGTGTAAAATGATAAAAATTCATTTCAAGGTTTACCTGAAGCCATTTTAACGGATTATACAAAGTAGAAAGTTCAACCCCGCTGCGTATTTCATGCTGAATGTTTATAGGTGTTGTAAAAAAGATATCGTTTTCACGATAGGTATAATTCTGAATATAATCGCTTTCCCATTGATAATAAACAGAAGGATTCAGTGTAAACTTTTTCCAGGTTTTAAGAAAAGCCAGTTCCAATACATCAGAGTAAGAAGGATTAAGATCTGGATTACCAATATATTGTGCATTTAAATCCGTTAGTTCATTAAAAGGGTATAAGGCGTATAAAGACGGACGGTTGATACGTTTGCTGTAATTGAGCTGTAATGCTGCAGCATCCGTAAACTTATAGCTTAAATTAACGGTAGGGAATAAGCGGTTGTATTTCTTGTCATCATTGTAAGTATTCTTAACATCTGTAATCGAAATTTTAGTGAATTCGGCACGCAGTCCCAGCATATAATTAAACTTTCGGGCTTTATTGCTGTATTGTACATAAGCACTTTCAATGGTTTCAGTATAGTTGAGGTCATTGTCGATGTTTTGATAAACGGCCCAGTTGTTTCCCTGTTCCTGTTCCGCCAAAAAACGACTGGATACTTTACGAAGTTCTGTTTTAACCCCAAATTCAAATACAGAAGTACTATCGACAGGCTCAATAAAATCACTCTGAATAACCAAATCTTTACTATTACCTACAGAGTTAGTCCGGATACCGGGATAATATAAAGAAGACGGATATTGACGTTGTGTCAAAAGATTCCAGTCTTTATCGCTGTTCCACCAGTCGTACTGAAGGTCAATAGTCCATTTTTTGGCCGGTTCTTTAAAGGTCTGCGTATAATTAAATTCTAACTGATTATAATCTCTTTTTTCCAGAGATTTTCCTTCCCGGGTTAAAACACTGTCCTGCGTATGGCCGGCATTTGTATAATCGTACAATAAACGGGTTTTATCATCGTCTGTAGTGGCATTTTTTAAAAAAGCAGCTGTAACTGTACGGTGTTCATCAATATAATAATCAGCTCCGAGGTACAGTAATTTACCATCATCATGACGGTTCTCATTCTGTCTCTGGTTCAGATAACCGGGAACTCCGTTATTCATAGCAGACTGATTAGTAGTGTATAAACCAACATAGTCAGAAGAACGGATTCCGAAATTCGAAAAAATATTGATTTTATCTGATTTAAAATTGATACTGGGATTCAGGCGGCTGTCATTTGGCGAACCGGCAACCACCCGTACCTGACCGTTGAAACCGCTTTTTTTGTTTCTTTTTAATACAATATTGATAATTCCGGCAGAACCCGAAGCATCGTATCGGGACGAAGGGTTGGTGATAACCTCGATACGTTCAATCTGATCGGCAGCAATCTGATCCAGGGCGTTGCTTTGTGTTAAACCCGACTGGCGTCCGTTGATTAAGACCAATACATTACTGTTTCCCCGCAGGCTTATGGATCCCGTTGGGCTTACTGTTACAGAAGGCACACCGTTAAGAACGTCATGTGCAGAACCATTTTGCGAAAGAACATCTTTACCCACTTCAAAAACCTTTTTGTCCAGTTTCAGGCTCACACTGGATTTCTTTTCACCGTTAATTTCAACAGCGTTTAACTGCACAGCATCATTATGCATCGCAATAGTTCCCAGTTCTGTTTTGGATTTTCCTGAAATGATTTCCAGATTTTGCGAATAATTTTGATAGCCAATATAGCTCAAAAGCAGTGTCATATGTCCCGTTGGAAGCCCTTCCAGATTAAACACACCATGATTATCTGTTACAGTTACTGCAATTGTTTTTGATGTGTTATCCTGTATCGAAACTGTTACGTAAGGCAGGGTTTCTTTGGTTGTATTGTCCTGAACTTTACCCGAAACGGAAGCCTGCTGAGCCTTACAAAAAAATGGAATAAGGAAAAATAAAATACTGATTATTAGGTTTTTCATATTAGATTGGTTTTATGATGCAAGATTAGTTTATAAAGTAAAATCCTGCCTTTTAAAACATGCAAACGGCTCTGTGAGCTTTTCAACTGCATTTTCATATCCGATATTTCTTTTATCTTTATCTTATGTATCGATATCTCTTTTTAGCTTTTTTATCTCTGCTGTTTACGTCATGTAAGCAGTATACCGAGTACGTTAAATCTGATGTAACCTATTATGTTAATGAGGATACGCCACATGATTATCTGGGGCAGTCTCCCAATTCTGTATTTAAAGTTGATATTCCTGTTGACCTGCTTACAAGAGAAAATCCTTCTTCTCCGCTGGGATTACAGGTAAATGCTTTTGGTGCTTTTGAGGTGTATTGGGACGGAGTTCTGGTAGGCAGCAATGGTCAGATGGCAAAACCTGGCCGTCTCGAAGTGCCGGGAACAGAAATGTCCTATTACCAGATCCCCGAAAAACTAGCCGGTTTAGGGAAACATACGGTCACGGTAACCGGAACGCAGACACAATTACAAGAGGTAAAAAGAGGAATCGATGTAAAACTCGAAAGTTATTTAAGGCTTCATCGGGCACCGCTGGTGGTTATGTCTTTTATGAACCTTATGGCAGGGGCGTTTCTTATTGCGGCTATCTACTACTTTTTTCTTTTTATAAACAGTACCCGTAAAGAACCGGCAGTGTTGTTTTTTGGAATAATCTGCCTGCTTTTCTTTTTCCTGCTGATTGTAGAATACGTAAAATTTTATATCAGCATTCCATATACCCGATTTTACACCCGGTTAGAGATCGTCGGCTGGCTTACTTTTGTTATTTCGATACTCGTTCCCTGGTATTTTATGCTGCAGTTTGATTTCAGAAAAAAGAAATTGTTTTTATTTCTTTTATTCGTAAGTCTTATGACTATTTACATTGGTTATTATGGGCACTATGATATTTCGGCAGCTTATTTTACGCTGGATGCCCGTATTTTTTCTACGATTATTGCTTTTGAGGCCGCTTTTAGAAAAGTAAAAGGAGGAATTATGGTAGCTGCCGGTTTACTGGCCGGATTTGTGGTCAATTACTTTACCTTTTATGATTTCGGATTGTTTATTGCGTTTACGATTTTAGTATTCTGTATGCTTTATCTGCATACCATACGGGCCAAAGCTCTCGAAGAGGCTCATAACGCCTCGTTGCTGCTTTCTTCCCGATTGCAGTTAGAACTCATTAAGAAAAACATTCAGCCCCATTTCCTTCGTAATACCCTGACTTCGCTCATTGACTGGATCGAAGAATCACCACAGCAGGGTGTGGTTTTTATCCGTGCACTTGCCGATGAGTTTGATATTATGAATGCTATTTCTGAAGAAACACTGATTCCCGTTCAGCAGGAAATTGAGTTATGCCGGAAACATTTAGAAGTAATGTCTTTCCGAAAAGAAATATGTTATAATTGGGAGCAGAATAATATTGACGCAAATGAAACAATTCCGCCAGCGATTATTCATACCCTTATTGAAAACGGAATCACACATAGTTTACCGCCCAAAGAAGGCTGTATTACTTTTGTTTTGAGCTTTTCAAAGGAAAAAAACAGTAAACAATATACGCTCCGGACCTTAGCCCAAAACCGGAATAAAAAGAAAGCTGCCAGCAGCGGAACCGGATTTAAATATATCAAAGCCCGATTAAATGAAAGTTACGGAAACAATTGGCACTTTGAATCCATGGCTGTAGAAGAAGGCTGGCTTAGCACTATTAAAATTTTTGATAAAAAATGAAAATCCTGATTATTGAAGACGAGGCGCGAATCGCCAAAAGAATCGAACGAATGACCCGGGATTTTTTTGATAAAGAAGCTCATATTTTCCTTTCGGATTCGGTTGAAAACGGATTACTTACCATTGACCAGCATACTATTGATCTGCTGCTGCTTGACCTGAACCTGAATGGTGAAGACGGCTTTGATGTACTGCAGACTGTGGTAGCACGATCTTTTCAGACCATTATTATTTCGGCCTATACAGATAAAGCGATAACGGCATTTCATTACGGAGTTCTGGATTTTGTACCCAAACCATTTGATGAAAACAGACTTCATCAGGCTTTTATGCGTTTTACAGCTCCGGAGAAAAAAGGGAGTCAGGACATTCAGTTTTTGGCCGTAAAAAAAGCAAAAACAATAAAACTAATCACCATTAAAGAAATCAGATATATAAAAGGCGCCGGAATTTATACAGAACTGCATTTATCAGACGGACGTGTAGAACTCCATGACAAATCTCTGGAATCTCTGGAAAAACTCCTTCCGGAATCATTCGAACGCATACACAAATCCTATATTCTCTGCTGGAACGAAGCAGAGAAACTGGTAGTAGAAGCCGGAGGCCGTTATAATATGCAGCTCAAAAACGGAGAACTGCTGCCTGTGGGCCGTTCTAAATACAAAGAAATCAGACATAAATTAATCTGATTTTACAATTCCGGAAAACAGAATCGATTAAAAGCCGTAAAAAGGGAATGTCAGAATATTCTTAAAACTACTTTTTACCTTTAAGCTGCCACCAATTTTTATTCCTTAAAAACGAACTAGACAAACAGAATTGACCAAAACATCAGATTTGGATAATCTGTCTATGGTTTTGGCGGATACGTCCATCTCAAAAGCAGTCCTTCTCTATAATTTTATACTCAGTTCAGGAACAGGGTTTATTTCTTCTAAGGCATAAAAAAAGCTGAGGTTGTAAAACAGAAAACACCAGCCTGAAAAACTACAGGACAGAAGATAAAGATTATTTATAAGCATTAGATTATTTGTTTGGTTTGTTAGATGGGGAGATTAAGAAAACCTTTTAATCTCCCTTATTTTTTTATCTGTCGCAAAAAGGATTGACAATTTATAAATACATGACTATATGAAAAGTGACGCTCTTAAAATTAAGAAAGGCGGTTTATTTAAGATGGGAATTCCGTTTTTTATACTGCTGTTTTTTACCTGTACGCTTTATGCGCAGAACGAAGGGAAAACACAAAATGCTAAAGCAGTACTCGAAAGACTTTTGGGTACAAGGGCAGGAGATTTTGAATTAACGATAGTTAAGGATAAAGAACCAGCTCGTTCAGAATGGTTTGAAACGGAAACTGTTGGGAATAAGGTAAAAATAAAAGCCGGAACCAATACAGCACTGTGTTATGCTGCCTATAATTTCCTTAAAGATATTGGAGCTGTTTTAGTAAGCTGGGAAGGAAACAGAGTTAATCTGCCTAAAACCTGGCCGAAGTATTCCAAAAAAGGAGACACACCATTTGAATACAGAGAATATTTAAATGCCTGTACTTTTGGCTACACAACACCGTGGTGGGACTGGAAACGCTGGGAACAGGAAATTGACTGGATGGCGTTACATGGAATCAATCTTCCCACAGCAATGGAAGGTCAGGAAGCCGTATGGCAGGAATTATGGAAAGAATATGGTTTGACCAATTCTCAGTTAGAAGCTCACTTTGCGGGACCGGCTTATCTGCCGTGGCAGCGAATGGGAAATATCAATAGTCTCGAAGGGCCGTTACCGCAGGAATGGTTTGTTAAAAAAGAAGCGCTTCAAAAGAAAATTTTAGAAAGAATGAGAGCTTTGGACATGCATCCTGTTGTGCCGTCTTTTAGCGGTTATGTGCCAAAGGCTTTCGCCGAAAAACATCCCGAAGCCAAAATAACCGAATTAAAATCCTGGTCAGGCGGCGGTTTTGCAAGTACTTTTCTGTTAGATTCCAAAGATCCTTTATTCAAACAAATTGGAAAACGTTTTATCGAAATCTACACCAAAATGTACGGGAAATCTAATTTCTATTTAGCAGATTCTTTCAACGAAATTGAACCCCCTGTTACAGAACATAATAAATACGAAGAACTATCTAATTATGGAAGTGCTGTTTATGAAACTATAAATGAGGCGGCTCCTGGTGCAACCTGGGTGATGCAGGGATGGCTTTTTGGCGACAATAAACAATTCTGGACAAAAGAAGCAACAAGTGCTTTTTTAAGCAAAGTCCCAAATGATAAAGTGATGGTTCAGGATTATGCCAACGACAGATATAAGGTATGGGATAATCAGGAAGCTTTTTATGGCAAACAATGGACGTATGGATATGTACATAATTATGGCGGATCAAATCCGGTTTATGGAGATCTGAATTTTTACAAAGATGAATTAACGAGTTTATTGAAAAATCCGCATAAAGGGAATGTTGTAGGTTATGGCGCCATGCCGGAAGGATTAAATAATAATTCTATTGTTTACGAATACATTTATGATCTTCCGTGGACAAAAGGAGAACAGCCTGTAAACGACTGGCTGACTAAATATCTAAATGCAAGATACGGTCAGGCTCCGTCAAAACCTGTTTTTCAAGCTTGGGAATTATTACTGGAATCTGTTTATAATGTCAAATATTGGGAAACACGCTGGTGGAATGACTGGGCTGGAGCGTATTTGTTATTTAAGCGTCCAACTGTAAAAATTACAGAATTTAAAGGTAATCCGGGAGATAAAAACAAATTAAAAGAAGCTTTGGATATTTTAAGTAAAGAAGCCAAAAAGTACAATAAAACGAATTTGATTCAATATGATTTGATTGATGTTTCAAGACATTACAATTCACTTTCTATTGATGAAGAATTGATGGCGTGTGTCAAAGCATATCAGCAGAAAGACATTGCAAAAGGAGATCAGTTGTTTAAACAGATCGAAAAACAAGTTTTAGAAACTGATAAAGTTATGTCAGGACAAGCTTTAAATAATTTGGATCAATGGGTAAAATCGGCTTCTGATTATGGAAGCACACCTTCGGTTTCTAAATTATATGCCAAGAATGCTAAAACCTTAATTACCCTTTGGGGAGGAGAAGGGCATTTGAATGATTATGCTTCAAGATCATGGCAGGGAATGTACAAAGGATTCTATTGGCCAAGATGGAAAATGTTTTTAGAAGCTTTAAAAAAATCAGTCGTAAATAATACTCATTTTGACGAAACGAAAGAAAGAGAATCGATTAAAAATTGGGAAATAAAATGGACGGAGAATAATTAAAACAATACTTAATTGCGATTAATCCGTATATAATGAAAAAAACACCTAATTCTTAATAACTAAAACCTAAATAACAGCTAAAATATGAAATGAAATCTCCACGAAAACGATTTATTAGTAAGTATTTAATGATATAAAAAAAGAAAAAATACTTCGCTAAGCCTTACTATCACTGACTTTATAGAAATTATCCATGTTTATGAATAACTTGTCCATTTGTTAACATTTCATTAGCACTAATTTCGTCAGTACTATTTAACCAATTAACCAAGAAAACGATGGAAAAACTTAAACTTTTATTATTAGCCTTTTGCTTTGGCTTCTCAATGAATACATGGGCACAAAAAACAGAAGTGTCCGGTGTAGTTTTAGATGACAAAGGCGTTCCACTGCCAGCAGCCAATGTACTAGAGAAAGGTACAACCAATACAGCATCTACAGATTTTGATGGGAAATTTAAAATTTCGGCTTCAAACAAAAACGCCACACTTATATTTTCTTTTATGGGATTTGAAGATCAGCCTGTAAAATTAGATGGAACAAAAACAACTTATTCAATTAAATTACAGCCAACCACAACAAGTTTGGAGCAGGTAGTGGTAGTAGGTTACGGAAAAGGATCCCGTAAAAACTTAACGACTTCTGTAACTTCGGTTAAAGCTGAAGATTTAAACAGAGGTGCGATCAGCGACGTTGGACAGCTTTTACAAGGTAAAGTTTCCGGTTTAAATATTTCATCAAGTGGTGACCCTACAAAAACGGCTTCTGTAGTATTACGTGGAGCATCGACGTTAAATAGTTCTCAAGGGCCATTTTATGTAATTGATGGTATTCCGGGAGTAGATATCTCTGTTATTGCTCCGGATGATATCGCTACAATCGACGTTTTAAAAGATGCAGCTGCAACAGCTATCTATGGTAACCGTGCTGCAAACGGGGTTATCATGGTTACTACTAAAAAAGGAAGTAAAGGAAGAACACAGATTGCTTACAACGGTTATGTGGGCTGGGAAGAAGTTTCTAATAATCTGGATATGATGAACGCAGATCAGTTAAGAGCTTTTACAACTAAAAACAATTTGAATTTTACTCCGGAAAATGACAAAGGAGCTAACACGAACTGGCAGAAAGAAATTTTAAGACCGGGACGTGCAGCATCAAGCAGCCATAACTTGTCTATGAGCGGCGGTGGAGATCATGGAAACTATACAGCAAGTATTACTTCATTCAATAAAGAAGGGGTAATGCAGAAAAGTGATTTCTCTCGTATTATTGCCCGTTTATCTGTTGAACAATACGCTTTTGATGATAAAGTTAAATTTGGTTTAAATGTGACGAACTCTTCTACAAAATATCAAAATGTACCACAGCGTAATACGGTTCTTTTACAAGCAGCGAGTTATCTTCCGGTTTCGCCTGTAAAAAATGATGATGGAAGTTATTTTGAAAACTTTGTTAGTCCGGGGTATTTTAACCCGGTAGCTTTAATTCAGCATGGAACTGATGAAACAAAAACAGAAAACCTTATTGGTAATTTAACAGCAGAAGTAAAATTACCGTTTGGAATTACTTATAATTTAAATTTAGCGCATCAAAGACTTACGGCATCTCACGGAGAGTTTTATGACAGCTATTATTCACAATACAATAGTGCCAACTTCTACAACAATCCAGATCCGCCTTTGACAAAATCGTTAGTGAATTTTGGTATAAATGGTTCTGCTTTGAGAAACTCTTATGAAACCAGAAACAATATTATAGAGAGTTTCTTTACCTGGGATAAAACATTTGGTGATCATAAAATCAAAGCGGTTGCGGGGTATTCATGGCAGGAAAATACATTAGGAGACGGTTTTCAGGCTACAACAACAAACTTTCCAGTTGACAATGTTGGCTACAACAATTTAGCTTTAAGTAATTATACTTCAGTTAATGGTTATGTTGTAAACTTTGGAGATAGCAAAGCCTATCAAAAAACACGTCTTATTGCTTATTTCGCTCGTTTAAACTACAATTATAAAGACAAATATCTTTTACAGGGATCAATCAGACGAGATGGTGGTTCTATGTTTGGAGAAAATAACCAATGGGGATATTTCCCTTCTGTAGGTGGTGCGTGGAGATTAGACAAAGAAAACTTCATGAAGAATCAAAACTTCTTTAGTGATTTGAAACTTCGCGGAAGCTGGGGGGTAACAGGAAACTCTTCCGGATTTAACGCTTACACAGCACAATTTATCTCAGGAAGTTTAGGTACTTTTTATTACAACGGACAGCAAATTGGTGCTTACGGACCAAACCAGGCAGCAAATCCGGATTTGAAATGGGAAAAAACAGCTACAGCAAATATTGGTCTTGATTTCTCTATCTTAAAAGGAAAAGTAACAGGTTCTGTTGATGTTTACGACAAGAAAACAACAGACATGATTTTTAACTACAATGTAAATCCGGTGTTAGTACCAGTAGGAACAATTGTAGCAAACGGAGGAACCATGTCTAACAAAGGTATTGAGGTGAGTGTAAGCACAACTCCGGTTAAAACAGCAGATTTCAGCTGGACAACTAACTTAAACCTGGCGCACAACAAGAATGAGATCGTGAAATTAACTAGTCCGTTCTTTGTTGGTGGAGATTCTATCCGTCGTGTACAGCCAGACGGAGGTGGACAAACAGGAAGTACTTTACAGATTTTTAAAGAAGGAAAACCATTAGGACAATTCTTTACACTTAAATACGCAGGAAAAAATGCTGACGGAGTTTCTCAGTATTATGACAAAAACGGTGATTTAACTACAACACCTCAAATTGGAGTAGATTATCACTACGCAGGAAGCGCACAGCCAAAATTATTAATGGGATGGGCAAATACTTTCCAGTACAAAAAATTTGATTTAAGTATTTTCTTCAGAGGAGTATTTGGTAACAAAATTTTCAATGCAACGCGTGCCGATTTATTTAGACCGAGTACCGCAATGACCAATAATATTTTGGTGGATGCCGGAAACGAGTCTCCAAATGACTTAAACTCATACAAATATTCAGATCGTTTTATAGAAGACGGCAGTTACGTGAGATTAGACAACATGACTTTAGGATATAATTTTGGTAAAGTAGGCAGATATATCAGCAATGTGCGTATTTATCAAACTGTAAACAACGTATTTGTTATTACCAAATACAGAGGAATTGATCCGGAAGTTGAACAAGGAGGAACCGCTCCGGGTGTAGATTCCAATAACTTCTATCCAAAAACCAGAACATACATGTTTGGTTTAAATGTGATCTTCTAAAATTTAAATGCTAAAAATTATGAAAAAGATATTAAAATATTTAGGTCTTCCAGTATTGATGGCTGGTTTAGTATGGTCTTGCAGTGATCTTGATGTGCCTATTACAACGCAGTTGACACCTGAAGTATTTCCACAAAATTCAACACAATATATTCAGACAACAGGACCTGTTTATGCAGCTTTCCGCGGTGAGTTTTCATTTGCCTGGTGGTGGTCGCAGTCTTTAACTACAGATGAAGCGATTCTTCCGGCAAGAGGAGGAAACTGGTTTGATAACCGAAACTATATTGCCATGCATTTTCATGACTGGAATGCAGACAACGGTATTGTGGGAAGTCTTTGGGACTGGTCCTCTAAAGTGATTGGAACCAGCAATCAGGCTATTTCTATTTTAAGACAGACAATGCCGGAAGGTGCTGACAAAAATACGTTGATTTCTGAGCTGAAAACAATGCGTGCTATTTCCTACTTCATGTTGATGGACAGTTATGGAGATGTACCTTTGGATACTTTATACGGAGATTTTACGTCTCATGCTAAAACATCGAGAAAAGAAGTTTTTAATTTTATTGAAAGCGAATTAAAAAATGCCGTTCCAAATTTAAATCCGGCATCAGGAGTTACAACCTACGGAAGACCAAACAGACAAACTGCCAATGCAATGCTGGCTAAATTGTACTTAAATGCTGAGGTATATACAGGAACAGCTCGTTATACAGATTGTATAGCAGCCTGCGATCAGGTAATCAATTCCGGTTTATATGCTGTTGAGCCAAGAGCGACATACCTGCAGATGTTTTATCCGACTAACGGACCAACAATGAAAGAATTCATTTTTGCAGTTCCTTACGATCCTGCAGCAGTTACAGTTGGGTATAACGGACAAATGTACCACGCTCGTTATGACGTTCCTCGTTCTGAAAGAGCAAAATTCGGACTTCCTTTTACACCAAGTGCACCAAGAAGTACATTACCTGAATTCTATGCTTATTTCAATGATCCAAATGATATTCGTAACGGACAATGGCTTACAGGACTTCAGTATATGAACGACGGAGTTACGCCGGTAATGGTTACCACTACTAAAAAAGGATATGACCAGTTTTACACAGGATCTGATGGAGGAGAAACTTATACCTATCAGGTTAATTTAACGCCAAATATTGTTCCTCGTCAAAGTCTCGCTTTGTTTGATCTTGGAAATGATGAAATTGCATGGAACATGGGATACAGAAATATTAAATTCTATCCGGATGCCACTTCAACAAACCGTAATCAAAAGAACGACGTTCCTTTCTTACGTTATTCAGATGTGCTTTTAATGAAAGCAGAATCAATTCTGCGCGGAGGTGCGGTAACTTTAGGACAAAGTGCAGACGCATTGGTAAATATGGTTCGTTCTAACCGTACAACTTCTGCAGCCTTAAGCGGAGTGACTCTGGAAGAACTTTACAAAGAAAGAAGCCGTGAATTTGCGTGGGAAGCATGGCATAGAAACGATATGATCCGTTATGGAAAATATGAAGGATCCTGGGGATACAAAACCAATACAGATACTTACCGTCGTGTATTCCCAATCCCAACAAATGCAATGGTTTTAAATCCGGCATTAACACAAAATGATGGATATTAAAAATAAGAATTTAGTTAAGTACGCATTGTAATTCAATTTTAATTGTGAAAGGAGAAGAGCGTAAAAATTCTTCTCCTTTTTTACTAAAAAGAAAACTGGTAAGTCTAGTTGCTCATGATAACCAGTTCAGTTTCATTTTCATTTTTTGAATGAATACAAAGCTTGATCGAATGTAATTCCTGAGACCCCGACGAAAGATTAAGCTTTGTAAACATTCTTTTCAATCCGATACAAAAATCCTGTATAAACCAATAGCCCTTCATCAATACAAACAGAATAAATGGAACTAAATCAACTCTATAAAATAGGACGCGTCACAGTAAGTTTAGCCTTGGTCTTTTTAGTGTCATGCAAAAGTCAGAAAGAAGTTTCTTTACAGAAAAAACAGCTTTCCGATAGGGTATATCCGTTGCTGGACACTGAAAACTCAAGATGGTTTTACTTTTCATCAGCAAGTCGTCCGTTTGGTATGGTCAACTTAAATCCAGACACCGAAATTAAAGGCGATTGGGGAGGTGGTTATAAATATACTACAGATACAGTTAAAGGTTTTAGTCATGTGCACGAATGGCAGATGTCAGGCGTATCCGTGATGCCCGTGACCATTTCAGAAGAAAATAAAAAGACGATTTTTAAAGATTTTTATTCCAGATTTAGTCATCAGACCGAAATTATAACACCGGGATATCATTCGTTACAATTAGATCGATATCAAATCAAAACAGAATTAACCAGCACGCCAAGAGTTGGTTTTCATCAATATACATTTCCGAAAGAGGCACAAAAAGCAGTTCTTTTTAATTTAAATACTGTTTTAGGCCCTTGTGACAATACCAACGGAACATTGGAAAAAAATAATGATTTTGAACTATCCGGATCTTTGGTTTTAAGTACCAATTTCAGACGTCCAAAACCGTTAACGGTATTTTTTAAAGTGAAAACAAATGAGCCAGTTTCTTCTGTTGAAAGAGATAATGCAACGGGAAATTATTTGATTCATTTTGGTAAAACCAAAGAACAAGTGTTAATGAAAGTCGGTATTTCTTATACTTCAATTGAAAATGCCGATAATAATATTCAGACCGAATTAACCCATTGGGATTTTAATAAAACAGTTGAAGATTCCAGAAAAGTATGGAGCAGTTTATTAGGAAGAATAAAAGTAGAAGGCGGAACTGAAACCGACCAAAGAAGATTTTACACTGATTTATGGCATGCCCTGCAAGGGAGAAAAATGATTAGTGACGCAAATGGATCCTATCCTGATAATACAGGGGACAAATTCAGGGTGGGGCATTTGCCATTAAATGCAAACGGAAAACCAAAATTCAACCACTACAATTCTGATGCTTTTTGGGGCGCACAATGGACCATCAATAACCTCTGGGGATTGGTATATCCGGAGATTATGGAAGAATTTGTGTATTCATTAATGCAGTATTACAAAGATGGAGGAATAATCCCGCGTGGGCCTTCCGGTGGAAATGATACGTATGTAATGACCGGAGCTTCAACAACGCCATTTATTGTCAGCGCTATTCAAAAAGGAATTGTAAAAGACAATCTGGAAGAGATTTATATTGCACTCAAAAAAAATCATATGCCGGGCGGTATTATGGAAAAAGCCGGATATGAACACAACACCAATATTGGCGGAGGTTTAAAATATTATTTAGAAAAAGGATATGTGCCGTATCCGCTTCCCGATGGAAATTTCGGAAGCCACGAAGACGGTGCGAGCCAGACTTTAGAATATGCATATCAGGATTGGACTTTGGCTCAATTGGCTAAAAAGTTGAATCATGAAGATGATTATCAATATTTCATGAAAAGAGCCGAAAACTATAAAAATGTTTTTGATACTAAAATAGGCTGGATGTGTCCGAAAAATGTAGAAGGAAAATGGCGTGAAAATTACGATCCGTATCAATATGAAAATGGATTTATAGAATCCAACGGAGCACAATCTACCTGGTTTGTACCGCATGATATTGAAGGTTTAGCGAATTTAATGGGAGGAAAAGAGAAAGCAGTAGAAAAATTAAACGCACAATTTGAAACGGCTAAAAAACAAAATTATACTTCCGGTACATCGCACGACGCAGAATTACACCCGGAGTTTAGCCGAATTCCGGTAAATTTTGGAAATCAGCCGTCTATGCAGACTTCTAATATTTTTACCGTTTTAGGAAGACCTGATTTAACGCAGTACTGGACAAGAAACGTTGTAAAAGCAACCTTCAGCGGATTATCGCCTGCAACCGGATATAATGGAGACGAAGATCAGGGATTAATGGGAAGTCTGAATGTATTATTGAAATTAGGTTTATTTCAAATAAACGGAGGAACAGACAAAGATGCCGTTTACGAAATTGGAAGTCCGATATTCAATAAAATCACAATAACGTTAAACCCTAAATATTATTCAGGTAAAACATTCGTGATTAATGCTCAGAATAACAGTCCTGAAAAGGTGTATATCAAAGACATCAAATACAATACTAATCCAGTGAAAGATTTTACACTTTCACATCGGGAGATTACCAATGGAGGCGAATTGATTTTACAAATGTCGGCTCAGCCAAATCCTTAAAAATAGTAATATAACGTTGGGTTAACGCCTTATTAACGTAAAAGAATAAATGATTATAGTTATTTGAGAAATATTAAAAATAATTATACATGCCAACAAAAAACAAAGAAGTAACCACAATGAAAATAGCATCCAAGTTTATCTTTTATTTAGGAATTTCATTTCTTTCGATTACAAGTAGCGCACAGCAAAAAGTGCATCAATATGTTGACCCAATGATTGGTTCAGAAGGAGTAGGCAGGGTTTTTATTGGCCCTTCTTGTCCTTACGGAATGGTAAAACCAAGTCCGGATTGTACCGTTAGCCCAAACAGTGGATGGCTTCCAATGCCTAAAGAAGTAACAGGATTCAGTCAGGTACACGTGAGCGGAACCGGCGGAGGCCCAAAATATGGAAACATCTCCATTATGCCTTTTTCTGGAGCTTTAGACAAAATGGATCAAACTTCTTTCAGAGCAGAAGAAAATGTAAAACTGGGCTATTATGAAACGGTTTTCAAAGAAAACAACATTAAAACCGAAATCACAACAGGAGAAAAAGTTTCATTTTACAGAATAACCTATCCAAAAAATAAATCAAAAGAATTAAAAATTGATCCAGGATTTTTCCTTGGAGAAGAAAAAATTCCTGATGCCAGAGAAGCCCAGCAGTTTGTAGGTTCTCAAATCGAAATTGTTTCAGATACAGAAGTAAGAGGTTACAGCCGAATCAGAGGAGGATGGAATAACGGACGTGCTTATACCGTTTATTTCTGGGCCGTTTTCGATCAGCCGATTGCAAAGTATGTCACTTTTAAAGACGGAAAATTTTACAACAATCAAAAAGCACAATTTGATTCGGGAAAGAAAACTGGAGCGTTGCTTTCTTTTGGAAACTCCGGAAAAGAAGAATTAAATGTCAAAATTGGAATTTCCTTTTTAAGTGAATTAAAAGCGAAGAATAATATAGAAATCGAAATCCCGCATTGGAATTTCAACACCGTTTTAGCCACTTTAGAAAATAAATGGGAAGATTTATTAAGCCGAATCAAATTATCAGATGATACTTCAGTAGAATACAGAAAAATGTTCTACACTGGTTTGTACCACACGATGATTATGCCGGTTGACAGAACAGGAGAAAATCCGTTATGGACAAATGACGAACCGTATTATGATGATTTTTATACGATTTGGGACACCTTTAGAACGTCAAGTCCGTTAATTACATTGATTGACAGTAAACGAAAAGTAGATATTATCAACGCCATGCTGAATATCTACAAACGCGAAGGATACATGCCTGAAGGCAGAAGCGGAAACGATAACGGAAGAACGCAGGGCGGATCTAACGCTGAGGTTGTAATTGCCGATGCTTTTGTGAAAAATTTAAAAGGAATCGATTATGAATTGGCTTTACAAGCCATGATTAAAGATGCTACAGTACCTCCGGGAGGAAATGAAGAAAGAGAAGGAAGAGGCGGACTTTTAGATTATCTGAAATTAGGTTACGTTCCTTACGGCACAGACCGCGCTGGAAACCGAACTATTGATTATTCATATAACGATTATAATATTGCGACTGTAGCAAAAGGTTTAGGTAAAACAGATTTGTACAATCAATACATGAAACAGGCCGAAAACTGGCAAAACTTATGGCGTCCAGATTATGAAAATAATGGAGCAAAAGGTTTCATTATGCCAAAAGACAAAGACGGAAACTGGCTGGATGATGTCGTTTTTGGCGAATCCAAAATTCAGAAACCAACTTTCAAATATACGCCGGTTATTATCGAATCGCCTTGGTATGTCTGCCATTGGTGCGTGTTTTTCTACGAAGGAACTTCCTGGGAATATTCATTTAGTTTACCACACGATATTCCGGAACTGGTAAAAAAATCTGGCGGAGAAAAAGCATTCGAAAACCGATTGGATATTTTCTTTGACAATGATTTATTTAATGTGGCCAACGAACCTTCGTTCCTGACGCCTTGTTTGTATCACTGGATCGGAAAACCATATTTAAGCAGTGACAGAATCAGAACGATTATTAAGAATAATTTCAATACATCGAGAGAAGGACTTCCGGGTAACGACGATTCAGGAGCAATGTCTTCGTGGCTGGCTTTCCACATGATGGGATTGTATCCAAATGCCGGACAGCCTTATTATCTTATCAATACACCTTTGATTAAGGAAACCGTGGTAAAATTAGAAAATGGTAAAAGTTTTAAAATCACTACCAAAAAGATGAGTGATAAAAACAAATACATTAAAACCGCTTTGTTAAACGGAAAACCATATAATAAAGCATGGATTTTACACGAAGATATTACTAACGGAGGAGAACTGATTTTAGAAATGGATTCGAAACCTTCAGCTTGGGGAACCACAATTTTACCACCGGCAAAATAAAAATGATGAGTAAGATGAAAAATATATTTTTAGTTATTCTTTTCTGCGCCTTTTATCAAACCACAATAGCACAGAATTACATTCCGACATTAAAAAATAATACCCAATTGCATTATGTCTGCAAACTGCACGGACAAACAAGAACTTTACAGCTTACGGCCGAAACGTCAAACAATGCATTGGCTTTTAAACTAGAAACCAGAGGAGTGAAAAGTAAAATCGTAATGCTTCCTGAAGCCGTAAAAAACGGAACGGAATTAAGTTTTAATCAGGGAGAATATGCACCAGTTTTAAATTTAAAACCAACCGAAACGTTTTTTATGATTTCGCAGTCGGCTTATCAGGATTTGGTTAAAAACAATTCCTTTGCGTATAATAACACGACTTATGTTCTGGATAAAAGTGAAGATAAAAACGGTGTTTCTATTGATGGAAAAACAATCGAAACATTCCATATAAAGGCGCAAATAGACGAAACCGAAATGTGGATTGCAAAAAATCCCGAGTTTCCTTTAATCTGTAAAATCATCAAAAACCCGCTGGGAATTAATCCGACCCTGGTAAAAGTAGTGGATTAATCAATCAGGTTAGATTTTTAAACACATAGAAACATAGATTACAATGCTTGTTAAAGGCGTTTCACTTGCATAAATTCACATAGTCTATGTGTTAGAAACTAGTTTCTTTTTTGTTTTCTTTTTTAGACAATCAAAAACTATGTCTCTATGTGTTTAAAATAATTGAACTCAAAGCATTCACAAATAAAGAAGAGAAAGAATCGTAAATTAAAGAAATTTCACATTTTCAGCATAAATTGATAATTTCCAAAGAATAGATAGAATTCGTGGTAGATTATAAAAAGTTGTTTTTAAATTTACAGGAATTACACTTATAACTTATACTATTTTAAATTATGAAACTATCTATCGTAACCTCTTTTCTTTTTTGCTGTGTTTGTTTTGGACAGAATAATACAGATAACAGTCTGTATATGAAGTCGGATAAAATAACTTATTTGTCAGATATTGGCTCAGATTCAGGGGATTTATATAAAACAATCGGACATCACGGCCCGGCGGTTGAAAACGAATGGATGGCATTGCGAATTTATTTCAGTGATAAAGTAGCAATCGACGTTTATTCTAAAGCAAAACCAGGTTTAGAATTAAGAAAAGCCAATTGGTATCCAACACCAGAACAGCAAAAAGAAGGCTGGGGAGCGGATTATTATAAAGTGGCATCAACTGTTGGTTTGGGAGGAGTAAAACTTTGGGACGGAGATAAATTAGTGCCTTTAAATCCGGTAACCAATCGTTTGGCAAGAGTTGGAAAAACAGATACGACTTCCTGGATGGAAATGATTTCAAGAGGTGTGCCTTACAAAGGAAAAAAAGTAGATATTTTAGTTCGCGTAACGGTATTTTCTGGTAAAAGAGAAGCAAAAGTAGAAGCGGTTTCTTTAACTGGAGAAAAAGTACAATTTGCAACGGGAGTGAACTACTTTAAAGATTGTGCAACGAAAAAAGGAGCAAATTACATTGCAGTTTGGGGAAAACATCCGGAAGACGTTGCCGCAGAAATTGTTGAAGTAGGAGGAGCGATTAAATACAATCCAAAAGATTTTGAGAAAAATACAGACGACGGAACGCAGTATTTATTAATCTCAAAACCAGCAAAAAATATCGAGACAACCATTTTATCTTCATGTGCAAGAGAAACAGAATTAAACACTTTAGATAAATTGGAAGCATACATTAAAAAATAATTGAATTATCCTTTAAGAAAGGACGCGGATTGAACAGATATACTTCGTAAAGACGCGGATAAAAACGGATAATCTATTTATATTTTTAAAAAGATTAATAAAAATCCGTTTTTATCTGCGTCTTCGCGTTAGCGAATCTGTTTAATCCGCGTCTGATTTTACAGGTTTTCTATTTTCAAAAAAAGGACAAATAACGGATAATCATAAAAATAAAAACAAAATACATGTTTAGAATATCGGCTATATTAGTACTACTACTTTCTTTATATTCCTGTAAATCACAGCAGACTACGAAAAAAGAAGTTCAGATTGCTTTTATAGCCGATGCTCATTTACAAGACATTTTTGCCAAATTTGAAGACAGCGATTATAAAGGAATTCCAAATCCGGTAACGGGTGAATATGCCAATATACGAACCATGAATTCGCAGTTGCATTCGACCCGAATTTTCAATGAAAATTATTTTGCCTTTTTAGAAGCCTTAAATGATATTGTTAAAAGAGGCATTAAACAAGTAGTGCTTCCAGGCGATTTCAGCGACGATGGACAGCCTGTTCACGTACGAGGATTGCGAAAAATACTCAATGAATATTCTCAAAAATACGGACTTTCATTTTATGTCACTACAGGAAATCATGACGTGGTAAGACCCTTTGCACAAGATGCCATTAAAACCGATTTTCTCGGAAAAGACGGAAAAGAGCAGATTATCAGTAGTTCTGCAAACAACTTCAACAAAAATAAAAGCGAACTAGAACCGATAATTACTGCTGATATAAAAAACTGGGGTTACAAAGAAACCATAAACGAAATGCGTGATTTTGGTTTTTTTCCAAAGAAAACCGATTTGTATTGGGAAACGCCTTTTTCGAATTACAATTATGATAATTATAATTTCGAAGAAGCTCAAAAAGAATCAGTTTTAGAAAAAAGAACGTATCTAATAAAAAATACTAATTTGCATCTGCCTGATGCCAGTTATTTGGTGGAACCCATCAAAGGAATCTGGCTTTTGGCGATAGATGCAAATGCGTATGTTCCGAATGAAAAATTATCAGGAGAAGCCAATAATCCACATGATTTTTCAGGAGCGAACACCGGTTATAATAACGTTCTGATTTATAAAAAACATCTTTTAAATTGGATAAAAAAGGTTTCCGCGGAAGCGAAACAAAAAGGAAAAGTACTCATTGCTTTCAGTCATTATCCGATGGTTGATTTTAATGATGATGCTTCGCCTGAATTAAAACAGCTTTTCGGCGCCAATAAAATGCAATTGCAAAGAGTGCCCGATGAAGAAGTGGCAAAACAATTTGCAGATGCCGGAATTCAAATTCATTTTGGCGGACACATGCACATCAACGATACAGGCGTTAGAACGTCGGCAAAAGGAAATACGCTGTTTAATATCCAGGCGCCTTCGCTTGCCGCATATATACCGGCTTATAAAATATTGACCGTTCATTCTGATTCTGATTTTGAAGTGGAAACAGTTGTGATTGGTAAAGTCAATAAATTCAATAGTTTATTTCCTTTTTATGAAGAAGAATATGCTCATTTAAAAGAAATTAAAAGCAAAGACATTTGGAATAAAGAAATCCTGAAAGCCAAAGATTATGAAGAGTTTACCAATTGGCATTTAAAAGAATTAGTGCGTTTGCGTTTTTTACCGGAAGATTTTCCAGTTGATTTTTTAAACTCAATTGAGAATCTTTCAGGAAAGGATTTATTGTTGCTGAATACGAATAAAACTGAAATTGATTCTGTTTTGAAATCCAATTCTTTCACGATTTCCGATTTCGATTTGTGGATAGGATTTGATATGATTTTCGATTTTTATCGCTTAAAAAGTGCCGATGAACTGGCTTTTTCAAAAATTGGAAAGAAAAGATTAAAACAATACGAACTGATATGCAGTCAGTTAAAAAAAACAAATAATCCAAAAATGGTTTTATGGGCTGAAATATTCCTGAAGACCATGAACGGTGAGCCTTCCGATCATTTTAAAATTGATTTGAAAAATAACAGGATTGATAATTTATCTGTTAAATAATTTTGATATTTATTAAATCAAAAAGATTAAATTGCATTTATAATTTATTTCCATGAGACTAAAATCCCTTTTATTATTCTTGTTTTCTGCCCTTTTTTATTATTCTAACGCACAGAATATAAAATTTGCGCATTATAACGATAATAACGGATTGTCTCATAATTCGGTACGCCATATTGTGCAGGATAAAAAGGGTTTCATGTGGTTTGGAACGTTTTCGGGATTGAATCGTTTTGACGGTTATCAGTTCAAAAACTACATGAGTTCTACGCCTGGAAAAAATAGATTGTACAACGACGACATTACAGCTTTGGAACTGGACGAAAAAGCGAATCAGTTATGGATTGGAACCCGAAAAGGACTGACACTTTTCCAGATGGATACGCATGTTTTTACTACTTTTTTCCATAAAAAAGACGATCCAAACAGCCTTCCTGATGATGAAGTAAGATCGGTTTATGTCGATAAATTCAAAAGAGTTTGGGTAGGAACCAAAACAAAAGGAATGTATCTTTTCTTTTTGCAGGAAAACCGATTTGAAAAAGTAGATCTAAAAGGTTTCGATTATGTAAAAGAAATTTTTGAAGATAAAAAAGGCAATATCTGGGTTGGAAGTTATGAAAAATCGGGTGTTGCCAAAATCACTCTGGATGCAAAAGGAGCGATTGTCAGAATTAACAATTACACGCTTTCTGTTCCCAATTCGAATATAAAAAATCCCTATCTGAATTTTATTTATGAAGATGCAAAATCGGATATTTTTCTTGGAACTCGTGAAGGACTATATAAACTCGACAAAGCCAGCAATCAATTTGTTAATCTGTATATTGAAAACAAACAAGTTAGAGGTGCTTTAGGGCCTTATTTTCTCTCAGTCGCACAAGCTCCTGACGGAAAATACTGGGTTGGGACTATAGGCGGATTATTGGTCTGTGATAAACTAGAAGACATTCAAAACGGAAATTACAAATGGTATTATTCGATTTTATCCGATGATACTTCGCTTGTCGATAATTTAATTTCGGCACTTTATTTTGATAAATCCGGCGTATTATGGATTGGAACTGAAGACGGTTTGGACAAATACGATCCTTACGAAAATCAGTTTACTTTAAACAAAGATATTTCGCGTTCAATAGGCAATCAAGCTCCTAGAATTAGAGGTTTTGCTAAAACGTATGATGAAAAAGTAATTGTAGCCACTTACCACAACGGACTTTTTATTTCGAATACAAAAGGTTCAACGCCTTTGCATAATACAGGAAAAGACATTGCGAGTATTTATTCTGATGATGGAAAGATTTTTTACTGCGGTCTTTGGGACGGGAATATTTTGGTGTACAATTACGCTACAAATTCTTCAAGGGAAATTAAAGCTGGATTCGAAAAATCGCCTGTTTTTGCTTTCAGAAAAATTTCAGACGATAAAATGATTGTAGGTTCATTTGGAGAAGGAGCCGTAATTTTGAATACTAAAACACTTCAGGTAGAAAATTCAAGTAAACTTTTACCTAGTTTTCAGATCAATGCGATAGAAAGAGACGCTAAAAATAACGTTTGGTTTGCAACCGAAACGGGAGTGGTGAAATACAATATCAGTTCAGGAAAAATAGAAACCTATTCGTCGCTTTTTATCAAAGAAAAAGGAGTGCCTCATGACGAGAATGTAAGTGATGTTTTGGTAGATGTAAAAGGCAAAATCTGGGCTTCAACGCGTTTCGGATTGTGTTTGTTTAATCCGAAAAAGAACGAATTTGAGCCTGTAAAAAATCTGAAAGAACTTTCAGGAAAATGGATTACTGATATTTTATCTGATGCAAACGGAAATCTTTGGCTGAATATCAACAACAATAATATTGCTTTTGTAAAATCTAATCTAAAAGATATTAGTATTTACCATGTAAACAGTGGAAACAGGCTGGACGTTTTTAGTTCAAGTGGTTTCTTTTATTTCAACAATTCTAATATTTTTCTAGGAGGTAAAAACGGAATTATTTCTTTTTCGCCACCGGCAATGAAAAGAAACAATTGGTCGCCGTTGCCTGTGATTTCTGAGTTTAAGATTCAGAACGAAGAGGTATTTCCGGAAATGGAAATTAATGGAGAAATTCCGCTTTCAAAAGATCTGAATTACGGTAAAGAAATAGAACTGTCTTATAAAAACCGTAATTTTTCTCTTCAGTTTTCGGCTCCGTCTTTTGCCAATGAAAAACTGAATAAGTTTCAGTACATGCTGGAAGGTTTTGATAAAAATTGGATTACGGCCAACAGTACTTCCAGAATTATACAATATACCAACCTTTATCCTGGGAATTATACTTTTAAAATCAGATCCAGCAACAGCGATGGCTATTGGAGTAAAACGGTTTCTTATAAAATAAAAATACAACCTCCATTTTGGTTAACACCGACTTCCTTTTTGATGTTTTTTGCCATTTTGTTTGGAATTTTCTATTTCATCAGAAAAGAAATCAAAAACCGTATTCGTTTAAAACAAGAACTGCTTACGGAGAAAGTAAATAGAGAACACGATGTGAAACTGAACAATGAAAAACTCCGTTTTTTTACGAATATTTCACATGAATTAAGAACGCCTTTAACTTTGATTTTAGGACCTGCCAAACAGCTTTTAGACGAAAACAGCAATGCAACCGATTATGAAAAAAGCCGTTACAATTTAATCTATCAAAATGCCAGCAGATTGCTGAATCTGGTGAATCAGGTTTTGGATTTTAGAAAAGCACAATCAGGGGAACTGAAACTGAAAGTGACCAAAACGGATATTCTGCCTTATTCTAAAAACATTTTCGATTCGTTTAAAGAAATGGCATATAATAAAAAGATTAAGCTCAATTTTATTACCGAAGATGATGAAATAAACGGCTGGCTGGACAATGATAAATACGATAAGATTTTGTACAATTTGTTATCGAATGCCTTAAAGTTTACCAACAAAAACGGAAACGTTGATTTGTATGTAAGGCTGAAAGATACTGTTGAAGATATTCTGGTAATCGAAGTGACCGATGACGGAATCGGAATTCCGTTAAAAAGTCAGGAGAAAATTTTTAAACGATTCTATCAGGCGACCAACAGTAAAGCGAATAATACGGGATCGGGAATTGGTTTGTCTTTGGTAAAATCTTTGGTGGCGATTCATAAAGGAACTATTGCTGTAGAAAGTACGCCAGGAAAAGGAAGTACGTTTAGAGTCGAAATTCCTATTGACCGTGATTCTTACGAGCATAAAGAGGTATTCGAATATGCGCTTAAAAATGATAATTTGAGTATGCTGATTCCTGAAAAGCAGGCTAAGAAAATCATTCAGAATACGGATCTTAAAGAGAAAATATTAGTAATTGAAGACAATAATGAACTTAGAAAATATCTGGTGGATTATTTGTCTGATTATTACAAAGTGTATGAGGCAGAAAATGGAATGGAAGGTCTAAAAATCTGCCGACAAATTAAACCAATCTTATGCGTTACCGATGTCATGATGCCGGTTATGGACGGACTGGAATTTTGCCGTGAACTTAAAAATGATGAATTCATCAGTCATATTCCGGTTGTCATGCTGACGGCTCTTTCTGAAAACATGGACAAAGTAAAAGGCTACGACACAGGAGCTGACGGTTATTTGGTAAAACCTTTTGAGCCTTTATTGCTTAAAACGGTTATTGAAAATATGATCAAATCGAGATTAGAACTGAAACAGAAATTCTCAGGAGAAGTAGAAAGCAAAGTTAGCATGCTGACACATTCTCCAATCGATGAAGAGTTTATGGAAAAAGTGACTAATCTAATCAACGATAATCTAAGTGAAGTGGATCTTTCAACTGATTTTCTGTGTGATAAACTGGGAGTGAGTTCCTCGAAATTATACAGAAAAATCAAAGAATTAACGGATTTGGCTCCAAACGAATTCATCAGAACAATTCGATTGAAAAAATCAGCAGAACTGCTTAAAACCAAGAAATACAATGTTTCGGAAGTAACAAATTT
Source organism: Flavobacterium sp. FG19 (assembly GCF_057809475.1). Lineage (NCBI taxonomy): Bacteria > Pseudomonadati > Bacteroidota > Flavobacteriia > Flavobacteriales > Flavobacteriaceae > Flavobacterium > Flavobacterium sp. FG19. The sequence goes on along the minus strand of NZ_JBMDKA010000005.1, from coordinate 136,050 downwards.
GGTTGGGTTTAATGATCCGCTGTATTTTAGTAGATGTTTTAAAAAGCAGTTTGGTTTTCCACCTAGTAAAATTATTAATTAGTTTTTTTCCCCACAGATTAAGGAGATCATAAAAGATTTTTTTTCGCCACTAATTACGCCAATTTTCGCGAATTATTTTGATAAACATAGCCCGTGGTTTCAACCACGGGAACACAACGTATATCGACAATGTATATTCATAAATCTAATTTTTCTCAGGATGTTCCGCGATGTCCCTGTGGTTGAAACCACAGGCTATATTTGAAATACAAATTTATAATCTTATCGTTTCTGCAGTCACCATTAGAATATAGCCCGTGGTTTCAACCACGGGAACGCAACGTATATTGACAATGCATATCCATAATCTATTTTTTCTGGCAATGTCTCCCTGTGGTTGAAACCACAGGCTATATTTATCATTGTCAGGCACAACAATTCACAAAATTTTACAATCCAGCTCTGAAAGAGCCAAAAGCATCAAAGTAGTGCACCGCACTACGGAAGAATAGAATACACGACATGCAATTCAGCCCTGAAAGGGCGAAAGCATATTCTCAGTATTGAGTTGTTATATACGCACAGTTGCGCTTTCACCCTTTCAGGGTGTTATTCATTATCATCATAATGCGTAGTGCGTTGCACTACTTTGGTGTTTTTGGACTTTCAGTCCAATTTAAAGTTTAGCCATTTCTTTTGGTTTTACATGTAAAAATCCTACAATAATCAAATTTATCCATGTTTTTGATGTATTAATCCATTTTGAACAGAGTATGTAATTCTATTTTTGTGTTGTAACTTTTAACTATTAACCATTATGAAAAAGCATATAGACACAGACAATCCGTTGAAAAATTTAGATGAGTGGGAAGATGATTTGTTAATGCGCTATCCTGATCCTTCTGAAGAAAATGAAGAGGTAAAAGAAAAGCAGAAAGAAGAATTCAGAAATTATGTCGATTCGGAAAGAGTAGAAACGGTTAAAGAGTTTTACAGGATCAACCACACCTATCAAACTTATGACTTTGTATGCAGTAAAGAACAAGAATTTCTGCAATTTAATAGAAAAGAAATGTCAATCTGGGAAGCTGTTGAGTTTTTGAACACACTTGTAGACGACAGTGACCCAGATATTGACTTAGATCAGACACAGCACCTTTTACAGACTTCAGAAGCCATTCGCGCAGACGGTCATCCGGATTGGTTTGTACTGACAGGTTTTATTCACGATTTAGGTAAAGTTTTATGTTTGTTTGGAGAACCGCAATGGGCTGTGGTTGGAGATACATTTCCGGTTGGATGTGCGTATTCGGATAAAATTGTGTATTCAGAATTTTTTAAAGAAAATCCGGATTATACCGATGAGAGATTTAATACCAAACTAGGAATCTACACCCAAAACTGCGGACTGGATAAGGTAAAAATGAGTTGGGGACATGACGAATATTTGTATCAGATTATGAAAGATTATCTGCCAGATCCGGCTTTGTATATGATTCGTTACCATTCTTTTTACTCTCAGCATAAAGAAAATGCGTATGCCCATTTAATGAATGAAAAAGACATCGAAATGTTTGACTGGGTAAGAAAGTTTAATCCGTATGATTTGTACACCAAAGCGCCAGTTAAACCAGATGTAAAAGCATTGCTTCCTTATTATAAAGAATTAGTTGCTAAATATTTGCCAGAAAAATTGAAGTTTTAAAAGTTTATTTAAACACATAGAAACATAGATTTTGTTTATCTAAAAAAAGAAAACAAAAAGAAACTAGTTTCTAACACATAGTTTACTATGTGTATTGATGTAAATGAAATGCCTTTCAACAGTTACAAAAACTATGTTTCTATGTGTTTAAAAAAAATATCATCTAGCTATCTAAAACCAAAATAATGCAGAAAACCAAAATATTTTTTATAAGCCTTTTACTGCTTTTCACGGCGGGTATTTTGGCTCAGGAAAAAGACCGCAACGATTGGGAAAATCCTCAGGTATTTCAAATTAACAGAGAACCGGCACGCGCCGCTTTTCTTCCTTATGCAGATGAAACTTCTGCCATAATGGATAAATATGAAAATTCTCCATGGTATTTTTCTTTAAACGGAACGTGGAAATTTTCCTGGTCGCCAACGCCAGATGAGCGCCCAAAAGATTTTTACAAGACAGATTTCAGTACGTTGCATTGGAAAGACCTTCAAGTGCCTTCCAATTGGGAATTAAACGGATATGGTGTGCCAATTTATACCAATATTACATATCCATTTGAGAAAAATCCGCCTTTCATTAATCATTGGGATAATCCTGTCGGGTCTTATAAAAGAGATTTTGTACTGCCTGAAAACTGGAAAAACCGACATGTTTTTCTTCATTTTGAAGCAGGAACATCAGCGATGTACATTTGGGTAAACGGAGAAAAAGTAGGGTATACTGAAAATACCAAAAGTCCGGCTGAATTTGATATTTCTAAATATTTAAAACCGGGAAAAAACAACCTGGCTGTAGAAGTGTACAGATGGAGCGACGGTTCGTATTTGGAAGATCAGGATATGTGGAGGCTTTCCGGAATTGACAGAAATGTGTATTTGTACAGCACGGAAGATGTTCGTATTTCAGATTTCTTTGCAAAACCGGATTTAGATGCGAAGTATAAAAACGGAAGTTTAAATGTTGATGTGAGTTTGAAAAATCTGACTTCAAAAGCAATAAATAATCAAAAGCTGGTGGCAAAATTGGTTGATGCTTCTGGTAAAAACGTTTTCAGTAAAGAGTTTAATGTCAATTTTGAAGCTTCAAAAATTCAGAATGTTACTTTTTCTCAGGCTGTTTCAAGTCCGAAATTATGGAGCAGTGAAACACCGAATTTATATACTTTATTACTGACTTTAAAGAATCAAAAAGGAGAAATTGTAGAAACCGTTTCAACACAAATCGGATTCAGAAAAGTCGAATTAAAAGGCGGAAAATTATTGGTAAATGGTGTCCGATTGATGGTTCATGGCGTAAATATTCACGAACATAATCCTGTAACCGGACATTATCAGGATGAGGCTACGATGATGAAAGACATCAAAATGATGAAACAGCTGAATATTAATTCCGTTCGCTGCAGTCATTATCCGAACAATATTTTATGGGTAAAACTATGTAATAAATACGGTTTGTTTTTGGTTGATGAAGCCAATATCGAAAGCCATGGAATGGGAGTAGAAGGGCAACCTCTAATCTGGATGAATCCAAAAACAAATCCAGGACATCTTCCAGAATGGAGAGAGGCACATTTAGACCGAATTTACAGTTTGGTAGAGAGAGATAAAAATATGCCATCGGTCATTATTTGGTCATTAGGAAATGAAAGCGCTAACGGCCCTGTTTTCCACGAAGCATACAAATGGATCAAAAAGAGAGACAATTCTCGTTTGGTTCAGTTTGAACAAGCTAAAGAAAACGAAAACACAGATATTGTTTGTCCAATGTATCCAACAATTGAATACATGAAAGAATATGCGGCAAGAAAAGAAGTGAGTCGTCCGTATATCATGTGTGAGTATTCGCATGCAATGGGAAACAGCAGCGGTAATTTTCAGGAATATTGGGATATTATTCGCGGAAGCAAAAATATGCAGGGTGGTTTTATTTGGGATTGGGTAGATCAGGGATTTTACGGAGTTGATGAAGCGGGTCGTAAATACTGGACTTACGGAGGCGATATGGGAAGCCAGAATTACCTGAACGATGAAAATTTCTGTCATAACGGATTAGTTTATCCAGACAGAACACCGCATCCTGGAGCATTTGAAGTGAAAAAAGTATATCAGAATATTTTATTCAAAGCAGTAGATATCAAAAATGGTGTAATCGAAATTAATAATGATTTCGGATTCACAAACCTGAATAAATACAACTTTAGATATGAAGTTCTGGAAAATGGTAAAGTAATCAAAGAAGGAACAATCAATGTTGCTTTGGATCCAAAAACAAAAAAACAGTTTAAGCTTGATTTACCAAAATTGGAATCGAAAGAAGGAACAGAATATTTACTGAATGTTTTTGCTAACACAAAAGAAGGTTCAGAATTATTGCCTAAAAACTTTGAAATTGCCAAAGAACAATTTGTAATTGAAGACAGTAAATATTTCGAAAAATCTGAAAAAGTAAATGCTGCAAAAGTTCAGGATGAAAAAGACCAGTTTGTACTGACTTCAGATAATGTTACAGTTAAAATCAGCAAGTCAACGGGATTGATTTCGTATTATAGTTTGAAAGGCGAAGAATATTTCAAACAATATCCGGAACCGAATTTCTGGAGAGCACCAACCGATAATGATATCGGAAATAAAATGCAGATTAGAACTAATGTTTGGAGAACGGCTGGAAAAAATACTTCTCTGGAAAGCATCCAGCAGACAGAAGAAAACGGCAAAAAATATATCGTTGCGAAATTAAAACTAAATGATGTTGCTTCTGATTATACCATCAAATATGCACTGGGAAATAATGGAGATTTAGAAATACAGGTTGCTTATAAAAAAGGAGCAAATCCAGTTCCAGAGTTACCGCGTTTCGGAATGATTTTTACTTTAAAAAATAGCTTAGAAAATCTGGATTATTACGGAAGAGGCCCTTTAGAAAATTATCCGGATAGAAAAACAGCATCTTTCAAAGGAATTTATACTAGTAAAGTTGCAGACCAATATGTGCCTTATACACGCCCACAAGAAAATGGATACAAGACGGATATACGCTGGTTTAAATTGTCAAGCAATTCAGGAAATGGCTTGGAAATAAAAGGTCTGCAACCTTTAGGTATAAGTACTTTGAATAATTATCCGAGTGATTTTGACGGAGGAATTTCTAAAAAGAACATCCATTCCAGCGACATCACTCCAAGAAACGAAGTAGTAGTTTGTGTCGATTTAACCCAACGCGGATTAGGGGGAGACAACAGTTGGGGATTACCACCACACGAACAATATGTATTAACAAAAAGCGAATACAACTACGGATTTGTCATTAAACCACTTTAACTTAAATAAGTTCAGTTTCCAGTCTCGGTTTTCAGTAACAATTAAAACTGAAAACTGAGAATGAGGCTGAAAACAAAAAAAAACTATCAACCGACCACTGAATATTAAAAAAATGAGTAACCCTACAAATGGAAGACTAATCTCTTTAGATGTGCTTCGCGGATTTGTTATGTTTTGGATTATGAGCGGTGAGCATATTATTCATGCTCTGGCCAAAGCAGCGCCAATTCCTGTTTTTATCTGGATGTCTTCGCAACTGCATCATGCGGAATGGAATGGAATTACATTTTATGACATGATTTTTCCTGTCTTTCTATTTGTTGCCGGAGTTTCTATGCCTTTCTCTTTCGAAAAGAAAATGAGTTTGGCAGGAGTAAAAACACCACAGGATTTGCCTTCAACCGAGAAACGTAAAATCTATTTATCCATGTTGAAAAGAACCTGTATTTTACTGGTTTTAGGATTTATAGTAAACGGATTGCTTCGATTTGATGGTTTTGATCATACTCGTTTTGCAAGCGTTTTAGGCCGAATCGGATTGGCTTGGTTTTTTGCCGGGATCATCTATTTGAATTTTGATTTTAAAAAACAACTGATTTGGTTCTTCGGAATTTTGATTGGCTATTACATTGCCATGAAATGGATCCCTGTTCCCGATTTTGGAGCAGGAGTTTTAACCAAAGAAGGTTCACTGGAAGGCTACATTGATCGTCTGTTTTTGCCAGGAAGATTGCATAGTACAGTATATGATCCCGAAGGAATATTTTCGACTATTCCTGCTATTGCAACCGCTTTATTAGGCGTTTTTATTGGAACATTTTTAAAAGCAAAATGTCCTTTTTCCATAAAAGTAAAATTGCTTTTAATGACATTGGCAGCAGTACTTTTAATTATTACAGGTTTAATCTGGGATATTAGTTTTCCAATCAACAAACATTTATGGACGAGTTCTTTTGCTTGTTTTGTTGGCGGATTCAGTATTTTATTTTTTGTTTTTTTCTATGTAATAATTGATTTATTGGGCTTTAAAAAATGGGCATTTCCATTGATTTTAATCGGTTCCAATTCTATTTTGATCTATATCGCTGCAGAAGGTTCTGTAGATTTTAAACATACCGCAGATTATGTTTTTGGCGGATTGATACAATATACATCGATTGTTTGGCAACCTTTTTTTACAGCTTTGTCAGTAACCGTCGTACAGCTTTTGTTACTCTATTTTTTATATAAAAAGAAATGGTTTCTCAAGATTTAGAAAACTAATATTTTTTGAAACACATAGAAACATAGAGATTTATGACATATTGAAATCAAAAAGAGAATAATAAGAAACTAGTTTCTAACATAGCTATGTGAATTTATTTCAAATGAAATGCCTTTATGGAGTTTCTAAAGCTATGTTTCTATGTGTTTAAAATTATTAAGCTCTATTTTTAAAAATACATTTTACTATCTAACCACACAATAACCACACAATTATGAATGTATTACAAACCGCAGATTACATTGTATTCTTTATTTACTTTGTCATAGTCACGGCCTATGGAATGTATATTTACAGAAGCAAAAAAACGGCTGCAACCAGTTCCAACGAATATTTTTTGGCCGAAGGCTCATTGACCTGGTGGGCTATTGGAGCTTCTTTAATTGCTTCTAATATTTCAGCAGAACATTTTATCGGCATGAGCGGTTCTGGTTTTGCCATCGGACTTGCTATAGCTTCTTATGAATGGATGTCGGCTGCCACTTTAATTATAGTCGCCATGTTTATTCTGCCCGTTTATCTGAAGAATAAAATATTTACAATGCCGCAGTTTTTAGCCAAAAGATACAGCGGCACAGTAAGTACGATTATGGCCATTATCTGGCTGTTAATTTATGTATTTGTAAATCTTACCTCAATTATATATCTGGGTGCTTTGGCGATTTCGTCTATTGCACCAATAAGTTTTCAGTTTTGTGTTATAGCGCTGAGTTTATTCTCTGTTATCGTAACTTTAGGAGGGATGAAAGTAATCGGATATACCGATATGTTTCAGGTTATCGTGTTAATTCTGGGCGGATTAGTGACGACTTATTTGGCTTTGACCTTGCTTTCAGATCAGTTTGGTTTTGGGAAAGATATTTTAAAAGCACTGACCATTATTGCTGATGAAGCGCCAGGACATTTGCATATGATTTTAGAAGAATCCAATCCGCATTACAATGAATTGCCGGGAATGTCAGTTTTAGTTGGCGGTATGTTGATCAATAATCTGGCGTATTGGGGATGCAATCAGTATATCGTTCAAAGAGCTTTAGGTGCCGATTTGAAGACTGCCAGAAAAGGAATCTTGTTTGCTGCTTTCTTAAAATTGTTAGTTCCAATTATTGCCGTTTTACCGGGCATTGCCATGTTTGTCATGCATGAAAACGGAATGTTTCAGCAGGAAATGGTGGATGCAGCAGGAGTTTTAAAACCGGATCATGCGTACCCGACTTTAATGAATTTATTGCCTGCAGGATTAAAAGGTGTGGCTTTGGCTGCTTTAACGGCGGCAATTGTGGCTTCTTTGGCAGGAAAAGCGAATAGTATTTCAACCATTTTTTCTTTAGATATTTATAAAAAATATTTCAATTCACAGGCATCAGAAAAGAAATTGGTCCGTACAGGAAGATGGTGTGTGGTGGTTTGTATGATCATTGCTGCTTTTGTAGCGCCGGCATTAAAATCATTAGATCAGGCTTATCAGTTTATACAAGAATATGTGGGATTCTTTTCACCGGGAGTTTTGGCGATTTTCTTGCTGGGAATGTTCTGGAAAAAAACAACGCCAACAGCTGGATTAGCAGGGGCGTTATTAACGGTTCCACTTGCTGCGATTTTAAAATTCCTTCCAATGTGGACAGAAGGCGCTTTCCCAGACTACCCTTTCTTAGATCGTATGACTATTGTTTTCTTTATCATTGTATTGATAATGGTGGGAATTAGTTTGGCAAAACCAGTTTCTGAAGAGGAGTCTGAAATTCATAAAATTGAAGTAGATAAATCGATGTTCAAAGTATCATCAGAGTTTATTATTGGTTCTTTTATTATCAGCGGAATATTGGTGGCTTTGTACACTGTTTTCTGGTAAATTTTATTTGCCACGAAGGCACAAAGGCTCAAAGTTAATTTGAAAAGATTAAATTGAAAATTGCTCGCAAAGACCCGAAAACGCAAAGTTTATTAAAAGACGAGACTTAAAAAAACTTTGCGACTTAGTGTCTTTGTGGCATAAAAAAAAATAGAAATGAAAAGAAATTTTGTAATTGTACTGTTTGTTTTTTGTATTTCCTTAACTGTTTCAGCACAGAAAGTATTTGATGTTAAAAAATACGGCGCTGTTGGAGACGGAAAAACGTTGAACACAAAAGCAATCCAAAAAGCCATTGATGCAGCCAATAAAAGTAAAGGAGGGAAAGTTGTTTTTTCGAAAGGAACCTTTCTGTCGGGTAGTATTATTTTAAAAAATGATGTCGAATTATTTTTTGAAGAAGGAGCTGTTTTGCTAGGAAGTACCAATCCAGATGATTATCCAAAATACGAAGGAATCAGAGCTTTTATTATTGCCAATGAATCCAAAAATATAGCAGTAAACGGAAAAGGAATTATAGACGGACAGGGAAGAGAACTGGCATTGGCAATAGATTCTCTACATCATACAGGAGTTCGAATAGATCCAAAATACAATTACAGAAGAATGCGTCCTGAAGACGGAAGAGGAAAACTGATTTCGTTTGTAAAATGTGATTCAATCACCATGACGCAAATTACTTTGAAGAACAGTCCAGGCTGGACAATGTGTTTCAGAGCATGCAAAAACATTGTAATTGATTTTATGAAAGTAGAAAGCCGTGCGTATTGGAACAATGACGGAATTGACCTTGACGGCTGTGAAAATGCCCGAATTACCAATTGTAATGTAAACGCTGCCGATGACGGAATCTGTTTAAAATCGGAAATTCCGGGATTGCACAATAACAATATTTACATTGGAAATTGTACGATTAGATCAAGTGCGAATGCGGTAAAATTTGGAACGGGTTCTTATGGCAGTTTCAAAAACGTAACTATAGAAAACATTAAAGTTTTTGATACGTTCCGATCGGCGGTTGCTATTGAATCTGTTGATGGAGCGGAGATTGAAAATATCAAAGTTTCGGATATTACTGCCGTAAATACAGGAAATGCAATCTTGATTCGTTTAGGTCACAGGAATGGAGATAAACCAGGTTACATCAAAAATGTATCGGTTAAAAATGTAAAAGCACAGATTCCGTTTGGACGTCCTGATATTGATTACGATATGAGAGGCCCGGAAGTCGATTATTTCCACAATCCGTTCCCGTCTTCTATTGCTGGAATACCGGGACATTCAATAGAAAATGTGACTTTAGAAAACATTGAAATCGTTTATCCGGGAAGAGCTTCAAAAGGAATGGCGTATCATCCTTTAAGCCGATTAAAAGATATAAAAGAAAACATCAACGGATATCCTGAATTTACCATGTTTGGCGAATTGCCTTCATGGGGATTTTACGTTCGTCACGTAAACGGAATTGAAATGAAAAACATAAAACTGATTTTGGATAAAGAAGATTTTCGTCCCGCTTTCGTTTTTGATGATGTAAAAAATCTGACCATGAAAGGAATTGATGTTCCGTCAGATAAAATCAATCAAATTGTTTTTAAAGATGTTTCATCAAGTAATTTGGACAGCGAATCTCTAAAAAGAAAAATCGAACCAGAGCAAAATAAATTTGAATTACCAGCACATTAGTAGTTAGCCACTAAGACGCAAAGACGCAAAGTTTTTTGCCACAGATTATAAATTTTGTTTCACGCAGATCTTGCAGATTTTAGCAGATTTAATTTGATTTCTTAAAAAAAATCTGCAGAATCTGCTCAAATCTTTTTAAATCTGCGTGAAACAAAAAAACTTAGTGCCTTTGCGCCTTTGTGGCATAAAAAAAAATTAAAAAATATGAAAAAGAAATCTATAATCGCGCTCATCATTTTCTGTCTTTCGTTAACCGTTTCCGCACAGAAAATTTACGATATTAAAAAATACGGAGCAAAAGGAGACGGTAAAACCAATGATGCTGCAGCCATTCAGAAAGCAATTGATGCCTGTAGTAAAACAGGTGGAAGAGTTTTAATTCCGGCACCGTTTACCTTTTTGGCCGGGCCAATTGATGTAAAATCAAAAGTAGATTTGCATATCGAAGCTGGTGCTAAATTATTAGCGAGTCCTGACGAAAAGTTATATACCAAAAGCGCTTTCAGAACCAATCCGGGAGAAGGAACAATTTGGATTGGAGGAGAAAATATAGAAGATTTTACCATTAGCGGAAGCGGAAAAATAGATGGAAACGGAATTTCTTTTATGGGAGCAGAAGAGGAAGATGCTTATGTTTTAAAGCCATTTGATGTATTAGATCCAAGACCTCACGTATTGACAATCATTGGCGGTAAAAATATTAGAATCAAAGATGTTCATATCGGAAATTCCGCATATTGGACAGTGCATTTAGTGGGGTGTAATGATGTTGTAATCAGCGGTATTACTTTATTGAATAGTTTGAAAGTCAGAAACAGTGATGGAATTGATTTGGATCATTCTAAAAATGTCAGAATCAGTGACTGTTATATCGAAAGCGGAGACGATTGCATCTGTCTGAAAAACAGAAGGGAGTTTGAAGAATTTGGAGCCTGCGAAAATATTACGGTTACCAATTGCACGATGACCAGCAGCAGCTGTGCGATTAAAATTGGTTCAGAAAATATGGATGCTATCAGACAAGTCGTTTTCAATAATTGTATTATTAAAAACAGCAATCGTGCATTAGGAATTCAGAATCGTGATGAAGGAACAGTAAGCGATGTTATTTTCTCTAACATCATTATCGAAAGTAAATTAAACACTGATACTTGGTGGGGAAAAGCAGAACCGATTTATGTGACGGCTTTCAGCAGAGCAAAAGGAAATCATAAAGATGCAAACTGGCGTTTTCCAAAAGGCGCAACAGAAGGAAAAGTAGGAGAAATCAAAAACATTTATTTTACTAATATTCAATGCACAGGCGAGAACGGTGTTTTTGTAAGTGGAGAATCAAAAGATAAAATCAAAAATATTGTTTTTGAAAACGTGAGTGTTTTTATGGACAAAACAACTTCTTTTCCTGGTGGATTATACGACAGACGACCAGCAAATGTTGAAGGTTTTGTAAAAGGAAGCACTTCAGGATTTTATTTTGATACTGCCGAAAGCATAAAAGTTCAGAATTGCACGGTACAATGGGGAAAAAACAAACCAGAATACTTTAAATATGCAGTGGAAAGTAAAAATGTAGATGTTTTAAAAGTAGTCAATTTAGATGGAGAAGCGGCTTTTCCAAATAAGTATGAGGCCGTTAAGAAGTAATTTATTTTTGTATAAGATTTACAAGTGTAAAAGTCACAATAAATCTTTATAGCGTGATACTTTATAATAGGCTTAAAAAAGATTAATTAATATATTGCAAGTATATTCTCAATATAAAAATAATACAATGAAAAGAAATGTAATTTCAACATTATTCGTAGGAGGTTTGTTGTTAAGCAGTATTTATGGAAATGCTCAAAAAGCAACTTTAGAAGTTGATGCTTCCAAAACAATAACTAAAATTCAGCCAACAATGTTCGGTTTGTTTTTTGAAGACATCAATTTTGCGGCAGATGGTGGGCTTTACGCGGAAATGATTAAAAACAGATCTTTTGAATTTGAAAAACCTTTAATGGGATGGGAACAGCCTAATACCCAAAGATCATCTTTAAACAAAGAATCGGGTAGTGCGTTGCCAATGAACATAGCAGCCAATAATACTAATTTTTGCAGAGTTGAGATTAACAACGATAAAGGTTATGCTTTACTAAATGAAGGTTTCAGAGGAATGGGAGTAAAGAAAGATGCGAAATACAATCTTTCGTTTAAAGCAGCCAATCATAACGGAGCGATTAAAAAGATTATTTTCCAGCTGATCAATAAAGATCAAAAAGTATTGGGAGAAACTAGTATCGTTCCAAAATCAGATGATTGGACGAATTATACAGCACAATTTACGGCAACTGAAACTGAGGCAAAAGCAAAGCTGAAAATTACTTTTGAGGGAACAGGAACAATTGATTTGGATATGATTTCGTTGTTTCCGGAAGATACTTGGAAGAATAGAAAGAACGGACTTCGTAAAGATCTTGTACAGCTTTTGTACGATGTAAAACCGGGATTTTTACGTTTTCCGGGAGGTTGTATCGTGGAAGGAAGAACTTTATCCGATCGTTACCAATGGAAAAAATCGGTTGGAAATGTTGAGGATAGAAAAACCATGATGAACAGATGGAATGTCGAATTCAACCATAAATTAACACCAGATTATTTTCAAAGTTTCGGTTTAGGATTTTTTGAATATTTCCAGCTTTCGGAAGATATTGGAGCAGAACCGCTTCCGATTTTGAGCTGTGGAATGGCGTGTCAATACAATACAGGAGAATTAGCTTTAATGAGCGAATTAGATCCTTATGTACAAGATGCTTTAGATTTAATTGAATTTGCCAATGGAGCAGTTACGACAACTTGGGGTAAAATCCGTTCGGATATGGGACATCCAAAACCATTTAACTTAAAATATATTGGAGTTGGAAACGAGCAATGGGGAGTGGATTATATTGAAAGATACAAGGTTTTTGAAAAAGCCATCAAAGCAAAATACCCAAATATTATTATCGTATCTGGAAGCGGCCCTTCTCCGGACGGTGAGCATTTCGATTATGCGATGAAAGAACTTAAAGAGTTAAATGCAGAATTGGTAGACGAGCATTATTACAAAAGTCCGCAGTGGTTTAGAGAAAATGCTGGACGTTACGATAATTATGACCGAAAAGGACCAAAAATATTTGCTGGAGAATATGCAGCGCAGAGTGTTTCGGGTGCAAACCCAAATAATAGAAACAATTGGGAATGTGCTTTCTCTGAAGCCGCTTTTATGACCGGATTGGAAAGAAATGCTGAAGTAGTTCATTTAACGTCTTATGCACCTTTAATGGCTCATGAAGATGCCTGGCAATGGACTCCGGATATGATTTGGTTCAATAATCTACAGTCGTATGGTTCTGCGAACTATTATGTACAGCAGTTATTCTCAACCAATAAAGGAACCGATTTGTTGAATATTACGCAGGATGGAAAAGCTTTAATCGGTCAAAATAATTTATATGCATCGGCAGTAAAAGATGCTAATAGTAAAGAAATTATTGTGAAACTGGTGAATACAGCAGCAACGACGTCAGAAGTGAGTCTTGATTTAAAAGGAGCAAAACTGGGATCAAAAGGAAGTCTGATCAGATTGGCAAGTGCCAATTTACAAGATGAAAATACTTTTTCAGATCCTAAAAAAATTACGCCAAAACAAACTGAATATAAAGTGACAAAAGGAAAGCAGCAATTGAGTCTTCCTGCTTATTCGGTAACAGTTTTAAAGGTCGGAATGAAGTAGTTCGCTTTAGCTGTCAAAATAAAACAGTAAAAAATCCTCAGTCAGACTTTTGATTGAGGATTTTTTATCATTTGATTATTCTTAACCGATAACTTTGCTTCGAATTATAGCAAGATCTCCATATTTTTCCACATCTTCTTTAGATCATTCCTATTCTTTTTCTTTCGGTTTTTTTTCGAAATCTCAGTCTAAGAGATCTTTTACATAGACAAATAATCCTAAAGTAGTTCTATAACATGACTTTTTAAGAGCCTGTCTTGGTATGAATAATGATGTTGAAACCAAATAGATGCCCAAAACTACTCCCCGATAATTTTTTTACGGTGTTCTATTCCCCATTCCGTTAAGTTCTGTATTAACGTTTTTAAAGTTAAACCGTGTTCTGTAAGTTCATATTGCACAGTTATAGGCTGAGTGTTCAGAACGGTACGGGTAATTAATTGGTTTATTTCAAGTTCTTTCAGCTCTTTGCTCAGCATTTTATTCGAAATTCCTTCCACATCTGTCAGTATATCCGAAAATCGTCTTTTATTATAATAACAGATAGAAGACAAAATAGAGATTTTCCATTTCCCGTTCAATACATCCATTGAATCCTGAACAGCCATCATTTCCTTTTTGTGCTGTTGTTTTATAAGCATACTGCATTCCATAAAATGTTACTTTGTTACTTAGAGGTTACTATTACTTTTAGTAACAAAGTTACCAAAATAAATCGAATGTCTCTAGCTTTGTATCTCACATTTAAAACAATTATACAATGAGCAGATTACAAAATAAAACAGCGGTAGTGACAGGCGCATCAAAAGGAATAGGGGCTTCTATAGCAAAATACTTTGCAGCCGAAGGAGCAAAAGTGGTTGTGAACTATGCTTCAAGCAAAGAAGGAGCAGAAAAAGTAGTAAGAGAAATCACAGAAAAAGGAGGTACTGCAATCGCTGTACAGGGAGATGTTTCCAATCAGGCCGATGTAATAAGACTATTTGAAGAAACCCAAAAAGCATTTGGTACGCTGGATATTTTGGTAAACAATGCTGGTGTTTATTTGTACGAACCTATCGAGCAGGTATCGGCAGAAACCTTCCACAAATCTTTTAACACCAATGTTTTGGGAACCATCTATGCGATCCAGGAATCTTTAAAACATTTTGGAGAAAAAGGAGGTAATATCATTAACATCAGTTCCGGAGCCAGTAATTCACCATTGCCGACAGGTTCTGTATACTCGGCAACGAAAACTGCTTTAGATGCCCTTACGGTAGCCTTGTCAAAAGAATTTGCCGGCAGAAACATCCGAATCAATTCCCTCCTTCCGGGCATCGTAGAAACCGAAGGATCTCACAGCGCCGGATTCATAGGCAGCGAAGCCGAAGCCGGTTTTGTTTCCAAAACACCATTAGGTCGTACGGGACAGCCGGACGACATTGCAAAAGTTGCCGTATTTCTGGCCTCTGAGGATTCTGCCTGGATTACGGGAGATAAGATTACTGTTTCTGGCGGGGTTTACGGATTTTAATTTTGATTAGGAGAGTCTGTTAAGAAGAAAAAGGGGCGGTTTTTTACCGCCTTTTTTGGGTTTTAAATTTTAGATCTGTATAAAATTATATGAGAGAATGCGTTCATTGATGACAAAAGTTTGTTTTTTACTGTTTGTAAATTCAACTTTTGGAATGATCTTTTTTGTTGGAGAAAAAAGCTGAAAATAGTAAAACCTTAAACAAAACATGAAGGTTCTTTAAAATTTCTGGAGATTAATAAGAGGTCGATTTTCCGGAATTATTGTGGTCAATAGTTGCAAAAAGGGTAGTATTGCTACGTTCTGCCTCATTGAGATTTTGATTACAGTTGCGAATACAGCATATTTTTCGATACTATGCTTTTTGATATGTATGTGGTAGGAAAATAATATTGTACCTGATATTTTTTTAGAAAAACCCAACTGGATGTTTCAAGTGAGGATTTTAATCATTTTTATATCATTCGAATTACAATGGCTGGAAGTAAAGTCGTAAAATTCTGACACAAAAGGATGTTTTTTTTAAAAGCAAAACAGAATATAAGAAAATGATAAAAGTAATATTTTCTTCTAGAATCAAGAATTAAATATAGAGGTAGTTTGTTTTTAGTTTTTTAAAATTTATATTGTGTTTTAACATTTTTTTATGTTAATTTGATTAACAAATGTTCAACTTATTAACATAAAAGAAAATGCTTCCAGAAATACAAAGTCTACATGATGTTTGGAAAACAAATAAAGCCAGCAAAGCCACTTTGGCAAATCAAATATCGTTTGATGATCTCACTAATTCAATTATTAGTACTGGCCCATTTTCTTTTTATATTATTGATTTTTTTGATATGTCACTCTCCCAAATCAGTAATTCTTTATTTGAAATGCATGGATTTGATCCCGAAACTTTAACTTTTAATGATGTGTTAGGTGCAATTCATCCTGAGGATATTGACTTTGTAATAAAAGCAGAAGCATTTTTGACTAAATTTTTCTATAAAAATATTGGGCGTGAAAAACTTTTAAATTATAAAATTAGTTACAGTCATAGGTGCAGGTTGGGAAATGGGGAATATGTTTTGTTTAATCATCAGGCTCTAATGCTTACTCTGGATGATAACGGGGGATATGGAAAATCATTAAACATTCATACCCGAATAGATCATTTAAGTTCTTTTAACAATTACAAAATATCTCTGATAGGCCTAAATGGTGAACCTTCATTTATGAACTTAAGCCTCGATGAAAATAATAAAGAATTTACAGAATTCTCAAAAAGAGAAATTGATATTATAAAGTTAATTGGCAATGGTTTAAATAATACCCAAATAGCGGAGAAACTTTTTATCAGCCCTTTGACAGTAAAGAAACATAGAAATAATATACTCACTAAATCCGATTCTAAAAATACTGCAGAGCTGATAAAAAATTGTATTTGCCAGGGGATAATATAATTCTCTAAAGCAAAAAAAATACTCCTTTGGGAGTATTTTTTTTGCTTTAGACTTTCTATATTTTTGAAAAAATAGAAGTTACCTCAATTTTAAGACTGATACATTCTACGTTTTTTTTCAAAAAAGCGGAGTAGTCTTTGGTAATTATTTTTTCCGAAAACAGCTTAGTTTGTTTTGAATTGAGAGGTTACTTCCTGTTCAAAGGACATGGTCATTTTTTCTTTATTTCAACATATGTATTGCTTTTAAACTAAAATTAATGAAAAATAACCGATACTTAATCTTACTCATTACAACACTACTGACTTCTTTTTTTAAGATTTATGCTCAGGATACGGTTTATTGTCTGGATGGGACTATCTTAAATTGTAAAATTCAAAAGGTTGCATCCAGCTTTATTTCATACAATGATTTTGGGGCAGTTGCAGCTCAAAAAAAATTCTTATTAAAAGAAAAAATAGTTAAAATTAAATTTGAAAACGGAACAGAGGAGAATTATCAGATACCCAAAGAGAGAGATACTTCTTTGACACAAAGTGCTGCAGAAGTAAATTATGATATTATTTTCACTGTAGATGGTGATAAACTAAAGGTGTTTGTAAAGGAGGTTGATGAAACAAGTATTACTTATCAGCGCGTTGAAAGTCAGGGAGTCGATAAGATAGAACTACAGAAGGTTTTAGGCATTAAATACAGTAATGGTTATGAAGAACTTTATTCTGTACCTGAAAAATTAAAAGAAGAAATTATTGCACAAAAGCAAAATGATACGACAAACGTATCAACTAATTCTGTTTTGAGTCGGGATATTGTCAAGTTAAGAAATGGTAAAGAGTTAAAAGGAAAAGTTGTTGAAATTTCTGAAACTAACCTGCAGTTTCTTTCATCTGATAATGCCGATGGTGTTATTTCAGCAGTTGCTTTATCTGAGATATTAAAAATAACCTATTCTAATGGTTATGAAGAAATATATACAGTAGATAAAAATGCAGTTGCCCTGGAAGATGAGTCTGAAATTAATCGGGATAATAAAAAAGACAGCAAAAACGAAAGCAAAACTGAAAAGGAAATTGCTGAGAAAAAAACAGCCAAGAAAGATAAAAAAGAACAAGTTGAAGAGATTCCTGAGCCTTTGGATGAAAATTTCAGGGCTATTACGTTTGAAGAACTCCAAACTATTCAACAATTTTCTTTACTTTCAGAGGCAGCCAAGGATCCTCTGAAGGTGCGGTATTTGGATTTGGTTCCTGTTAATCCAAAACTTAAGCTTTTGCCTAAAGATATTTCTGACATGAAGAATATTGTCCTTCTTGATATAAGCGGAAATCAGATCAGAGAATTTCCTTTAGAGGTTTTTAATCTTCCTGAACTTCAATATCTTTATCTGGATGAGCAGGAGATGGGAAATTTTAAGATAAAAGAATTAACTGCTCTAAGAAAATCTAATATCACTTTTATTAGTTTAAAAAAGAATAAGCTGTCAAAAATTCCGTCCTCTTTACTAGAATTGAGAAGACTAAAAGAGCTGCATCTAACCAATAACAGAATAACTGGTATAGCTGCAGAAAAAACTTTCGCTGCAAAGAATTCAAAACTTCAGATTATTGATTTTCAAAAAAATAAGCTAACGGAAATACCGGAGGAATTGAATTCAGCACCAGATCTTATTGAAATCAATCTTGCAGAAAACAATATCAGTGCAATTGATAAGACATTTTCCGGATATTCAAAAGTCAAATCATTGAAACTTCACGACAATCCTTTAAAAAGTATTGATAAGAGTTTTTATAATATGAGTGCGCTTGAGAACATCAATCTCAATAAAACGTTGATTACTACTTTGCCGGATTCGATCTCAAAACTTACAAAGTTAAGATCCTTAGTACTCCCTGGTTCATTTTATAAATTTCCCGCTGATTTTGGAGAGTTGAAGCTATTGTCGGAGCTTCATATCAATAATAATACATCATTAACATCCCGAAACAGTAATGTTTCGAAATTTAATGGTTTTCCTTCTGTAATACTTGGATGCCACCGCCTAAAAATACTTGATATTACAGGAGTAAATTTGAATTCCATACCAGCTGAAATAAATAAACTTAAAAGACTTGAAAATGTATATCTAAGTAATTGCAGTATTTCAGAATGCCCTGCAGAATTATTTTCTCTTCCTTCGCTAAAGGTGCTTGATTTAAGTAATAATCTAATAAAAAGGATTTCTAAATCTGTTGTGGAGCAATGGGCTCCAATAGAAACCCTGAATCTTCAAAATTCTCCTTTGGATATTAATTCTATTTTAGTATTAAGAAGGAACCTGCCCAAAGCTCAGATCGAATATTTTGATTCTGATTTTGGTTTAAATTTTACCAGTGCTGCACTGCCTTCAAACCTATTGCCGGCTTTTACAAAGTTATTTGCTGCTACCGACAAAAATGACCCTAATGCTTATTATCAGCTTGGAAACTTTTTTAAAGACAATCATGATTTTGGCCTTGCTGTTAAAGCTTTCAGGACAGTTTCTGATAATCCTGAGCTTGCCGGAACAGGGAAATCACTTGCCTGCATGCTTACTATAGCAGAAATTTATGATGACGTTGATAATGTGAAACCTTACTCTTCACCATATAAACGTAAGAGATATTCAGACTATAATGATTATACCAATACGTCGGCAAATGACAAATCGTATGCAATTTATGTTGCCATAAGCAATATACGGCCAAAAGATGAGTATGCACAACAGGCAAAAAAGAAAGCTTGTGCACGTTTAAGTGTAATAACTGATGAAATAGCTGATAATCTAGTTAAAATTTATGATTTCAATAAGAGTGAAATAGAGCGTCTTATCGAAGGTTCAGGAAATATGCAAAATGTCTCAGCTGTTGGGGATAAGGTATTTAGTGATGCTCTTGTCACAGGTGATCAGACGGCAGCATTGTTAGGCGGCCTCGGCAGTTTATTTGGGCAGGTAGCTTCTTCTGTAAAAGATGATAAAGTCGAAAGGCTTAAACAGGAAAATACAAATCTAAAAAATGAGATTGGAAGACTGAGAGACAAAGCGGCTGAATTATTAACCAGATAATTAATATGAAGAAATTTAAGATACTAAAATTAATTTCTGTCTGCTTACTTATTGCGAGTCATTCATATGGACAGATGCCTGATCAAAGTGATTATCAGAACCGCTATAACAATTGTATGGCTCAAAATAGAAAATTGCAAAATGATCTTGAACAACTGCGTGAAGAAAAAAAAATGGCTTTGCAGGATTTGCGGGCCGGTTTTTTTTGTAGTAAATGTAAAGCTAGTAAAAGTCAATTTGAAAAAAGGGGGGAAAATTTTTATACTCATGTAAAGGATGTAAAAGGAGAAGTAGTTCCTGCATCAGCGGCAGATATTCAGGCTAATCAAGACGAGTTCAGCAGAAAAATAAGTGCTCTTGAAAATAACGTTGATGGTAAAAGACTTGACTGCGAAAGAATTCAAATGAATTATACAAATGCAGTCAAAAATGCCAATCAGCAGGCAGCTAAAGAAGTCGAAGAAAAACGAAACAGAGAAATAGAGAAAGCGAACCAGGCGGCTGCCACTGCGGCCAATAATAAGGCTGCCGAAGAACAACGCCAAAGGGATAATGAAAGAAAAGCTGCTGAAGTTGAAGAGCAAAGACGCCAACAGTTAGTACAGGAATATTTGGCAGAGCAACAAAGGAGAGAAGATCAGTTTAACGCAAATTGGGAAGCCTTTGGAGATAAAGTAGCTCAGAACAACAGTAATACCGAAGAACGTTTAAATAATGAAAGGAATACCAATTTAGACGGAAATGATCGGTACAATAGTAAAGATCAGGCAAAAAGTCAAATGGCTTCTCATAATACAAGAAACATTGGTGATGGCGCTTTTGGAAATGATGGAGGAGATTTGCTGAGACAAGCAAAAGAGGCTGCCAAAATTTTTGGGTCAGATTTAAAAGAGAGTTTTTCTAAAAGGCTAAATACATTTGCTCAAAATTCATTAAATGAATATAAAGATCAATTAGTTGACCGGGTTTTCGAAAATAAGGAAATGGATTATGAAGAAATTCCGCGAGCAGGATGGAAAGCTGTGATTAAAGAGAAGATGAACGAGGAAATACATAAGGCTGCAGAAAAAATTTCCGGTATCTGCAGTTATTGTAAAACGGGTTATGAAGCATGGAATAGTTATAAAAAAGAAGTTGACATATATAATAACAGCAGTCTGGTAAATCTTAATAAGGACAATTTAAAAATTATTAGTGATGCATTCCTCGAAATAAATAAAGAAGATAATACAGATTTTCTTAAAAACAGTGAAGAAGAATTGAATAATGTCCCTAAAAAGGTACTATATACTGCTTTCAAATGGTTGACAAATTTCAGATCTGGCCCGCCAGTGCAGGAGTATAAAGATGCATTTAATAATTAGTAAAATTTATGAAAAAAAAAATTACTTTACTACTTGCTCTTTGTGTTTTATTCAATACCAGAGCACAAATTAAATCTGATATTAGTCAATTTATTTTGCTGAAAAATGGTTTTCAGCAAAACCACTATTCAACGCAAGATCATTTCACAGTTTTCAACTTTACGGTTGTGGAACCGGGCATTGCTTTATTGCCTGTTGGCGGAGGAGTCCATATGGCAGGCTGGAAAAGATGGCTTATACCTCCTGCAAAAGGCATTGCGACGTATGCAATTGATTATGTGCAGGCAGATTCAACATTGTATTTTATGAGAGCAGGTACAAATAAATCATCTTTAGTAAAGTTAATTGATAGTGGTACTAAGAAATCTTATGAAAAAGTTCTTGAACTGCCCTTAGGTGTATACGGATTTAAGTGCTTTAAATCGGATGTAATCTATATTTGGAATCGCCAGAATAATGTTTCGAAAGTTTGGCTGTATAATTTAAAAGAGCTTATTCCGGTTTTTGAAACCGAAAAAACAATTCGGGAGCTTGTTGTTATAAATGAAAGCGAAATACTTTTAGCGGCAGATAATTCACTCATAAGATTAGGTCTTTATTATGCTCCTGTTGAAGTTTTAAAGATTGATGTAAATATTGACGGTCTGGCAGCTACCAATGACGGATCATTATATATGTCAACAGAAAATGGGATTCTTCACTATTTGTCACCTGAAGATGTTTCAGACGCAGAAGTTGTTACCTATGGGATACACGGTGTTTTACGAAAATACAGAAATAGCTTATATGTACTTTGGGAAGAGGATAACCAAATATTGCAAATAAATTTAAAATAATATCAATCAACTACCTAACTATATGAAATTACTTTACACTGTTTTATTACTGATAATTGTCTTCACAAAAGTGAGCGCTCAGGATATGATTTATTTTACCGGTGGAACTAAAACACCTGGAAAGATAACCGAAATTACCGCTGAAAAAGTCAAGTTTAAAAACCTTGCTAATCCAACAGGTCCAATTTACAGTCGAAATCTTAGCGGAGTACAGGTTGCTTTTAACAGTAATGGTGATTATTTGATATTTTCGGGAGCAAAACCATCTTCCGATCAGGAAAGGAATGATTTTTTGAATCCTTCAACAAAACCACGATCCGTAGATGTTTTGGTAGATTCTAACGGTGCAGTAATGCCAGTTACTGTAATTGATGAAAATGAAACGGAAATTGTAGTAAACAGTAATGGTAAAGATGCAATTCTTTCTAAAAAAACTCTTGCTTATCTAATCAAAAAGAATGGAACACATCAAATGTTTTTGACACCAGAACAAGCCCTTCCGTATTTATCGATAGATAAACCTAAAATTAATGAGCTGCAAAAAAATCCAGAGACAGAACAAACTCCTGCTGCCGCAGCGGCTCCAAAGACAAATACAGAACCAACGTTAACTGCAGCGCCGGCAACAGCAACAAATTCGCAGTCGTTAGCAGTTGTGGCCGCGTCAAAATCACAACCTGTAGTAGATGTAACAGCAGTAAAAACTGAATCATCAGTTCAGCAAAAAGTAACTATTGCTCATGATGAGAATGAACTGGTTGTTCCTGATATGGCGATTTTTGGAAAAAAAGCTTTAGATAAAACAGAGGAATTTGGAAGATATCTGCAGAATATTACTTCTGTAAGTACAAATCGTGAAGCTGCTGTAAAGAGTATTAATATGGCTTGCGGCTTGTTTTTGAGCGAAGAGGCCAGAGTAGAAGTATCAAATGTAAGAACCGGAGGAAAAAATAAATATAAGATTAGGGACTATTTGAATAGACTTTTAATTAAAAGTGGTCAGTATGACAAAGTGCAGATTGAGTATGCTAATATTAACTATGCTTCTAAGTTTAAAAAAGGACCAGATGGTAACTACTACGGTTCGGTAACTTTTGTACAGAAATTTGAAGGTTTTGTAGATGGTAATTTAGTATATGCTGATCAGACAAAACGCAATATGACAATCGTTTTAAAGCACTATGAAAAAGCGGTTAACGGTGAAAATGTATCAGGATGGGATGTTTATCTTGATGATATAGGGGTAGTTGAAACAAAAAAAATATAACAGGATGACAAAGAAAATCATAATTTTTATTTTTTTGTTTTTACCTGGCTTCATCTATTCTCAAACCTATGAAAAAGAATTTGAAACTCTCTTTGCATGGGAAGTAAAGCAAATTGATGAATTTATCGAAAGGTTTAACGACAGCGATTCGGCATTAATAAAAAAATATCAGGAAAAACATCAATCCGCGAAGTTAACACGGGAGAAACTCATTAAAAGTCTTTTCAATGCAAGTCAGAAGGACTGGAATTTTGAAGAAATATCCAGTTTTATAAAACAGGTTGATAATCCTGAAGATCCTGAGTATCTTGATTTTAATAATGATAATTGGCGGGCTGATGTTAATTGCTCAGTTTTGTATAAAGGCAAACCTCAGAAGGCAGTTTTAAAATTAAAAATTAAAAACCTGCCCGATGGAAGTTGTAAATGGGAAATCATTGATTTTGAAGCTGCTTTTTTAAATCAACTTCGAAATAACATGGCATCCGAATTAAAACAGCCTATTATTCCAAAAGCTGTTAATCCTAATAATTATTTGACGCCTATCAGCAATACAAACGATTTTATGGATATTGATATGGTTTCAGAGAATCCAAATAATATCGGCAATTATATTTCGCAGTCGAATCAGTATAATGCCAATATGTGTATGTTTATTAATCAATGTCTTAATAAAGAACTCAAGATATTACAGGTTAACTCGGTTACCTACAGCTTCTTTCAAATCAAAGGCTGGGAGATAGTAGTTAAGCAATACAACAGAGAAACCAGGAATTCCGGATGGCTGATTAGTAAATTAAAAAAAGTTACATCATCATAAAACAATAATTATGGCCAATTTTACCAATTTAGTTGTGTTAACTAGAAATGAGATAATCAAAAGAGGTATCATTTTATTATGTTTTTGCTCAGTTTCTATAGTTACTAATGCTCAGGATTTTAAACCAGTTACAGACAGCACATCAATTCCTGTAATAGCGGCAGAAAATACTATAACCCTGAAAGATGGAAAAGAGATAAGTTATCAGGCGCAGGCAGCAGTAGAAAACTTTCAAAATTTATTGAATTATATTACTTTTTCTGACAATGCACCAAGTGAATTGGCTGAAGTTATAACGAACAGTTATAAAGAATCCCGAAATCGTGTTTTTTACGATAGTAGTATTATAATTGAAGATGATATAAACCCACAATCGGGATTAGGAAATACAAAAGATATCACGGCAATCTATTATTTAAACAAAATAGATATTCAGTATGATAAGACAGAAGATGCTTCGATAAGCTTTTCAAATATTGCAGTTTCAAACGTTAAAAAGAAAGATTATATTTTTGTAAATGTGGTTTTTGATGCAGACTATGGCAGTAAATATAAACCCGACGGAGCCACTTATCAAAAAAGACAAAGAAGCGCATTAGTACGTGCAGAGAAAAGCGGAGCAAACAAATGGGAAGCTTTTATAATGTCTATTTCGTTTTATAACCCGGCTAATCCTATTGAGAGTACTGATAATAATATGCAGATTGCCACAGATTTGACCACAAATGCAAGCGTAGTTTCACAGGCAGATTTTGATAAGGAAAAAGAAGATTTTATTAAACTGAGACAAGAAGAGGAAAAAAGGAAGATCGCCATTTTTGATGAATATTTGAATTTGGGGAATTCTTATCTTAAAAATAAAATGTTTAATGAAGCACTTGAAATTTATGAAAAAGCAAAAGAATTGCAGCCAATGGTCCCTTCACTGGACAAAAAAATTATAGATGTCAAAAAACTGATTGCAGAAAACACTTTCGAGAATTATAATAACAAAGGCGACAGAGCAAAAAGCGAGCGACGATTTAATGATGCTATTCAGTTTTATAAACAAGCAATTACCTTAAAACCTGATGCAGCTGCAGAATTGGGACAGAAAATAAGTTTGCTGACACAAAAATTGGCAATTATTGCTTTTCCTAAAAATAAGCTTCAGTCGAACGACTTTAAGGGAGCTATCGAAGAATGTGAGAAAGTGCTCCGGGAGCACAAAAAAGAGAAAAATGAGTTTCCGGAATTATATTATATTCAGGGAATGGCTTATTTAGAATTAGGAATCCAGTCAAAGGATTCCCGCAAATTTGATGATGCTTTAGAAAATTTAAACACAGCCTTACAGTTTTTCCCAAACTATAAAGAAGCAAGACTTGCACGGGCAAACTTATTTGTAAATCAAAAGCGGGACTTGATAAATGCGATTACTGATTATGATGTTCTGGCTACAAATGAGTTGGATGATTCTCCGGATAAACCAGTATTTTTCGTAGCAAAGGCAAAGCTCAAAGATCGCTTAAAAAATACAGCCGGGGCTATTGAAGATTATAACCAGGCTCTACTATTAAACCCAACGGGAGCTGCGATATATTTTGACAAAGGTGAACTGGAGTATCGTCTTAAACAATATCCGTCAGCAGAAAATAATTTCAGCACCGCAATAAAATTAGATCCGGTTTATAAATTGGCTTATTATTACCGTGGGCTTACTTATCACAGCCAAAACAAGATTCATGAAGCGGGAGTAGATTTTGCACAGACAGAAAAATTAGGATTTGATCCGGAACAGCTTAAAGCAGTTGATTCTATAAGTGAAATGCATTTTAAAGAAGGGGAGGGTTTATTTGCTAAACATGATTTTCAAAATGCTCATTTAGCATATGATAATGCACTTGAAATAAGAAAGTGCAATACAAAAGCCTTACACGGAAAGGCGGAAATATGGCTTAAAACAGGTGAAGAGCTTAGAGATCAGACTAAGAATGAACAAGAAGGCACTTTAAACTTTAATAAATCAATTGAATTAAACAGACAGGCAATTGTATGCAATCCTAAGTTTTCTGATGCTCATTTGAAAGAAGGAATAGCACATAATAAAATTGGAGAATCATCTTTGGCAATAGCTAGTTTTACACAGGCTATAGAAAGCGATAATAATAATGTTTCAGCCTACATTGAGCGGGGTAATACCTATCAGTTTGGTAAAAAATACTCGGAGGCTGTCGAAAGTTATAATCTTGTAATTCCTGTTTTGCAGGCACAAATTGAAGCTTCTAAAAAGAGTAGTGATAAATCACTTCCAAAAAAACTTAATGATGATTTGGCAAATGCCTATATGCTAAAAGGCGAATCTCAATATTACGGTAATGATTACACCGGTGCGATGTTGTCATTAGATACTGCAATAGATTTACATAAAGAAAACCATGAAGCGCATTATTATCGCGGGCTTACTTATTTCTCTATAAACGAAACTTCAAAAGCGATCAGTAATTTTGAACAAGCTAATAAATTAAGTCCAAAAGCACTATATTTTTATGCTTGCGGAAAGGCAGAGTATAAGAAATCAGATTATGATGAAGCAATCAAAGATTTTAATGAAGTAGTACTTTTAGATACTCAGAATGTATTTGTAGATAAGTATTATTTACGTGCCATGAGTCACATTAAAAATGAAAAATTTAGTTTGGCTGTATTGGATTTTGAAAAACATAATGCAACAGCTGATGCTAATAAGGATGCCGTATTTTATGCAAATTATGGATTGTGCCAATTGTATCTGAATCAAGATTCGCCGGGAGAAGATAATTTCAACAATGCACTAAACATTTCGTCAGGCAATGCGCTGGCGCTTTTTGGAATGGGATGCTCCAATATGAAAGCCGGACAATTTGACCTGGCTTTGGACTTTATAGAAAAATCTTTTCTCGCAAAAACACTAAAAAAATCAGATATTAAAAAGAGTGAAGAAATGTTTTTTAACGAGTTTAATAAAGTAAAAGCGAATAAAGTAAAATACAATCAGATGAAAACTGCTTATATACTTAAAGATTAGTCTCGTCTGACTAATTGAATTTGCTGCTTTTCAGCCAGGGAAACTAAAACTTTTATCAAAAAAACATGCAAGAAATAAAAACTGATTATTGGAAAGATCTGGAGGCAGAAGTACTTGAGGAAAACAAAAATCTTGAATTACTGCTTTCGATATTGAAACAAAATATTGTTGGGCAAGAGGCGCTGCTTCAAAAACTTTTACTGGGATTACTTTGCAATGGTCATGTATTACTGGAGGGTATGCCGGGACTGGCGAAAACTCTTGCCGTTAAATCACTTGCCCAGGCTGTAAACGCACACTTTTCCCGAATTCAGTTTACTCCGGACATTTTGCCTGCTGATATTTTAGGTACTACGATGTATAATATTCAGGCAAATGAATTTACAATTAAAAAAGGACCGGTTTTTTCAAACTTTCTCCTTGCTGATGAAATTAATCGTGCCCCGGAAAAGGTTCAGAGTGCTTTACTTGAGGTAATGCAGGAACATCAGGTTACAATTGGTAATTCTACATATAAACTTGAAATGCCTTTCATGGTTCTTGCAACACAAAATCCGATTGATCAGGCGGGAACTTATGAGCTTCCCGAAGCGCAGATGGATAGATTTATGATGAAAGTCATTATTACGTACCCAAGCAAAGAAGAAGAAAGATTGATAAACAGGAGAGTTTCTGTTAAAAGTCCCCGGGAGATGATTACGGTCGATGTTAAGCATGTTCTTAAAATGCAGGAGCTTATAAATGCAATATTTGTTGATGAAAAAATTGAAGACTATATTCTTGATATTGTTTTAAGCACTCGTTCTCCAGATGATTATAATCTTTCTGATTTCACGAAATACATAAAATTTGGTGCTTCTCCCAGAGGAAGTATTAATCTTACGCACACTGCACGGGCTTATGCTTTTATGCAAAAGAGAACCTATGTAATACCTTCTGATGTATATACTGTTGCTCCGGATGTTTTAAGACATAGAATTGGTTTGACCTATATTGCAATGGCAGAGGGTATTACGACAGATTTTATTATTCAGGAAATACTAAAAGGAATTCCTATACCCTGATAAAAGTACTTATGAAACTTGAGGATCTTATTAAAACCGTACAGAAAATTGATTTATTGTCGGGAAAATTATCAAGCCAAAAACGATCTGGCGGAACATTAAGTATATTTAAAAGTCGCGGATCTTCATTTAATTCAATCAGAAAATATGAAATAGGCGATGATATTAAAAATATAAACTGGCAGGCAACCGCTCGTTTTAGAGAAACTTTTGTTAATACCTATAATGAAGATAAAGTTAAAACGGTCTGGATAATTATCGATATTAGTGGTTCCTCAGCAATGGGAACTGTAAATAAAACAAAAATAGACCTTGAACTAGAGATTGCTATAACCATTGCTTACAGCGCAATAAAGCAAAACGACTCTGTTGGTGTTATTTTCTTTAGTGATACTATTAAACGTCTGATTATACCCATTAATGGAATGACCGGATTTTGGCAGATAGCAAAGGCGATGGTCGAGAGTAAACCTTGCCCCGGAAATACTGATATAAAAAGTTCTCTCGATTTTTTAATGAAAAATAATTGCTCTGGAAATCTGATTTTTATTATTTCTGATTTTTTGACGGATGGATATGCGGGTAGTGCTGCAATTCTGGCGGAGCATAATGACTTTTTTACCATACAGGTTTATGACAGAATTGAAAAACAATTTCCAAAACTTGGATGGGTCAAAATGAGGGACTTTGAAAGTGGAAGCCAACAGTGGGTAAATACCTCAAGGGCAGGTTTTGATTTACTGTATCGTAATAAATCTGAATCAGACTTAGATTATTACAACAAATTTTTGCTTAAATACTCCATTCGGAATATGTCAATTTCTACTGATGAAGATGTGCAAAAAAAAATGTCAACATTATTTAATTAGTATGCAGTCAAAAAAAATATTCTTAGCGGTACTGTTTTTCTTTTTGAGTATTAGTATTACAGCCCATTCTTTTCCTGCAGTTGTATACAAAATACGCAACAAAGAAACAAGAATTGGCGGAGTAGTAAAAATCATGCTGACTGTAAACAATGTAAAAAGCAGCTCTAATATCTCATGGAAAGAATATGACCGTTTTTTTTCGACATCAAAAGAAATTGTGTTATTAGAAATAAAATCTTTTGAAAAAAAAGGAATTTATAACCATGAAATTACATTTACATCTGCAGATGCAAAAAAAATAAAAATTTCAGGACTTGCAGTATTTGTAGACAAAAAAAGATATAAGACAAAAGATGTTTTGGTAAATTTTAGAGCTGCTTATTTACCGTCAAAACTGCACGATATTAAACCTGTTATTAAGCAAAATTGGGCTTCAGTAACAGCTGCAATTGGTCTGTTTTTATTTTTGGTTATTTTGATTTTTATTTCACTTAGGGCTTTATTTCATTTTTTTAAAAATAGAATTGAAATTCTCAATTTTAGAAGACAGGAATGCTATTATCGCGAACATCTTTTAAGATTTGAATTAGAATCTGAGAATACCGGCATAGTCCCAACGGTTTCTATGAATACTGTGACCGACTTGATAGAGAAATACATATTCACTTTAGAGTCTGCTCCGGAACGTAAATGTTATTTGCAGTCAGAAACCTATAGCGCTAATAAGAATCAATTGTTGGAGCTGTCAAAAAGACTTAAGTTTTTACCAAAACCTTTAGCAATTGAGTTATATCCTGGTTTTATATCTAGTTTGAGAGTTTTCATGAATTTAACGAGCGGAAAAGAGAGATGCCAAAATTAGAACATATTAGTTTTTCTCAACCTTCATGGCTTTTCTTATTTTTATTATTGCCATTTGGAGTTGTTTTATACGTTAAATATATTCGAAATACCTCTCCGGTAATGTTTGTTAATGGGCTGCCGGGCAGAACTAAATTACTATTCTCGCCGAAAGATTATTTGTTTATACTACGTATGATCTGTATAAGTTTGATAATCGCAGGTCTTGCAAACCCACGTTTTTCAACATCAAAAAGAATTGTAAATAAAGCAGCAGAATCTGATATTGTTTTTGCTCTTGACGCATCAAAGAGCATGCTTATAGAAGACATCAAGCCTAACCGGATGGAGGCACTAAAGGATGTATTAAGTCAATTTACAGCATTGCGTTCAGGGGGCAGAATTGGTATGGTTTTGTACGCAGGTGAAAGTATTTTGTGGTGTCCATTGACCAAAAACCAACCATTAATTCTTAGTAGTATAAATGCAATGCATAACAACACTTTAAGTGATGGTACTGCGATTGGCTCAGGATTAGTGTCTGCAGTTAAGATGCTTGAAAAAAGTGCTAAAAACAAGGTTGTTATCCTCGTTACTGATGGCGAAAATAATGCCGGAATGATAGATCCTCTGGTAGCAGCAAAATTAGCTAAACACTTAAAAACAAAAGTCTATTGTGTAGGTATTGGTAAAAATGGTTTTGCAGAAATTCCGCTAAAAGGATTGGGAGGGGAAAAGTATTATCAAAAAATTAAGGTATCTCTAAATGAGTCTGCATTAAAAAACATTGCGACTACAACAGGAGGTGCTTATTTTAATGCAGCTGATGAGAAAGCACTATTAAATATTTATACTTCAATAAACAAACTAGAAACCGGGAAAATTAAATATTCAACAAAAATTAGTTACACATCTTGCTTTAAATGGCTGGTATATGGGGCGTTAATTGTTATTATAATTGAGTTGTTGCTTAAGTTTACTATTTTAAGAAGTTGGCCATCATGATAAGTTTTGAAAATGATAATTATGTATTGCTGGCATTGTTAGTGCCGCTATTTATAGTGCTATGGTTTGCATTTCTTTACAGCGAAAGAAAAAAAAACAGTTCTGTAGGAGACAAAACATTAATTTACAACATTACTAAACGAACAACATTGTATGTTCAGGTTACTAAGTTTTTTATGGTAATAATAGCTTCTTTATTATTAATAGTTGCTTTATGTGAACCTTATTTAAGTTCTGATTTGGTAAAAGTAAAGGACCCTTCAGCTACGGATGTAGTTTTTTTAATTGATGTTTCCAAAAGTATGTATGCAAAAGATATAGTTCCAAACCGTTTGAATAGAGGACAACGTCTGATTGAAGAAATTGTAAAAGAGTTCACAAAAGAACAAATTGGAATGGTTGTGTTTGCAGGTAAAGCTGGAGCTTATGTTCCCTTAACCGAAGACTATGCCTATTTTCGCAGTGCACTAACATCAGTCTCAGGAAAGTTAATCGGGCAGCGAGGTACTTCGCTTGAAGAAGCATTAAAGATATCAGGATTACTATTTGATCAAACTGCAAAAAGAAATAAGGTTTTATGTGTAATCTCTGACGGTGAGTTTCATGATAAAAAGGCATTCGTTCTGGCGGATAAGCTAAGAAAAGCAGATGTAAAAATTATTGCTTTGGGAATTGGAACTATAAAAGGTGCTCCGGTTCCTGCTGATTTTGAAGATTCTGGTATAAAACAAAGTGATGCAACTGGCAGTCCCATTATTTCAAGTCTGCACAAGAGAGAATTGCTTAAAATAACAGGTAATAATAGTTTGAATTATATAGAAGCGGCCAGCCAGCCAAATGTTTCAATTGTATTTAATAAGCGTTTGGAAGAGCTGGAAAACATAAATTACTCAAACATTCATAAACCATTGTTTGATTTGTTTATGTTGTCTGCTATAATTTTACTATTGGTAGAAATCTTTATACCTAATGTTTTAGAAAAAAGAAATGAATAAACTATTAGTAAAAGAATTTAATTATATGTTTTATAGAAACTTTGTCAGGTACTATACCTTAATCACAATTAGTGGTGTACTTACGTTGACAGCCTTTATTTATCAACTCAATTTTTTTAGAATAAAAACTTTTTTGCAAAGTGAAATTTATGCTATTAAAGCAATTCATGCTTTTGAGGATAAAAATTATGGAGAGGCTGAAATTTTTTATAAACAGGCGTTGTTACATAATCCAGATACATATGAATGGGGTTTTAATCTGGGCAACTCATTTTACCGTCAAGGACGATATGCTGATGCTGCGAGAATGTACCGTCACTTACTATCTAAATATAGCAGAGAAGATATAGATCTTGATTGTATCTGGAATAATTTGGGAAATGCATATTATATGATGGGACTTATCGCAGAAAGTCAAAAAGCTTATAAAAAAGCACTGCTTGAAAATAATAACGATGATGTTATCAGGCAGAATTTTCTATATGTCTCTCGAATAATAAAGAGCAAGACTAAAATACAGCAGAAATTTACGGAGAAAAAAAGGAATGAAGATGGTAATGAAAAAATAGAAAAAAACACCATAGATAAAGATACGGATAAATTAAGTGATCAGGATAAATCAGATGGGCCATATCAATTGTCGAACAATGAAATACAGCAATTATTGAATTTATCAAAAGAAAAAATCAGGGTTCCGCAAGCAGCAGGAAGTGCTTCAGATAAAAAAAATAACTCAAACGGACCAGATTATTAATTAATTTTATTTAAGAATATGTGCAAAAACAGTCACTTTTTTTTATTTTTTTTAATATTCTGCATTCACGAGTCTGCATTGGCCCTGAGTAATTTCAGGTATGAAAATTATGTAAAAAATAGAGGAGATATTTTCATCGATATAGTAAAATCTAAATCAGAAGTTTATGTAGGAGAAGCTTTTACGGTGAAATATGTTTTGTGTTATTCTGTGCCGGTTATTGATCCTCAGACAGAAATTAAGATAAAATTTGAAAATTGTTATCAGGAACTTTGTACAAAGGATTTATCTCAAAAAAAAGAAATAATTGGAGGTAAAATGTATAATGTGATTATCCTTTCTGAATATCTTGTCATTGCAAAAAACTCTGGAAAATTAATATTACCAGGTATTAATATTCAAATAAAAACAAATGAAAGGGTTCGGGATGATTTTTTTGAACAGGAAGAATTAAGAACCAAGACAATTTATAGTGATGAGGAATCAATAAAAATTAATCAATTGCCTCCTTATTCTGGTGAAGATATTTTCTCCGGTATTGTTGGAGATTTTTCCATTAAGGGAGCGTATATAAATGCACCAAAGACTCCCGACTTACTTTTATTTAGAATGTCTGTTGAAGGGCTGGGAAATACAAAAATGGCATTGTTTAGTGTTCCAAAACTTCCTTTCGGACTAAATAGTTATAATGTAAAAACGATAAGTTCAGATAAATTAACTGCAGGAGGTATTCATTCATCAGTAAAGTATAGTTTTCAGTTAGCAGGAGATTATAAAGGAAAATATAATGTTCCTCCATTTCGTTTGGTTTATTTTAATACCAGGGTCAATCAATACCAGTATTTTGTTTCGAATCCCTTTATATTTGAAAGCAAAGACGGGGCTGTTATGCCATTGTTAAAAGATACTTCAGATGAAAAGAATCTGGTTACGATTTTCCATAAACTGGATGATAATACCTCCAAGTGTAAATTTCCTCCATTATATTTTATTGTTTTCGGAATTGGGCTGCTTTTTCTTTTAGAGGCGATTTTTAATTCAAAATTTATAAGTAACTATTTAAAAAAGATCCGTTTGTTTTATAAGTTACAAAAGGCGAAGCAAATCGCTTTTACAGATATTAAATCCTTCAAAAAAAAGACAGCATTTTTAAACAATCCTGAACCCTGCAGAGAATTAAATACGATACTATATAAGTATATTAATAATACAGCTAATGGAGAAAGGTATACCTCCTTTGAAATTGAAAAATTGATAATGAATTTACCTCCAGCTTCTTTATCACAAATACAGAAATTTCTAAATAAGCAGTACCAATTACGTTTCGGACCTGCAGACACTGCATTGATGAATTTAGAAAAGCAGTGTTTAGAACTTACAATGATTATTAGAAACCTTTCTAAAGATAAAATAAGAATCATCAGGACTATTTCGGTTATTTTATTTTTTACGTTTTCAACTGCTAAATCAAACACTATAGAGACGAAAGTTCTGTTTAGTTCCAGTAATGAAATGTTGATTGCAAAAAACTATACAGGAGCATTAAAAGGGTATACAATGCTTGAGGCCGAAAATATAAAATCGAAAAACCTATATTCTAATATGGGGTATTTGTTCTTTAAAACAGGTCAATCTGGTATGGCAGTATTATATTTCGAAAAAGCACTGTTACTTTCACCGGGTAGTAAGGAAGTTAAAGATAATCACAATAAGATATTAAAACAACTCAATAAAGCCGTTATGATTAATAATCTATGTATGGAATCAAAAAGAGAGCTTGATTTAAGAGTAGTTGATTATGCGATTCGGTTTATAGCTTTTATTACTATTGTTACTTTAATTTTTTACATTTTTTTTAAGTTTAGGAAATCAAAAATGTTTTTTCAAAGAACCTGCCAGATTACAGTAATAATTATGCTGCTTAGTTTAGTGGTAATTTGGCAATATAAAAATTCATTGCAAAATTTTGCTGTTGTAATGAAATCCGCTGCGGTATACTCTGGACCAAGTTCATCTGCAGCAATAAATAATAATTTATTTGAAGGGCATTTAGTAGAGGTGATTAAGAAATATAAAGGCTGGGTTGAAATTAAAACCTATAATGAAACAACAAGTTGGATTAGGGAAGATAAAATAATTGTTATTAAGTAATTTGACAATGATTTAGCAATACAAGTATTTTTTATTTAGAATACAGGTTGTAGTATGAACTTGTATTAAGTGTTAACTGCACCTATAGGCAGAGTTTTTTGTAAAAGCAGAAAAACCTTTAAATCGTAAGATCTAAAGGTTTTTGTTTTTTGAAAATTTCTTTCGAAATCTCATCAAGCGGAGAAAGAGGGATTCGAACCCCCGGACCTGTTACAGTCAACAGTTTTCAAGACTGCCGCATTCGACCGCTCTGCCATTTCTCCAGTATGTTGCTCTCATTTTCTGATTGCGAGTGCAAAGATAAGTTGTTTTTTGAATTGTGAAAATTTTTTTGGAACTATTTGCAGAGAAAATGATTGGTGAATGCAAAAGAAAATCTCTGATAGCGCTAAAGGTTTAAAAGAGAGGTGAAAACAGAAAGAGCTAAATTAGGAAGTCTTAGTTTATTTTGTGAAGCATTTTAATTTTTTCCAAGATTCATACAATTACTCTTTACAATGAGATTTTAAGTAACAAATTAGAAAATTTGCGACATATAACCAAAAGCAAATAAAAATGATGACACTTGTAGCAATATTTTTTCCGTGTATCTCCTTTCTTTTGAGAGGTAAAATTTTGACGTCTTTACTTTGTTTAATTTTACAGCTTACTTTAATAGGTTGGCTGCCTGCTGCAATATGGGCTGTTGTATCACTGCAGAATTCGAGAGCCGACAGACGTAATGCGAAATTAATAAAGGCAATGCGAAACAGATAATTGATTTTTTACTTATCTGGTTTTTTTTGAACGATTTTATTTTAGAATAGAAGGAATGTTTCTATGAGGATATTGTGGTAAAAAAAGAAAACCCTTAACAAAGCTAAGGGTTTTGAATTTCAGCGGAGAAAGAGGGATTCGAACCCCCGGACCTGTTACAGTCAACAGTTTTCAAGACTGCCGCATTCGACCGCTCTGCCATTTCTCCAGTATGTCGCTCTCATTGTCTGATTGCGGGTGCAAATATAAGACGGTTTTTTGGTTCTCAAAACTTTTTTTAGACTTTTTTCGAAACTTTTTTGAAATAATTTGCAAGTGTCTAGTTATCAATGTTTCGTGGAAAGAGTTTTTTGGAGATATTAATCTAAATCGTCTAAAATAGGCGTTGGTTTCTTGTGTTCGTCTACCGCTACAAACGAAAAAGTTCCTGAAACTACCGTCTCCCGAAGTTCGGAATACATTTGTTCCATAAAAATATCCACGTGAATTTTACAGCTTGTTCTTCCTACACTGTCCACTTTGGCAACCAGTTCGATTAAAGTTCCGGCGGGAATGGCCTTTTTAAAGTCAATCTGACCTGTAGAGATCGTGACTACTTTTTTACGGCTGAAACGGGTAGCGCAGATAAAAGCCACTTCGTCCATTAAATGAAGTGCTGTTCCTCCAAACAAAGTGTCATAATGATTGGTAGTACTTGGAAAAACAGCTTTGAAAATTCGGGTTTCCGACTTCTGGATTCTTTCTTCTATTGTTCCCATATTAGTAGTTAACGTATTCTGTAATTTCAAGACCATATCCAATCATTCCGACACGTTTGGTTTGTTCTGTATTCGAAACCAGTCTGATCTTAGAAATATCAATGTCGTGAAGGATTTGTGCGCCAATTCCGTAATCTTTACTGTCGATGATTACTTTTGGTGCTTTTAAGGTTCCCTGAGACTGTAGGGATTTAAGTTCCGAAATTCGGTTCAGTAAATTTACGGCCGTCATGTCCTGATTAATGAAGATTACGGCACCTTTACCGTTTTCATTAATCACCTTAAACATATCGTCTAACTGCTGTTCGGCATTATTGGTTAAAGTTCCTAATAAGTCATTGTTTACCTGAGAAGAGTGGATTCTCGTTAAAATAGGTTCGCCCAGGTTCCAGGTTCCTTTGGTTAACGCAATATGGATTTGTTTATTCGTTGTTTGTTCGTAAGCTCTTAATCTAAAAGTACCAAAACGGGTTTCGATATCAAAATCTTCTTTTTTTACAATCAGACTGTCGTGCTGCATACGATAAGCTACTAAATCTTCGATAGAAACTAGTTTTAAATCGAATTTTTTAGCCACTTTAATTAATTCCGGCAGACGTGACATTGTACCGTCTTCATTTAAAATTTCGCAGATAACCCCGGCAGGTTTAAATCCGGCCAGTCTGGCAAAATCAATAGCCGCTTCGGTATGTCCCGTTCTTCTTAAAACACCGCCCTGTTTAGCGATTAAAGGGAAAATATGTCCCGGACGGGCCAGATCGTGTGGTTTCGTATTAGGATCAACTAAAGACTGAACCGTTTTGGAGCGGTCAGAAGCAGAGATTCCTGTAGTAACTCCGTTTCCTTTTAAATCTACGGAAACCGTAAAAGCCGTTTCCATATGATCCGTATTATTAGTTACCATGGCACGTAAATCAAGTTCCTTGCAGCGGCTTTCTGTAAGCGGCGTACAGATTAATCCGCGTCCGTGAGTCGCCATGAAATTGATCATTTCAGGTGTTACTTTTTCGGCAGCAGCCAGAAAATCACCTTCGTTTTCACGATCTTCATCGTCGACTACAATGATTACCTTGCCCTGACGAATATCTTCTATAGCTTCCTCAATGGTATTCAGTTGGATTTTTGTTGACATAATTATTGCTTGTTTTGAGCTGGTGAAAACCGCTCTAAAATTTTTTGAAACAGTTGTGAAATTGGAGTAGTTATCGCATCAAAATTAATTAATCCATTGTCGTTTGTGGCACGATAGGTTAATAATATGGCTAAGGGTGAAAGTATAAACGATGACATCCATGATCCCATAAACGGTGTCATTCCGCCTTCTTGCGATAATCTTTTTCCAAATGTATTGATGAAATGAAAAGTAATAAAAATCAAAACCGCAAAAACGATCGGTAAACCGAGTCCGCCTTTTCGGATAATCGCACCCAGCGGCGCCCCGATAAAGAACATTAAAAAACACGCAAAAGCAATAACAAACTTTTCATAAAGAGCAGTCAGGTGTTTGTTGATTTCACGTTGTTTGTCTTTTAAATCTTTTTCAGTCGATTCGATAGAGTAGACGTTACTGGTCACATTGCTTGCTGCCATTTTGATTATGTCTACTTTTTGTTTGTTGGTATATAAAGATAAAAGGTCATTTGGTAAAGCCTTTTTCTTTTTAAGTGAATCTGTTTTAGGTATAAAAGCAGGTTTTCGGATTCCTACGCGCTGATTGATATTCTCTGAAAAGGAAATAATCTCATTGTCGAGGTTTTTGTTTAACGAATCCAGTGTGTAGCGTAATTCGTTAACATTCAGCATGGCATTGGTGCCGGCAATACTTTCTTTACTGTCATCGACCTTGTTTAATTCAGATAAATCGATGTTGATGATGTGTTTTTTGAAGGCCCCTTTTATAAACGGAAGTTTAGCACGGTCTTCGTACTTTTTAGGGGTAACATCCTGATAGTAGTAGCCATCGTTTAAAACAAGTTTTAAGATACTTGATTTTTCATTACTGATTAATTCACCGTCTTTGGCTTTGATTACGGTTTTGTTTTCACCGTAATTATTGGCTTTTTCGTGAATAGTCACGCCAGTCAGGATATTCCCGTTTTCTCCGGATTTTTTGTTGACTTTAATATTGTAAGTCCCAACATCGTTAAACTGTCCTTCAGCAATCGCCATGGCTGGTTTCGCCTGGGCAATGTTTTTTCGGAAGTTCACAAATTTATATTCGGCATACGGAATCACATTATTGGCAAACCAAAACGCTACAATACTCAGGACGAATATAAATATAATCAGTACCCGCATGGCTCTCTGCAGTGAGATTCCGGATGATTTCATGGCAGCAAACTCATAGTTCTCCGCCAGGTTTCCAAAAGTCATGATCGAAGCCAGAAGTACAGATAACGGCAGAACTAGTGGGATAATTCTGGGCATAGAAAAAAGCAGGAATTTCACGACCAAAATTAAGTCGAGATCTTTACCTGCCAGTTCCGATATAAACAGCCATACGGTCTGTAATATGAATATAAAAAATAGGATTACAAATACCGTGGTAAATGTAAATAAGAATGTTTTTAATAAGTATTTGTCTAGTATTTTCAACCTTCTGTTTAATCTAATTTATTGATGTAGTATTTTGGGTATTTACTCGCTACAAAGGTAAATTGATTTTTTGATAATGGCTGATTGGTTTTAAAAGAATTAACGGTTAAAGTTGTTTTTGTTCCGTTTTTTCCGGTTTCAATCAAATTATAAATGTGTTTTGTCTGAACGTCGACCCCTAAAAGAATTTCTTTTCTCTGGTCTTTTCCGGTAGTTGGTACTAATTTGATGTACTGGATTTTTCTTCCTTTTACATTTTGCACAATATCCATCGTGTATTTGTATCCGGAATTAAAGAAAGTCAGCATTTTAGAAGGTGTAACGGCATTGTCGTCTTTCTCGTTTACTTTAGAAATAGTAACTTCTTCGTCTTCAGGAACGATAGTATAGGTTTTTTGTCCGTCAAAAATTTTAGTAACGCCCATAAAATTCAGTACGTACTGATTGCCTTTCATGGTTACATTCCCTTTGCTGTCCTGATTTATGTTTTCTTTAGCGTTGTTTAAGGAGTATTTAAAATCGATAACGATATTATCGTAGCTTTTTATTTTGGTAGTTACTTCGTTCAATAAATCTTTCGCTTTTTTATCCTGAGCCTGAACAGAAGTGAAGCTCAAAAGCAGAATAACGGCTGTTTGAAAACACTTTTTAGTCATGTTAGTGATAGAATTGTTTGTGATTTCCTGAATTTTTGTTCTCATGATTGGATTAATTTTGTTCATTATTAAAAAATTGATCAAGAGCACTTAAATCTAAAATGTTTACAGTTCGTGCTTTACTGCCTTCGAAAGGCCCAACAATTCCAGCTGCTTCCAGCTGATCGATTAAACGACCGGCTCTGTTGTAACCTAATTTTAATTTTCTTTGCAGTAATGAAGCAGAACCTTGCTGCGCATTAACAATAATCTCTGCGGCTTCTCTAAATAAGGTATCTCTTTCGGAAATATCCATATCAAGATTAATGCCAGTTTCTTCTCCAACAAACTCCGGAAGTAAATAAGCGGTAGAGTATGCTTTTTGCGAACCAATAAAATCTGTGATTTTTTCGACTTCAGGCGTATCAATGAAAGCACACTGTACACGGATAACATCGTTTCCATTGGTATATAGTAAATCTCCGCGTCCAATTAACTGGTCGGCTCCCTGAGTGTCCAGAATCGTTCTGGAGTCAATTTTAGAAGTTACCCTGAAGGCGATTCTAGCCGGGAAATTCGCTTTAATTAAACCGGTAATTACGTTAACCGACGGTCTTTGAGTAGCAATGATGAGGTGGATACCAATGGCACGGGCCAGCTGAGCCAGACGTGCAATAGGGACTTCAACTTCTTTCCCTGCAGTCATAATTAAATCGGCAAACTCATCGACTACCAATACGATATAAGGTAAGAAACGGTGTCCGGCTTCCGGGTTTAATTTTCTCGATTTGAATTTTTCGTTGTACTCTTTAATATTACGAACCATGGCATCTTTTAATAAAGAATAACGGTTGTCCATTTCGGTACAAAGTGAATTTAAAGTGTTGACTACTTTAGCGTTATCGGTAATAATGGCGTCTTCGGTATCCGGAAGTTTCGCTAAATAATGTCTTTCTATTTTATTGAAAAGCGTAAGCTCCACTTTTTTTGGATCGACCAGAACGAACTTTACTTCTGCCGGATGTTTTTTGTATAAAAGTGAAGTCAGTACGGCATTTAATCCAACTGATTTTCCTTGTCCGGTAGCACCCGCCATCAATAAGTGCGGCATTTTGGCAAGATCGACTACAAAGGTTTCATTAGAAATGGTTTTTCCTAAAGCAATTGGCAGTTCCATTTCAGCTTCCTGAAATTTAGCGGCGCCAATAACGCTTTTCATTGAAACCATAGTTGGGTTCTTGTTCGGAACCTCGATACCAATTGTTCCTTTTCCGGGGATTGGAGCAATAATACGAATTCCTAATGCCGATAATGATAAAGCAATGTCGTCTTCCAGACTCTTGATTTTTGAAATTCTGATCCCGGCTTCCGGTACAATTTCGTATAAAGTAACCGATGGTCCTACGGTTGCTTTTATCTGGGCAATTTCAATTTTGTAGTTACGAAGCGTATCTACAATTCTGTTTTTGTTTTCTTCTAATTCTTCCTGGTTGATCGTAATTCCTCCTGTCGAATATTCTTTTAATAAATCGATAGTTGGGAATTTGTAGTTGGATAAATCAAGGGTAGGGTCAAATAAACCAAAATCGGCTACAAGCCTTGAAGCCAGGTTTTCTTCGATAATATCTTCTTCTTCGGATTTTTCAATTACAAAAGCTTCGTCTGGTGTAGCGGTAATCTGCTGTACAGGCTGTATAGGCTTTAAAACCGGATTTAATTCAATTTCTGAGGAATGGGAAATGGTTGGTTTTAATGCTTCCTTATTTAATTCAAATTGAGTGTCAACAGTTTTTATATGAATATTATCCAGTTCCGGATCTTCTTCTTCAATAGCAAACTCTTCTAAATTATAAGCACTTTCAGGTTCCTGTTCCTGTATTTCTGGCTTTTTGATGGAATTTAATTCCGATTTAAGTTCATTTTTGGTCGAATCAAAATAAGACTGGATTTTTTCCGGAGATACTTTTATTTTGAAAATCAGATAAACGATCAGTCCAAAAAGCAGGGTTAATAAAGTTCCGGTTTTTCCGATATAGTCCTGAAGGAAAAGATTAAGCTCATATCCAATGGTTCCGCCCAGTTCCGGTGCCGAAGTAGCAAAAAAACCAAACAGGATCGAAACAACGATAATGGCAAATACATCCCAGAACCAGGTATTTTTTAGTTTTTTGGTAGAAAGTTCTAAGGCCAGAAACAATCCGGTCAGGAAAAACAGGCGCACAAACAGAAAAGAGGCCAGGCCGAAACCACGGTACACGATTAAGTCTGCAAGATAGGCTCCGAATTTTCCAAGCCAGTTTTGTACCACTTCGTCACGATCTCCGAGCTGACTAACCGCACTTTGATCGGTCTGCCATTGTCCGTTAACATAAAAAGAAATAAATGCTACTAAAAGAGCAATAGAAAAGAGTACCAAAAGACAGCCCAGAACAAATTTTTGGGGTTTGGATAACTTCCAGGATCTGACACTGGCGGCTTTTGATTCGGTTTTTTTGTCTGCAGTTTCTTTTTTATTTGTTTTTGCCATTCTTGCGTTTCCTGTTGCCTATATAAATTTTGGAATATAAATAATCAAACCAATTGCTATTGCGGTCATGGCGGCAAAAAATACCGCTCCGGCAGCAATATCTTTAATGAACCCGATTCGTTTACTGTAATCAGGATGGATAAAATCGGCGATTTTTTCAACCGCTGTATTTAATCCTTCAATGCTTAAAACCAAACCAATGGCTAAGGTCTGACATAGCCATTCGGTTTGTGAAATATGAAAATAGAACCCGGCAATGGTCATGATAATTCCCAATGAGAATTGAACCATAATGCTGTGTTCTGTTTTAATTAATTTTACAGCCCCGTTAAAAGCATATGTCATGCTTTTTAACCGGCCTGTAACAAAGGTATTATCTTTTTGAAACTCCATTTAACGGAAAATATTATAGTGCTGCTAAAGCGGCTTCGTAATTTGGTTCGTTTGCAATTTCAGCAACTTGTTCTGTATGTTTGATTGTACCATCAGCATCCACTACAATAATAACTCTTGAGTGTAAACCAGCCAAAGGTCCGTCAATGATTTCTAAACCGTTTGCTTTACCAAAAGAACCTTCCTGAAAATCAGATAAGTTAACTACGTTTTCTAAACCTTCGGCACCGCAGAAACGTTTTTGTGCAAAAGGTAAATCTCTTGAGATACATAAAACAGTAGTGTTTTCTAATCCGCTGGCACTTTCGTTGAATTTTCTAACAGAAGCGGCACAAGTTCCTGTGTCAACGCTTGGGAAAATATTTAAAACTAATTTTTTACCGGCAAAAGTGCTTAATGAAGCCACCGATAAATCGTTTTGTACTAATTTGAAGTCAGCAAGTTTAGATCCAACTGTTGGTAATTCACCTGATGTATGAACCGGATTTCCTCCTAATGTGATTGTAGCCATGATTTTTGTTTAAATTAATGAGGTTCAAAAGTAAGGATTAATATTT
Source organism: Flavobacterium sp. FG19 (assembly GCF_057809475.1). Classification (NCBI taxonomy): domain Bacteria; kingdom Pseudomonadati; phylum Bacteroidota; class Flavobacteriia; order Flavobacteriales; family Flavobacteriaceae; genus Flavobacterium; species Flavobacterium sp. FG19. The sequence continues at coordinate 93,176 of NZ_JBMDKA010000005.1, read as the reverse complement.
GAATCTAAAAGTATTTGTTAAGGCTTTAAGGAGAGATTAAGAAGCTGGATTTGTATTTAGGTTTGTGTATAAATTGGACGCAGACGGCATAGATTCACTTCGTGAAGTCGCGGATTGAAACGGATTTTTTTCTTTAGTCATAAATCAAAAAATCCGTTTCAATCTGTGTTTTTGCGTAAGCAAATCCGTGTCATCCGTGTATCATTTACCATTATAAAAAAAGCGTCTCTTATCCAGAAACGCTTCAGTCATGTTTTTTTTATTTTTTGTTTGAAAAAAGAGGCCTGCTTATTTATCAATGGAACCCAAAACACGTTTCATAAACGTATTTAATGCTTCTTTTTTATCAGTTCCCTGAGCAACTAATTTTTGTACTTCAAGGGCACCGTACATATTGGAGATCAATTCGCCAATCACATCCAGTTCTTCGTCTTTAAGAGAAGGGATTTCGGTCATAGCTTCCAGAACTTCAATTGTTTCAATGATATAATCCTGATCGTTTTCTTCGATGAATTGTGTTAAATGCTTTATTACTGGTAATTTCATGTTGTGGAGTTTTAAGTGTTTTATCAAAATGTTTAGTTTTGACAAAGTCAATTATCAATTAAGCAATTGCGTTTACAAGATCGATTAAAACTTCTTGTTTGTTAGTTTGCGTTTCACCAACTAATTGTCCGTTTACGAAAGTAGCAAATGTTGGCAGGTTGCTCACATTAGCTAATTTTCTGGATTCAGGAGCATTTTCTGCATCAACCAAAACAAAAGTGATAGCGTCATTTTCTGCTGCTAGTTTTTTGAATTTTGGTTTCATAATACGGCAGTTTCCACACCATGAAGCTGAATACTGCACTACTACTTTTTCGTTTTTAGCAACTAAATCTGCTAACGTATCTTCGTTTAAGTCGATTAACATAATTTTTATTTTTAAGGCACTAAGTTGCTAAGGTTCTAAGAGGCTAAGTTTGCTCTCGAACCGAATAACTTTGTGTGGATTTATTTGATAGATTTTTTAAGTCATCGAGATTCTAAGATCTAAGTTTAATCTTAGAATCTCTTGACTTTTATTGTAGAATTGTATCTAAGATTCAAAAGTTAAGCTGAAAAAAACTTAGAATCTTAGAACCTTAGTATCTTAGCGGCTTAATTAGCGCTTAAGTATTCAGCAGTACTGTTTCTGTCAGCTGTCATAGCTTCTTTACCAGCTTCCCAGTTTGCAGGACAAACTTCACCTTTAGTCTGGATATGAGTGTAAGCGTCAACCATTCTTAAGTATTCGTTTACATTACGTCCTAATGGCATATCGTTTACGCTTTCGTGGAAGATTTTTCCAGTTTCGTCAATTAGGTAAGTAGCTCTGTAAGTTACGTTTGAACCTTCAATGATAACTGAATCAGTATCTTCGCTGTAGCTTGTAGATTCGATATCAAGAATACCTAAAATGTTAGCTAAGTTACGGTTTGTATCTGCTAAGATTGGGTAAGTAACACCTTCAATTCCACCATTGTTTTTTGGCGTGTTTAACCAGGCAAAGTGAACTTCGTTTGTATCACAAGAAGCACCAATTACGATAGTATTTCTTTTTTCAAATTCTGGTAATGCAGCTTGAAAGGCGTGTAATTCAGTTGGACATACAAAAGTAAAATCTTTTGGGTACCAAAATAAAAGTACTTTTTTATTGTTGTTTACTGCTTCTTCAAAAATGTTGATTTTTAAATTGTCACCCATTTCTGAGATAGCATCTACTGCAATACTTGGGAATTTTTTTCCTACTAAAGACATAATATTCGTTTTACGTTAAAAATTTATTTGGTGCAAAAGTAGGGTATAACTATATGTTCTTACAATAAGATGTGATTATAAAAACTTATAAGTTAATAAATTTTGACTATTTTAGTATTTAACTTGTTGAATTTCAATGTTTACTGGAAGTGTGCCCTTAAAAGGAATTTTTTCTAGAAAATAAATTCCTGCTGTTTTTTGAAATTCTTCAAAATCCTGATAGGCCTGAACTAGTCCTGAAGCCTTGTTCAGATTCGGAATTAAGGGTAAAGAATATGGATTTCCGAAAACGTAAACGATACATTTTTTGGTTTGAAGTAAATCAGAAAGCAATTCTAAAACTTCATTGTCAATTTCAAAATTGTTGAGCGGTTTTGCCTTTGGAACAAATAATGAAATTAAAATAGTTTCAAAATTTTCTAATTCTTTTTTGATAGATGAAATCTCTGAAACTTCTAAATTTTCAAAAGCAAATTCTGGAGAAGGTAATTCGGAATTTAAAGTTTTAAAGAATGTGTTTTCAGTATTTTTATATAAGCTGATTTTGGCTAATTTGTTGTTTTTCTGAGCTTCAAATGCTAATTCTGAACTTGAATTATCAATAATCGTTGTAATCGCATTTTGAGCAATTTCTAAATTTATTTTTGATGTTTTTTCGAAATCTAATTCGCCTGAAGCCACTGTGTTTCCGGAAAGAATTCCGGCTTTTTCTTTGGCTTTCATGATTCGGTTGTAACTTTCGAAAATACGGTCCGGTGAAGCATTTTTATAAATTGCTTCAATTCCTTCAGGAACATTTTCGGCAAAACATAAAACATCATTTCCAGCGTTGAAAGCTTCCCATTCTAATTGGCCTTTGGTTTCATACAGTTTAGAAACGCTGTGCATGTTCAATGCATCAGAAATTACTAAACCGTCATACCCTAATTTATCACGCAAAAGATCCTGAATAACGGCTTTTGATAAAGTTGCAGAAGTATCTTTTCCCTCATTTAAACTCGGAACTGCCAAATGCCCGATCATAATTGAATCGACATTGTTTTCAATTCCTTTAACGAAAGGATATAATTCGTTTTCCATTAATTCTTCTAAAGTTTCCTTTAAAACCGGTAATCCCAAATGCGAATCGACGTTTGTATTTCCATGCCCTGGAAAATGTTTCAGGCATCCTAAAACGCCAGCTTCTGACATTCCTTTTAAATATTCAACTGAAAAATCGGCTACTTTTTGTTTGTTTTCACCAAAGGAGCGATACCCAATAACGGGATTATTTGGATTGTTATTGATGTCTGCCAAAGGCGATAAATTATACTGAATTCCGGCTGCTTTTAAATCTAAACCAATTTGTTTTCCAGTTTTGTAAACCAGATTTGATTTGTTTTCTGGTAAAGCACCAAGGGTAATCGCATACGGATATTGCGGTGTTTTTTCGATACGCATAGCCAATCCCCATTCGGCATCAATACTGATTAAAAGGGGAGTAGAAGCGGCTTTTTGGTAACGAACGATTAAAGCTTTAATTTTTTCGTAGCTGTCATCGTTAAAAACAACTTTTTTCTTGCTTTCATAATTGGTTGCCGCACTTGCACGACTGTGAAAAAAGGTCAGTCCGCCAATATTGTGTTCTTTGATTAAACGTTCGGTTTCCTGAATATTTTCTTCTGTATCGTTAATAAATACGGCTGGAAAAAAGAATTGTCCTATTCTTTGTCGTAATGCTTCGGCTGTAATTTTCATTATTATAAAGTCTTTTTCATGCAGACACTATTATCCATCTCTTCATAAGGCGGATAATTGGGAATTATGGTGTAATGTAATTTTTGATATAGGCTGATGGCTTCCGGCTGGTTTTTTCCAGTTTCCAAGATGGTATAGGTATAACCAACTTCTTTGGCCCAGATTTCAAGTTCTTTTAAAATGGCAGAAGCAATTCCTTTTTTGCGATGGTCAGGATGAACGAACATTCTTTTGATTTCGGTTGTACCGCTTTCTTTTTCCCTAAAAGCACCGCAGCCGGCAGGAATGTCGTTTTCGTAATAAACGATCGTATGTTTTATTTTATCAGTTTTATTATACTGATTGTAAAAAGCATGATCGTCTCCATCCCGAATGGCCAATTCCTGATCTAACAAAGCTACGAGCTTTATAAAATCCGGATCATCAGAATTAGTTCGTTTTAAGTTAGTCATTTTCTTGTTTTATTATTGATAACCTTTTCCGGTAAACCAGTCATAACCTTCAATTGTAGTATATTCAATAGGTACAGTGTTTCGTTTTTCGACTGTTTCTTTATTCGTAGCCGGATTGTTTTTGGAGACAAGTACTTTTCCCGTTTTCTCAATTTCGTTGATTATTTCATACGTTACAGACTCTAAGGTATCTACTGCTTCGCCATTCCACTGGTATTTGTACATATTAGTGTACCCTGCGTGTCCGTATGCGACACCTCTTATTATTTTTTCCTGTGGAGAAAAGGTAGGATTGATAAATTCAAATTGTTTTGAAAATGTTTTTTTATCCTTTTTTAAGAGATAAACATCGCTGAAAGCTTTTAAACAGCAGCCAATTGCACCGTACCATTCTACAACAAAATCTTTTAATCCGTCTCCGTTAATATCCCTGATGGTATCATTGCGATAGGTAATGTTCTCTATCTCATAGGAGATAACCTTTTCAAATTTACGATCGGCTTTTGAATAAATATCAATGTAAACTCCGTAGGAGCCGTATCTGTGAATAATTAAATGCTGATAGTCTTTTGTGAAATGATGATCCAGATTTAGTTCGACTTCAAGTCCGGACGAAATGGTAATTTTTTTTTGAAATGTATTCTTGTGGCTGTTTTGTTCAGCAATTTTTAAAGCATCAGATAAGACTTTTTCAAGCTCTAAACTGTCATCTTCCGTTTTTTCTTCAATTTCTTCCTCTTTTTCGGTTTGTACCAGTTTTTCCTGATCGGATCCTTTCTTTTTATTCGGTTGGCCGCATGAAAATACCAGCAGCAAAATCGCAGCTGTTGACAATAGCTTTAGTTTTAGTGTCATGCGGTTACAAAGAGATTAAAAATAGAATTGAGTTTTTTTATTTCAGTTTTGTTTTCTTTTGTTTGGCAAGCTGCTTTTTGGTTTCCAGAGCTTTTTCCAGTCGGTTTTTAAAGCGAAAAAGTTTAGGAAGTCCTTCGAGCCGGTCTTCTACAGTGATTTCTTCATAGACCACGATCGCTTTTTCTAAAACCCTGATTTCATTGTCGAGATCGTTTTGGTTTTTGTAAATCGTAGCCAGTCGGTCATAAGGGTGGTTTCCTTTAAAGCCTTCTGCAACATTTTCTTCATATAACTCAATAGCTTTTTCAAGATTTCCGGTTTTTTCGAACTCAGCTCCTTTCAGGTTGCGTTCGACCTGCAGATTTTCATTGATTTCCATATGTAAGAGTTTGATTTGGGGTTAAACTTCTTCGGATTTTTTCCCAAAATCTTTCGGGAAAATTAAAAAACGTGATAAAATAAGACCTGGAATCGTAGCTATTAAAACCCAGATAAAGAAGTTCTGATAGCCTAAATATTGCTGTATATAACCGCTTAACATTCCCGGAAGCATCATTCCTAATGCCATAAATCCGGTTGCCAGTGCATAATGTGCTGTTTTGGATTCTCCCTCGGCCACATGAATCAAATACATCATAAAGGCCGTAAAACCAAATCCGTAACCAAATTGTTCTAAAATTACAACGGCATAAATGTAATAAATTGATGCGGGGTGAAAAAATGCTAATAAAATAAAACCAATAATAGGCAGGTGCATCGCCAGAAACATAGGAAACATCCATTTGGTAAGACCTTGTCTTGAGATAGCAATACCGCCCAGAATTCCGCCAATTGTTAAGGCAGCGACACCACAGGTTCCATAGATAATTCCAACAGCTTCGGTATCTAAAGCCATTCCGCCCAGTTCTTTTTTGTCCAGCAAAAACGGGCTCAGCATTTTAAGCAATTGCGATTCTCCTAATCTGAAAACCAGGATAAAAGCCAGAACTAATCCAATTTGTTTTTTCTTAAAGAAACTGATAAAGATGGTTCCGAAATTTTGATGATGTACCTCTTTATTGTTTTTTGCTATATTGATTTCATTTTTTGGTGTAAAAAAGAAATTGTAAATCGTAATAAAAGTCATTAATAAACCTACCGCAATCATGGTATAGGACCAGGCTTTGGTATTATCACCATATTTATGTTCCAGATAACCGGCAAAAAGCACAATTAACCCGTTTCCTGCTAATAAGGAAAGGCGGTAAAAAGTGCTTCTGATCCCCAGGAAAAATGACTGCTGATTTTCGGGTAAAACCAATAAATAAAAACCGTCGCTGGCAATATCATTGGATGCCGAAGCAAAAGCAGCAACCCAAAAAATAGCCAGTGTCATCATAAAAAAGCCATTGGTCGGGATTGTAAATCCAACTAATAAAAAGGCGATCGAAATGAGCAGCTGCATAGATAAAAACCATTTTCTTTTGGTTCCCGTTAATTCTATAAACGGACTCCAAAGCGGTTTGATTACCCACGGCAGATATAACAAACTGGTGTAAACGCCGATATCTTCATTGGAGATCCCCAAATTTTTGTACATAATTACCGAAACGGAAATAATTACGGCGTATGGCAGTCCGGACGCAAAGTTCAGAAGCGGGATCCAGAACCAGGGTTTGTTATCTGTCTTCATTAGGCTGGGCAGGTGAATAGATTTTAAAATTCTTTTTTATATCGGCAGCAGCGGGTGTGCTTTCGTTTGCAAAATAGTCAATAAATGTCACAGCACAAGCTTTGTACATTCTGATTTTTTCGGCCGGAATCGAAAATGAAATGACACCGTCTTTTTCAACAGCCCTTACCTTGTCAATTATTTTCGTCGCATCATTCGTATTCACTTTTGAAACATGTTCGCCGCCGTAAATCACGATATAACGTACTTTGGTATTAAGCGGGCTTTTAATACTAAAAGTATATTTTAAACTGTCTTTTTCAAATTCAGTAAAAACCGGATTATCGATTATAATACGTTTTAAATTCGGAACTGCTGCCGGAATGGCCGGATATTTATATTGATTATCCTGTAAAAGGCGCACCACATCGAAATTTTTATCCATAAACCATTTGGCGCTGAAATAAGCACTTCCGGAAACATTTTTGAAACTTCTGGCAAAATCTACCTGATTTGGGATTTCCATGGCAAAATTCCAGCTTTTATCGCCGTCGCCCCTGATTTTATAAGAAGCATGACCAATATAAATAGCAGTATTGTTAGAGTTCTCTGACCACCATTTTACCAGTTTCGAATAAGAAGCTCTAGGATTGTTCATACTCCAGTACAATTGCGGCAGGATATAATCGATCCATTTTTGGTCCATCCATAAAACCGGATCGGCATATAAATCGTCGTAATTAGAAGTCGATTGTGTTTCAGAACCTCTCGAATCCTGCGATTTATTCCGCCAAACCCCAAACGGACTAATTCCGAACTGTACCCAGGGTTTACTGGCTTTTATAGTAGTTGAGATTTTGTGTACAAAGTTGCTTACGTTCGCCCGGCGCCAGTCGGCAAGACTTAAACCTGTTCCGTATTTTCTGTAAGAAGCCGTGTCGTTAAATACTTTTCCGGGAACGGCATAGGGATAAAAATAATCATCAAAATGAATGGCATCAATATCATATTTATCAACGACTTCTTTTACCACTTTGGTTAAATGGGACTGTACCTCAGGTAAGGCAGGATCATAATAATATTTGCCGCCGTATTCAATCATCCATTCCGGATGTTTGAAAATATCATGATTTGGATTTAAAAGGTTTTTATTTAAATCAAAAGTGGCGCGATATGGGTTCAGCCACGCATGAAATTCAAAACCTCTGTTATGGGCTTCTTCGATCATCCAGGCCAGTGCATCGTAATACGGATTCGGGGCCACGCCTTCTTTTCCTGTCAGGAAACGGGACCAGGGCGCCAATTCTGACGGATAAAAAGCATCACCGGCAGTTCTGATCTGAACGATAACCGCGTTGTAGTTTAATTTTTTATAGGCATTTAAAATCTCTAAATAATCTGCTTTTTCTTTTTCGACAATATCTGCGGCAGTTTTTGGCCAGTCGATATTTACTACGGTCGCAATCCACACTCCTCTAAATTCATTTTTGGGATGCATTATTTTTTCCTGTGACAGAGATTTCCATCCAAAGCAGAATAAAAGTATGAAAGAGTATAGTAAGTGCTGATTTTTATGCATTTCAAATGTTTATTTTAACAAGAACCAAAAATAGGTTTAATTTTTTTTCTGCCACGAATTCACGAATTATTTTTTTAATGTTTGAACATAATCAATCCGTATAATTCGTTTAATACTATATTATTCGCAGAGATTATCAATAAATTTGTGAATTTGTGGCTGATTTTTTAATCCGGAAACGAAATTTTCCCCATGGTTACAGACGGAATTCCTTTTTGGGAACCAAAATTATAATTTCCTCCTGCTACAGTTTCATTGGCTAAAACCGCAAACAAAACGGCTTCTTTTGCATCGCCTGATATTCCCAGAACGTCACTTTTTTCAAACTTACACGATAGTAATTCCTGTAACCAGTTCACCAATAATGGGTTTCGTGCGCCGCCGCCGGACATATACACTGTAAACTCTTCGATTGGCGTTTTAGTATTTTCTACGACAAACAAAACCGCTTCGGCAATCGTTTCGGCGCTCAGGCGTGTTAAAGTCGCCAGCAAATCTGGTGCCGAAATGTTCTGTAAACCCAATTTAACCAAAGCCGAATTCACAAATTCATGATTGAACAATTCCTGTCCAATCGTTTTTGGGAAGCTTTTTTTAAAGAAGGGATTGCTTTTCAGTTCGTTTAAAAGTGCTGGATTTACAGTTCCTTTTTTAGCGATTTCGGCATCTTTATCGAAGCTTTTTTCAGGGAAAAACTGTTTGGTAAAAATATCAATCAGCGTATTGGCAGTTCCCGTATCGGTTACAAAAACGTCGCCGGCGTTTTGTGAAGCAGGTAAGTAGGTAAAATTGGCTATGCCGCCCATGTTCAGCATGATTCGGTTTTCGCCATTTTTACTGAACAATAAATAATCGCCATAAACGGCCAAAGGTGCGCCTTCGCCGCCGGCAGCAACATGTTTCTGTCTGAAATCGGATAAAGTGATAATTCCGGTTTTTACCGCAATATGATCGCCGTCGCCAATCTGTAAAGTGGCATTTGGGAATTTTTCCTGCTGATGTAAAAATTTGGGTGCATGCAGAACCGTTTGTCCATGCGAAGCGATTAAATCCACTTCGGCAGCCGGAATATTCCATTTTGCAAGACAATCGTTTATCATTCCGGCATGTAAATCTGCAATCCATTCGTTTAAAACAACCAAATGTTGAAAATCGATGGTTTTCTGTGCAAACACTTTTCGTATTTCCGTTTTAATATCGTCGTTATAATCGATCGTTTCAAATTGTTCGATTTTTACAACTGTATCACTGCCTTCGCCTGTAATTTCACAAAGTGCCAAATCGAGTCCGTCCAGCGAAGTACCGGACATTAAACCCAGTATTTTTCGGGTGTCTTTTTGAGCGATTTTGTAAAGGGCGCTTATGTTTTTATTCATTTATTATCCTGATCTTAAAAAAATGCTTTGTTAACGCTAAAATGGGATTATTTTGTATGTAAATATAAGTAAACCTTAAAAATTATTTACGCTTAAGTGGTTCCAAACGTATAGAAGTATCGTTTTTGGTGTGTACTCGTTTCAGCAAATAGATGCTGTGTGTAAAATCTTGATTTTGTTTTAAGCGTTATTCCATTTTAAAAGCTATAGTTCCTGTTTGTTTTAATTCGGCTTTAAAGACTGTGTTTACAGGTGTTTCAACAAAAGAATAGACTATCAATAAAACTTACCGCTGTTTTTATATATTTGTTTCCAGACCGAATTAAATTTCGAACCATAGCCATTTGCCATGCAATTACTTATTTACTGATGATCTTTTGATCACTCAGTTCATGAATGATATGGTGAATGAACAGGATTTGAATACCAGGATTTTTGGAAAAAAGTAACGATTTAAAGATTAATTTAAAAAATATTGGATGGAAGATTGGGTTTCTTATTATAATCAAGAGGAGTATGGGTTTTCAGAAAGTTTTAAAAAAGAGTTAGCGAAACAATTAGGAGAACGACTTATAAAGAAACTGGAATATGAGAATCTTTTTGATAAATATTTTTACAATTTATTTCTGGGAATGCAGGAAATAGAAATTAGGGAAAAGGATAATTATGTTTTTGGTAATGCTGAAATTATCAGTCCTGATTCCCGTTCAAGACAAATAACCATTTGCTGGAAGTCTGATTTTTTTGAAAACAAGCTTGAAATGCATAAACAGAATGTCGAAGGAAAAATTGATTTTTATTTTTGCTCCGATTTTCCAACTGAAGAATTAAAACAGTACATAAAATATAAAAAGCCTAAAAAAACGGACAATTTAAATAATTCGTTTGAACTGGAAATTAACTACACTAATTTTCCAGATCTGGTCATTACATTTGAAGGAAAAGAAAAATGGAATCCTGAAGAAGAAACTGAAATACTAACCATTTTTAAAAGAGACAAAAACGTTTATGTTTCAGACTTTAAAGACAATAGTATTGTACTTGATTTTCAGGCCCATTCTGAAAATAGTGTTCAAATAGCCAAAGAGTATATAAACGAATCTTTATCCATAATTAAAAATTCTGTTTTTGGAGCTAAAATCGACAAAATCATTGTAGAGTAAATATTGCCTATTATTTCCTGATTTTCTCCCTAAATCTTATTCAAATAAAGTATGAAATCAACATTAGCGTATATTTTCCAGTTTTTATACTGGCTTTGGTTTGTTATTTTTTTCTTTTTCATGATTGATGAGATTTTCAGGCTTAACCAAAGTCTTATTGGCGAAGGCAAAATTTATATGATCGTCACCACTTTTGTCCTCTTTATTGTTGGCCTTTTCTTCTATTTGTTTGCACTCACTTTTGAAATTCCAAACCAAATGAACAAACTTTTACGATCCGGATCGCTTGTTTTTTGTGTGCTTTTGATTGTGGCGTTTTTTATTTTTATGAGAAATAACAATAGTTTGTCCGTACATTATTAATTTATTTTCAAAATAAAGGAATGGGAACTTATTTTAAATCTGAATTATGCATTTAATATTGTATAAAATAAATAGAAATGATTCTGAATTATATGATATTATTAAGCATAATATTGAAAAATTTAGGGGTTCTATCTTTTATAAAATGGATTCAGATGAAGGATTTGAATTTAACGTTTTTGAAGGGAATATAGCAAACGAAGGGATTACAATTTATTTTGAAGGAAAAGTTAATTTCATTTGGCTGTCTATTAAATATAGTCAATTTTTAAATCATAAGATTTATTATGAAAGAGTTCTAAATTTTGAAAAAAACATTCTCGAATTAATGAATTTTGATAGTGATATTTATCGCATTGATGAAATACTATTTGATGATTTTATTTTAAAAAAAGGAGTTCATTGGTATAGAGATGATAATGCAAATGAAGTTTTTAACGAATGGATACAAAACGAAGAGAAATTACATTGGTTTAAAATTGAAGCTCCTTATAAAGAATTAAGTTTTGAACGTTTTTTAGAAGAACGTGGATAATTATTAGTACTGTTTGTCCTTTCGAGGAACGAGAAATCAAACTCATAGCCCACAAAGTTTATCATTTACTAAAAGAGAACCCTCGATTTCAAAAACCAAGGGTTTGCTTTTAAAATTCTACTCCAACTCCAAATAAGGATTTAAAATTTCAGCCAGTTCATTGAGCCAGTAAAAGCTTTTTTCTAATTTGGTTATTTCCTGCTGCGGGGTTTCGTGTTCCCGAATAAGACTTAAAGCCAGTACAAAATTGACCTGTCGTATGGCTTTTGCCATTTGTTCCGGAGGTACGGTTTGATTAAAGAAAGTAATTAGCCTGTTTTCGGCTTCTTTGGAGAGTTTGTTAGTGCTCATAACTAGACAGTTTGATGAATTAAGCCCTTGCTATTTATAACAAAAGCAGTTTTATAAAATCCTTAATGTCGTAGTTTAAGAAAAACAAATATAGTAAATAACGATTTTAAAATAAGAAAAATAATATGTTTTTAAAATTCACAAAGTAAAGTTACAGGATATTTTTGCACTCGAAATGTATTAAAATGATTATCAAGGTCACTAAAGATGCTTTCAAATCGATCAAATGAAGACTCATAGCCATAACCTCCGTCTTTTTTAAAACTTTCTTTAATTTTTAGTTTTCCCACAACTTCAAATTTTTCTTTAAAGGAAATAATATTTTTATGTGTAACCAAATGATAGGGAAGCCCAAAGAAAAAATTATCCTGATTAACATATTCCCATATTTCATCAACATTGGGCTGCTGTTCCAGAGTTATTCTCCAGTCAAAACCTGATCCAATTTTTCGCCCGGCAATAAAACAGGACTTTAAGGTTTCTACCGTTGGTTTATCTTTTCCTTTATAAGTTGTAGCAACCAGATCGTAAGTGCATTGTCCGCGCTGCTGCGTTACTTTGGCACAAATTACAGCATAATAATTTTGGTCTGAAAGTTGAAAAGCCAGTAAGTCATCGGGTTGGAAATAAAGATTTTTAATGATTCTGAATTTCTTTCTTTTTCTGATTTTTAAATTAGGCTGGCTTATTTTTTTTAAAAGTTTATCAAGTTCTTTCTGGCGTTTCTTTCCTTCGTTAACATCGCATTCATTTGTCCAGAGATTAACTCCGGCCTTCAAATCGATAACCCGTTTTACTTCTTCCAGAATTTTCTCTGTCATTTCTCCAATTTCCCAAAAAGCAAGGGCGTAGGCAGTGACAAAAATTTCGTGATAGAAATCAGATTCTTCTCCGTAATCTTCTTTTATAAAAGGCAGTTCTTTTTGAATCGTTTCGATACTGGCTTCACTATCATACAAATCCATTATTTGTCCGTAAGTGTCACGTGCTAAATCGCCATCGATTATTTTTACTCCGTCTGTAGCCATTTTATATTTTTAAAAGAATTTAAGGCTAAATATAAATAGTTATTTTTCAAAAAAAGAAGGAAAAAGAAATGAATTGTATAAGATATTACGGTATAGAAGTAGATTGCCCCAATTAAAATTTCGGTTTTTTTAAATCCCGGATCCCAAAAAGAAAACCTCAGAACCTTTGTTTCTTTGAATGGCTGTAGCTTAAAAAAAACTATTTTTGTAGGCAATAAATTTAGTCTGGAATGTCAATACTCAAAGAGCTGCAGGAATTATCAGCATCATTAGAAGGCACACTTTTATATGATGATCTTCATAAAACACTTTATTCGACAGATGCATCGGTGTACCGGATTCGTCCGAATGCAGTCGCTTTGCCTAAAACAAAGGAAGATATCAGCAGATTAATTCGTTTTGCGGCTCAGCATCATATTTCGGTTACGCCCAGAACAGCGGGAACTTCGCTGGCCGGACAAGCCGTTGGCGACGGACTGGTGGTAGATGTTTCCAAACATTTTACCAAAATAATAGGTTATGATGCCGGGAAAAAAACGGTTACAGTTCAGCCGGGTGTGATTCGAGACGAACTGAATTTATTTTTAAAACCTTACGGCGTATTTTTCTCTCCCGTGACATCGACTTCAAATCGTGCCATGATTGGTGGAATGGTGGGCAATAATTCATCCGGAACGACTTCGATTCGTTATGGCGTGACCCGTGATAAAATTGTGGAAGTAAAAGCGATTTTAAGTGACGGAACCGAAGTAGCTTTTGGCGAACTCACATCAGCAGAATTTATCGAAAAAACAAAGGGTGATTCGCTGGAAAATAAAATCTACAAAAGCGTTTACGATGAACTTTCGGTAAAAGAAAACCAGGAAGAAATTATAAAAGAGTTTCCGAAACCGGAAATTCACAGACGAAATACGGGTTACGCCGTTGATATTCTGTTAAAATCAGAATTATTTGGCGGAACAGAACCCACAATCAATCTTGGGAAACTGCTTTGCGGAAGCGAAGGAACCCTGGCTTTTACAACCGAGATTACTTTAAAAGTCGATGATTTACCGCCGGTACATAACATTATGGTTGTGGCACATTATCATACGATTCAGGAATCGCTGGAATCTGTTGTAGTGGCGATGAAACACCATTTGTACACCTGTGAAATGATCGATGACACGATTTTGGATTGTACCAAAACCAATAGGGAACATATTAAAAACCGTTTCTTTCTGGTGGGCGAACCCAAAGCCATTATGCTTTTTGAAGTCGCATCGCATACACTGGAAGATGCCGAAAAACAAGCCGATGCTTTAATCGCCGATTTGGAAAAACATCATTTTGGATATGCGAGCGTTAAAATTTACGGACCGGATATTGATAAAGCCAACGAACTGCGAAAAGCCGGACTGGGACTTTTAGGAAGTATTGTAGGCGATGATAAAGCAGCTGATTCTATTGAAGATACAGCAGTTGAATTAAGCGATTTACCGGCTTACATTGCAGAATTTTCGGCCATGATGTTAAGCCACGGACAGGAAGCGATTTATTACGCACATGCCGGTGCGGGAGAGCTGCACCTGCGTCCGGTTTTGAATCTGAAGAAAACATCTGATTTAAAATTATTCAGGACCATTGCGACCGAAGTAGCGCATCTGGTAAAAAAATACAGAGGGTCGTTAAGTGGTGAACACGGTGACGGAATTGTACGAGGCGAGTTTATTCCGTTTATGATTGGTGAGAAAAATTATGAACTGCTCAAACGAATTAAACTGGCATTTGACCCTAATTCGGTTCTCAATATCGGGAAGATTGTCAATGCCCTGAAAATGGACGAAAACCATCGTGTAATTTCAGGAAGGATAGAACCGGATATTAAAACGTTTCAGGATTTTTCAGATAGTTTAGGCATTTTGCGCGCTGCCGAAAAATGCAACGGTTCCGGTGACTGCCGAAAAATGCCATCAGCAGGCGGAGCGATGTGTCCGAGTTATCGTGCAACGAGAAATGAGAAAGAAACGACCCGTGCGAGAGCGAATGCATTACGGGAATATTTGACGTATTCTGAAAAAGAAAACAAGTTTGACCAGAAAGAATTATACGAAGTTTTTGAGTTGTGCGTAAGCTGTAAAGCCTGTGCGAGCGAATGTCCCAGTAACGTAGACGTTGCCACTCTAAAAGCAGAATTTTTATACCAATACCAAAAAGCGAACGGATTTTCGACCCGAAACAAGATTTTTGCCAATAACGCCAGACTGAATAAAATGGGAAGTATATTCCCGTCGGTTACGAATTTTATTTCGAATCAGTCCCTGGTTAAAAAATCAATGGGAATTGCTCCCGAAAGACAGGTTCCGTTACTGGCAAAAAAGACGTTTAGAAAATGGCATGCCCATCATAAACCTGCTGAAACAGATTTTCCAAATGGAAGATTGTATTTGTTTGTAGATGAATTCACGAATTATTATGATGTAAATATCGGAATTGATGCTTTTGAATTACTGACTAAATTAGGTTATCAGGTTTTGGTGGTTGATCATGAAGAAAGCGGCAGAACCTATCTTTCGAAAGGATTTTTGGAAGAAGCAAAAAAGATAGCGAATCACAACGTAACTGTTTTTAAAGATTTGGTCCTGGCGAATGCACCATTAGTTGGAATTGAACCTTCGGCGATTCTGACTTTCAGGGATGAATATCTTCGTTTAGCCGATGATAAAGAAGCTGCAGAAAAACTATCTCAAAATGCATTCACGATTGAAGAATTCTTTAAAAAAGAAATCATCGACGGAAAAATAACACCGGATTCATTCTCTGAAGAAACCAAAGAAATTAAAATCCACGGACACTGTCATCAAAAATCACTGAGTTCTGTTGAAGCAACTTTTGCCATGCTGAACCTTCCTAAAAATACTACGGTTACGATTTACAATTCGGGCTGCTGCGGAATGGCAGGATCTTTTGGTTATGAAAAAGAACATTATAAAGTGAGTATGCAGATGGGAGAGGACACGCTTTTTCCAAAAGTGCGAAACACCGCCCAAAACGTAAAAATTGCCGCAGCAGGAACGAGCTGCCGCCACCAGATTTACGATGGAACCAAACGGGAAGCCCAGCATCCCGTGAGTATTTTGAGAAGCTGTTTAAAAAGTTAGCCGCGAATTACACGGATTACACGAACTATACTTTGCGCTGATTACACTAATTTAATAAGATGTGATTTAACGTTGTGCATTTGCTTAGTATTTTTAGAAACTGGCAGGAGTAAGATTTAACCGCAAAGTTCACAAAGGTTTACGCAAAGTTCGCAAAGATAAAAAAAGGTTTGCCGCAGATTAAAAGGATTATTAGGATTTTTGAAGAATGTATTACGTTTTTTAATCTGTGTTAATCAGTTAATCTGTGGCAGAGTAGAGGTCTTTTGTTTTTCCTAAATTCAGCAAATTTTTAAAATTTTAATATAAAAGATCTGCTTCAATCGTTTGGCAGCAATAAGAATCTGTTCAATCTGCCAAATCTGCGGGAGAAATATATAAACAAGATTTATTATTTCACGCAGATTTGGCAGATTTAGACAGATTTTATTTTAGATTAGAAATAAAAAAATCTGCGCTTATCTGCTTAAATCTTTTAAATCAGCGTGAAATAAATATTTAATAATCTGTGTTAATCATTTTAATCCGTGGCAGAATAGATACTTTTTGTTTCTCGCAGATTCTACAGATTGAGCATATTTTTAAGATTTTAATAAAAGATCTGTGTCAATTTTTTTGTGCGGTAAGAATCCGCCTGATCTGCCAAATCTGCGAGAGAAATATATAAACAAGATTTATTATTTCACGCAGATTTTGCACATTTAGGCAGATTTTATTTTAGATTAGAAATAAAAAAATCTGCGTTTATCTGCTTAAATCTTTTTAAATCGGCGTGAAATAAATATTGAATAATCTGTGTTAATCATTTTAATCCGTGGCAGAATAGATGTTTTTTGTTTTATCCAAATTCAGCAGATTTTTAAGATTTTAATATAAAAGATCTGTGTCAATCATTTGGCTGCAATAAGAATCTGTTCAATCTGCCAAATCTGCGGGAGAAACATATAAACAAGATTTATTATTTTACGCAGATTCTGCGGATTTAGGCAGATTTTAATTTTAGATAGAAATAAAAAAATAGCTGTTAATCATTTTAATCTGTGGCTAAAATAAGTAAGCCTTATCGTTTTTATACAATAAGGCTTACAGAATAAAGGCTCTCGATTATTTAGCTCCCGGAGGAGATTTCTCTTTTATGTATTTGATAAAAGTATCAAAAAGATGTTTTCTGGTTCCTTCGCCTTCAGAAATACTGTGAGAACGATTTGGATAAATCATTAAATCAAACATTTTATCGTATTTGACTAATTCATTAATTAAAACTTCTGCGTTTTTGTAATGTACATTATCGTCGCCGGTTCCGTGAATGTATAACAAATTCCCTTTCAGATTTTTGGCATGAGTTACCGGAGAAGCCTTTTCATAAGCAGCTTCGTTTTCGTCTGGTAATCCCATGTATCTTTCTGTGTAAATATTGTCATAAAAATGCTGGTCGCTAACAGCGGCAACCGCTATTCCGGTTTTGTAAATTTCCGGATGCTGAAACATTAAATTTAAGGTTACAGCACCTCCACCGCTCCAGCCATGAACAGCTACTCTGTCAGCATCTATAAAGTTCCATTTTAAAACCTCTTTAGCTGCCATAGCCTGATCATGTGTATTGATAATCCCGATGTTTTTATAAATCGATTTTCTCCATTTTGTACCTTTCATTAGAGGAGTTCCGCGATTATCCATGGCTATTCCAATGTAACCTTCTGGAACAAGTGCGGTAATCACAGGATGAAAAACCGGCTCATCATTGGCTACAGATGCAACAGGTTCTCCGTACACATAAAAAAAGACAGGATATTTTTTTGAAGGATCAAAATTCAAAGGTTTAGCCATGATTCCGTCTACTTCTATGCCGTCAACCGTTTTAACTTTAAATTTCTCCAGGGTATAATTACGTGTTGGAGCAGTAAAAGAATCGGGAGCAGCCGGGTATATTTTTTTATGACCTGAGAGTGCGACTAAACGATTGTTATAATCACGATTGATATTAGAATTAGTATGCATAGCATATTTTCCGTCTGGAGAAAAACGGTATTCATTTGTGCCTTCAAATTCTTTTGGGGTAACCCGTTTTGTTTTTTTGGTATTCAGATTGGTTTCGTACAAATAGCGCTGTGTTGCATCTTTTGGACTTGCTATAAAATAAATCGATTTTGTGTCCGGATTATAAGCTTTGTAATAAGCATCAAAATTTTCGGTTGTAATTAATTCTTTCTTTTTTCCATCACTGCTGATTTTGTAAACGTGCATCCAGCCATCAGCATCTGAACTCCATAAAAAAGCTTTTCCGTTATCTACAAACTGGCAGGGAAAAGTATCATATTCTCCTGAGGAAATATCAAATACATCGATCCAGGCATCTGATTTTTCCTGGTACAATAAATCGGCTTTTCCGGATTTGGTGTCGCATTTATAGAAGGAAACCTGATTTTGGTTTCTGTTTAATTGCACAACCATCACATTTTGATTGTTAGTCCATTGCATTCGGACTAAATAATTATTGTCTGGTT
This sequence comes from Flavobacterium sp. FG19, assembly GCF_057809475.1. Classification (NCBI taxonomy): domain Bacteria; kingdom Pseudomonadati; phylum Bacteroidota; class Flavobacteriia; order Flavobacteriales; family Flavobacteriaceae; genus Flavobacterium; species Flavobacterium sp. FG19. Next base: position 74,663 of record NZ_JBMDKA010000005.1, on the reverse strand, counting down.
CTCCCGGAATATTCAGCCAGTTGGTTTGTAAGGAAGCAATATCAATTACGCCGATTTTTACAGAGGAAGGTTTTTCTCCGGCTTTAGGATATTCAACCGGAATAGTAAAAGGATAAAGTGCATCTGTATTATTGATCATTAAATGGAATTTTGTGTTTGATGCATCTACACGCCAGAATGCAATGCTTTTCCCGTCAGGGCTCCATCTGAAACCGTCACGTGCAGCAAGTTCCTCTTCGTACACCCAGTCAAAAGTTCCGTTGATAATTTTATCGGTCCCGTCTGTGGTTAAAGGCGTTATTTTTCCGGAATTTAGATTTTCCAGATAAATATTGTGTTTAGAAACGTAAGCCACATTTTCATTATCGTTTGAAAACTTGGCAAACATTAAAGATGATTTTTGGAGATTGTTTCCTAATTGTCTTCCTTTTCCGGTTTTTAAATCGAAATACCAGTAATCTCCTTTAGTATTGGCTCTCCATACTTTTTTAGAATTGGTATAAACCAGTACTTTGGTTTTATTTTCGTTCCAGACCAATTGTTCTATTTCTCCTGAAAAACCGGAATTTTTTAATTGATCTGCTGTCAGGATAGTATTTTTTTGAGTTAGTTTATCGGCATCATATACCACAATACTGCCCTGATCATTAACCCAAAACAGATGTGAGTCCGGCAGCCAGTTTAACTGCGTAATGTCAATGCTTTCCTGGGCAAAAATGCTGGAAGAGATTAATAAAAATAGTAAAAGGAGTTTCTTCATAATATAAAGGTTTTGATCATAATTAAGCATTGCGGTTAGAATGGTAAATCTAAGAATTATCTGTATTTTATTGCTGTTTTTATATGTAAAAGATTTTATCCCTGAAACACAGGTTTTTTGCCATCAAAGACGAAATAGAATTTTATAAAAATAATAGAGACGGAGGTTTTTGGGTGCGTTTATATTACCATGAAGTAAACGTATATTATCTTTTTTTGGAATTACTGACTGCTTTTATTTTATAGTTTTTATTCTGTTCTCTTAAAAAAAAGAGTGAATTTGACTGCAGTTTTGATATACTTTATTCTCTAATTTTTGATGATAAAAATTATCGAAGAAACAAAATCGTTTTATAAATTTGATTTAACGATAAAATTTGCATTATTTGCAAAATAAAACAAAAAGAACTGAATTAAATTAATTTATAACAGTAAAACATATATGGCATTTTCAAGTTTATTCCGAAAGAAAACAGTACAGGATATCCTGAAGCAGGTGGCACAGAACGAAACAGACGGTCATAATGCATTAGGAAAACATTTAACGACCAGAGATTTAACGGCTTTCGGAATAGCAGCTATTGTTGGGGCAGGGATCTTTAGTACGATTGGAAAAGCCAGTGCAGACGGAGGGCCCGCTGTTATTTTCTTATTCTTATTTACGGCTCTGGCCTGTAGTTTTGCAGCCTTTGCTTATGCTGAATTTGCGTCGATGGTTCCGGTTTCGGGAAGTGCGTATACGTATTCGTATGTAGCTTTTGGAGAATTAATTGCCTGGATTATTGGCTGGGCTTTGATTATGGAATATGCCGTAGGGAACATAACGGTTGCCATATCGTGGAGTGATTATTTTACCGGACTGCTCCAGAGCGGCGGCATTCATTTACCGCAATGGATTCAGATGGATTATTTAACTGCTTCTAACGGATTTAAAGATGCCGAAGCTTTAATGCGAGGAGGGAAATCTTTCGAAAACCTAAGTGTGGCTTTACAGCAGGCACATACGGCCTGGACAACAGCACCTACTTTTGGTTCTTTTCACTTTGTAACCGATTTACCGGCATTGTTTATTATTATCCTGATTACAGCTTTGGTATACAGAGGAATGAAAGAATCCCGAAATGCCAGTAACTTAATGGTAGTGGTAAAACTTTGTGTGGTGCTTTTGGTAATTGCGGTAGGTATATTTTATGTAGATACAGCGAACTGGAATCCTTTTGCGCCAAATGGAGTAGGAGGCGTTTTAAAAGGAGTTTCTGCAGTTTTCTTCGCTTATATTGGTTTTGACGCCATTTCGACAACAGCCGAAGAATGTAAAAATCCGCAGCGTGATTTACCAAGAGGAATGATGTGGGCGATTATTATCTGTACACTTTTATATATCGCCATAGCGTTGGTTTTAACCGGAATGGTACAATATCACGAATTAAATGTGGGAGATCCTCTTGCCTTTGTTTTTGATAAATTAGACTTAAAATGGATGTCAGGTATTATTGCTGTGAGTGCCGTAGTAGCAATGGCAAGTGTTTTACTGGTTTTCCAGATGGGACAGCCTCGTATCTGGATGAGTATGAGCCGTGACGGTTTACTGCCAAAGAAATTCTCTACCGTACACCCAAAATTCAAAACGCCTTCATTTGCCACTATTGTAACCGGTTTTGTGGTAGCAGTTCCGGCTTTGTTTCTGAACCTGACCATGGTAACTGATTTATGCAGTATCGGAACTTTATTTGCCTTTGTCCTGGTTTGCGCCGGAGTTTTGGTATTACAGAACAAACCTGAAATTCCAAGAGGAAAATTCAAGACACCTTATATCAATTCAAAATTCATTCTGCCAGTATTAATGATTGCCGGATTGTATTATGCATTTGCCTTCAACAGTAAAGCTACCATGGCATTTATCAATAACGAACCGCAGATTTATGATGCTACTTCGATTGTTACTTCTTTAGATAAGTCAGAATCTGAAAAAGTTTTCAAGTATTTAGAAAGTATCGAAGTAAATAATAAAACTGCTGAAACTTCAGATCTAGAACATTTATTAGGACAATATCAGGACGACGATGCCAAATATGCTGAGGTTGTAAAAGGCCTTCCAATTGCCGAATCTGCCAAATATGAGTCGGGTTTTGGTTTATTTAAACACAAAATACCTATGTGGATTTTCTTATTCGTTTTGGTTGGATTAGCCGTTTGGGCATTTAGAAAAAATCTTTCTTTAATTCCGCTTTTAGGATTAATCTGCTGTTTGTATATGATGGCCGAATTAAGTGTATGGAACTGGATTTATTTTACGATTTGGCTGATAATCGGATTGATAATTTATTTTACTTACAGTAGAAAAAATAGTAAGCTTAATGTAGTTTAGTTATAAATTAAGAGCTATAAATGATACCGAAAAGCCGTTCTGAAGTACTCAGAACGGCTTTTTGTATTTTTGATTTTTTTATAAAATTATTCTTATATTTTTAAAATCATTTTCCTTAAGTTTGCTCCCGGTAATAAATTAAAATTAATAAACAATACATGAGTTTTCTGGATAAAATACTGGGTAAAAAAGAGACGCCAATACAATCGTGTAATGATTTCTGGAATTGGTTTCTAAAACATGAAAAAGAGTTTTTTAAAACGGTTCAGACAGGAGATACTATCCATAAAGATTTTTTCGATAAATTGGCACCAAAACTGGATGAAATTCATGAAGGAATTTATTTTCTAACCGGAATGTTTGATGATCAGACTGCTGAATTAATTCTTACACCAGACGGAGTAATTAAAAACATTTATGCGATAGAAGAATTGGTGAAGGGAGCGCCTCAAATTAACGGCTGGAAATTTACTGCTCTTAAACCGGCTTCAGATATTAAAGATGTAAGTATTAGCTATGAGAACTTTGATTTTAATAAAGACAATGTAACGTTTTATTCTAAAATACATAAAAGCTATCCTGACGAAATTGACCTGACCATTGTTTATGATGATTTTACAGAAGAAAAAAAGGCTTTAATAACAAATGGAGTTTATATCTTTTTGGATAACTATTTAGGAGAACTTCATTCTGTTACCCTGATCGATAACCTTACCGTTACAGGAAAAGAAAATAACGAAGAAGAATTAATTCCGATAGAAAAATTAAAAGACTATTTAATCTGGAGAGAAAAAGAGTTTGTTGAGAAATACGAAGGTACAAGGCATAACACCGAAAACGATGGTTATGCTAATTATGAGGGAAAAAGAAAAGATGGAGCTTTAGTTTTATCTTTAATGAATACTACACTTTTGAATTGGGATAAAAAAGCATCACATCCCTGGGTTTTTATTGTAGCAATTCCTTTTGATGACTGTGATAATGGCGGGCTTCCGGATGAAAAAATGTATAAACTGCTCGATGAAATCGAAGAAGAACTAATAAGTGTTTTACCAGACTTTGAAGGATTTTTAAATCTGGGGAGAGAAACGGCAGATAATAAAAGAGAATTATTTTTTACCTGTAAAGATTTTAGAAAACCAACGAAAGCAGCTGACGAATTAATAAAAAAATACAGCGGTGTTTTTGATATAAGCTACGAAATCTACAAAGACAAATACTGGCAGACGTTCCGGCATTTTGAGCCGAGGTAGTTTTATAGGCCGCGAATTCACGAATTTTTATTATTTAATTCGTGAATTCGCGGCAAACAAAAATTTAGTGTATCTCTGTATAAACTTCCTTACGAATCTGTGTGGAATTTAAAACACCAACTTCAATCATACACTGTTTCATCATTTCATAAGTTCGCTGGATATCATTGTCCAGTCCGATAGAAAAACGAATCAAACCATCAGTCAGTCCCATTTCTTTTTGTTCTTCTAGCGGAATCTCACTAGAAGTCGAAGTTCCCGGTGCGCTGAAAAGTGTTTTATAAAAACCTAAACTTACCGCCAGATACCCCAGATTTCGTTCCTGCATTAATTCCATTAATTCATTTGCTTTTTCCAAAGAACCCACATCAATTGTCAGCATTCCTCCAAAACCATATTCAGGATTAATCATCGTTTTGTACAATTCGTGACTCGGGTGACTTTTTAATCCCGGATAAACCGTTTTTAAGCCGTCCTGTTCAAACATATCCGCCAGAAAATGCGCATTATGACTGTGTTGTTTAATTCGGATATGAAGTGTTCTGAGGTTTTTCATTACGCTTGCAGAACGTAAACTGTCCATTGTTGGTCCTAAAAGCATGCTGGCGCCTGAATTGACGTTTTTTAGCGAATTAATAAATTCTTTCGAAGCACAAGTCACACCGCCAACAGTATCGCTGCTCCCGTTAATGTATTTCGTCAAACTGTGGATTACAATATCAGCGCCCAGTTTTGCTGGAGAAACCGACAGAGGCGAAAAAGTATTGTCGACAACCAGTTTCAAATTATGCTTTTTAGCAATTTTAGCCAGGCCGGCAATATCAGCTACTTCTAAAAGTGGATTACTAACCGTTTCGCAATACAAAACTTTTGTTTTAGGCGTAATTGCAGACTCCACAATATCCAGTTTTGTAATATCTACAAAAGTCGTTTCAATACCGAATCTTGGTGTGAAATTTTTCAGGAATGCATAAGTGCCGCCGTAAATAGTTCTGCTCGAAACAATATGATCTCCCGCACCGCACAATTGCAATAGAGTAGGTGTAATCGCGCCCATCCCTGAAGCCGAAACATTTGCTGTTTCTGTTCCTTCCATCGCCGCCAAAGCCTGATCTAAATACAAATTACTAGGCGAAGAATGACGGGAATACAAATAACAGCCTTCCATATTGCCCTCAAAAGTGTCAAACATGGTTTTCGCCGAAAGAAAAGTATAGGTCGAAGAATCAGAGATCGACGGATTCACACCGCCAAATTCGCCAAAGTATTGTAAATCCTGAATTTTGTCTGCTGGGTTGAAATTTTTCATAGTAGTTAGTTTTTTTGTTTCAAGTTTCAGGTTTCAAGTTGTTTGACCATGAACCTGTGTTTTCATATAAATTTTTAGAAGCTGTTTCCTGCTATCCGCTATATCTTTTATGGTCTCGTTAGAAAAAAACGAGACCATAAAAGGATGTCGCTTCTATCAGGGCTAGGGCAGTCATTTTCAAAATAAATTTTATTCAAAGTAAGAATGAATCAGAAAAATAATCAATTATTAGTTTGTAATTTAGATTTTAAAACTATAAAAATGTGTTTGTTTTGATTTTTAATCTAAATTTGATTCAAAAAGTATAACGAAATAGATTTTCTTTCATCTGAAAAGAAACTACCAACAATCAACTAAAAACCATCAACAAAATGATTCTTGACGAAATAGATAAAAAACTTCTGGTTCTGCTTCAAACCGACAGTAAAAAGACAAACAAAGAATTGTCTTTGAAACTCAATTTGTCCGTGACAGCAGTTTACGAACGAATCAAAAAACTCGAACGAGAAGGCATAATAAAAAACTACGCAGCTTTGGTTGACAAATCCAAAATCGAAAAAGGATTTGTGGTTTTCTGTCATTTAAAACTCATTCAGCATACCAAAGAATTTCTAACCAAATTCGAAAGCGAAGTCATCAAACTTAATGAAGTTCTGGAATGTCATCACGTAAGTGGTGATTATGATTATATTCTGAAAGTTTTAGTAAAAGATATGGAAGCCTATAGAGAGTTCTTAGTAACCAAACTGACTTCATTGCAGCACATCGGCAGTACGCAAAGTATGTTTATGATTAGTGAAGTTAAGAATTCGACGGTGATTTCTTTTTAAGAGGTACAAAGAGATAAAGATGCAAAGGGACAAAGGTTTTCTGTAGAGACGCACTGCAGTGCGTCTAACACAATGTTTGTCATTTCGTTATCGTTTGAGTCTCCTTTCAATAAAAATGACATACTTTGAGAGAATACTTTGCGACTCTGCTCCCGATTACTATCGGGATTGCGAGATTAAAAAATCAAAAAAAACTTTGCGTCTTAGAGCCTTCGTGGCAGAAAATCCCAACCCAAAATTTCACGCAAAAAACATTGAAAATTAAACTTTAAACAAAACTTTATTGCTTAATTTTGTAACCGCTAAAATAAAAACAAAATACTATGAGTTCATTTGACGTAGTCATTATAGGTTCAGGTCCCGGAGGATATGTATCAGCAATTCGTTGCGCACAATTAGGTTTCAAAACTGCCATTGTAGAAAAATATAATTCATTAGGCGGAACCTGCCTTAACGTAGGTTGTATTCCTTCAAAAGCATTATTATCTTCTTCACATCATTATTCAGAAATCGCTCATTTTGCAGATCACGGAATCGAAGTTTCCGGTGATGTAAAAATTAATTTAGAGAAAATGATTGCCCGTAAACAAGCTGTTGTTGATCAGACTGTAGGCGGAATCAATTATTTAATGGATAAAAACAAAATCACGGTTTTCAATGGTTTAGGTTCATTTGTTGATGCTACTCACATCGCGGTTGCAAAAGCTGACGGAACATCAGAAACTATCGAAGCAAAATATACTGTAATTGCTACAGGATCAAAACCATCTTCTTTACCATTCATCAAAATTGATAAAGAAAGAATCATCACTTCTACTGAAGCTTTGGCTTTAAAAGAAGTTCCAAAACACTTAGTAATCATTGGTGGTGGAGTTATCGGAATCGAGCTTGGACAAGTTTACCTTCGTCTTGGTGCTCAGGTTTCTGTAGTTGAATTCATGGATAGAATCATTCCAGGAATGGACGGAGCTCTTTCTAAAGAATTGACTAAAGTATTGAAAAAACAAGGAATGAAATTCTACGTTTCTCACAAAGTAAAATCAGTTGAAAGAAACGGTGATGTTGTTGTAGTTCAGGCTGAAAATGCCAAAGGAGAAACAATCACTCTTGAGGGAGATTATTCATTAGTTTCTGTTGGTCGTCGTCCATACACAGACGGATTAAACGCTGACAAAGCTGGAGTTAAAATCTCTGACAGAGGACAAGTTGAAGTAAATGATCATTTACAAACTAATGTTCCAAATATCTATGCTATTGGAGACGTTGTTCGTGGAGCGATGTTGGCACACAAAGCAGAGGAAGAAGGAGTTATGGTTGCTGAAATTTTAGCAGGTCAAAAACCACATATCGATTATAATTTAATTCCTGGTGTAGTGTATACCTGGCCGGAAGTAGCAGCAGTTGGACAAACGGAAGAGCAGTTGAAAGCAGCCGGAGTGAAATACAAATCAGGAAGTTTTCCATTCAAAGCATTAGGACGTGCAAGAGCAAGTGCTGACTTAGACGGATTTGTAAAAATCCTGGCTGATGAGAAAACCGATGAGGTTTTAGGAGTTCACATGATTGGAGCCCGTACAGCAGATTTAATTGCTGAAGCGGTGACAGCAATGGAATTCAAAGCTTCTGCTGAAGATATTTCAAGAATGAGCCATGCACACCCAACTTTTGCTGAAGCGGTAAAAGAAGCAGCATTGGCAGCAACAGAAAACAGAGCTTTACACGTATAATTTACGTTAAACAATAATTTTGAAAACCCGTTAGAATCCGATTCTGGCGGGTTTTTTATTTGGGATTAAATTTAATAGCCGAAAAATATAAACCTGAAGAAAAATTTTGTAAATTAGATGTATGATTCTGATGCTATCTTTATGATTATAAAAAAGATACGTTATGAAAAATAAATATATAGCGCCTGTTTTGTTAGGAACAGGAATTGCATTTGTTCTTTATTCCCGCAGTCGTTCTGCTATTCCCAAAAAAGCAGCAGCTGTTGCCAACTTTCAAAAAGAAAAATATTTAGGAAAATGGTATGAGATTGCCAGGTTAGATTACAAATGGGAGAAAAACTTAGATAATGTTACTGCTGAATATTCCCTTAACGGGAATGGAACCATAAAAGTCGATAATAAGGGCTATGATGTCAAAAAAGACAAGTGGGAAGAGAGCATCGGGAAAGCCAGATTTGTCAAAAAAGACAATGTTGGTATGCTTAAGGTCTCATTTTTTGGTCCTTTTTATTCCGGATATAATGTGATAGCAGTAGACAGCGATTATAAATATGCACTCGTTGCCGGTGAAAGTTTAAAATATCTGTGGATCCTTTCCAGAGAAACTACTATGCCGGAGAGTGTAAAAGCAGATTTTCTTATCAAAGCCCGTGAAATAGGTTATGAGGTATCAGACCTGATCTGGGTAAAACATGATAAAGTAAGTTAAAAAGAAACCCGGCATGAATATGTGCCGGGTTTCTTTTTTTTGACTAAAAAGGTTATCACGGAGTGAAAACGGTTTTATAGTTATCCCAATATCTGTAAATTAAAAACAAATTACCAAGAAAAAGTAATCCTGCAATAGGCAGACCTTCTGGTTGTAAAAAGTAATTAATGAACAGGATGTTGATTGTAATTGGTAAAATTAAAATGTTAGCTAAGGTTACAAAACGACCCGTAATAAAAGAAACTCCACAAAGTAATTCAACTGTTTTGGCTAACGGCAGCAAGTAAGTTGAAGCAACTAACCCCATATTAAAAGCCTTAAAATTTCCTGTTGTTTCTGGTTCCGGGGCTAATTTGAAGAAAAAAGAAATAGAAGCAAAGAGTAACAAAAGACCAATCAAAACGCGGACAATAATAGTAGCAATTTTCATAATACTTAGAATTTTAATAGGTTAAAACAATATAATTAATGGGTGAAAATGCAAAATCTATAATGCTCTGATAAAATGAAAAACTATTTTTAATATCATTTTATTGAGAATTCAACAATCAATAGTATTCTGTTTTGGGATTAGTTTAAAGCTCTATCAAATATAGTGATTTTTTTATTACAAAATTGCTGTTTTGTTAACAGTTTTCTTATTTCTTAATGTATTTTTTGTAAAGAAACCATCCTCCGGCTGCTAATAAAATAACGGGCCATAAATTCAGTATGAAAACTAGAATGGCCTGTAAAATGTACCAGCCGTTTTTTAAAGCATCGATAACCTGAATTCCTAAATTGGGCTGATAAGAAGAGCGATCTTTTTCTCCTGCTGCTACTTCCTGTCTGATCGTTTCATTTTGATAAAGCTGTAAAGTTACCGTACTAAAATTGACCTGGTCTTCAATAGATAAATTTTCAATAGTTCGGTTGTCATTTTCTTCTTTCTGGTTCGCCAGTGTATTTTCGGCTTCCATAATATCATTTATTTTTTTGCCCTTGGAATCAATAGCCTGTTCAACTCTTTTTTGATTTACAGCTGCTCTCTTTTGCGAAAGCTGATTGGCCAGCATTTTTAAAGACACATCATCGGCTTTTATAATTCGGTAATCCAAGAAATCAATTTGTTTGGCAATGGTTTTAATTACGGTATCAAGTCTGGTGTTGGGAACACGAATGGTGATATTATTTTCGACAGAATATTTGGTGGTTTCAAGCGTGCTGTCCAGACTTATTTTGGTTTTAATTTGTTCATGGATATTGCTTTGCAGATTCGTATACGTAACAAAACCGCCGAATCTCTGAACCGCATTTTCGATGGCGTAAGTCGATTTCACAACATTTTTGACTTTGAATTTAATGTCCGCAGTCCGGATAAATTTCTGTTTGCTTCCCTGTGGTTCTACGGCTGCCGAAGAAGAAATCGCAGTACTGTCGGCTGCCATTTTCATATCGGCACTCTCGGCAGCATCATAATCCGCTTTTTTGCAGGAAAATAAAAGAGTAATAAGGACCAGGGCGGTCAAACCTAATTTGGCAAATGTTTTCATAAAGATTTAGAAAATTGATTAATAAATTGATTTTTTGATTTGAATAAAATGGCTGTATTGTTAAAATGCACGTGAATTAATACAAATTCGATATACTAAAAAGTGTGCCAATAATTTTTAAGCATTCATTTATCGAAGGATTTTTTTGTTGTAATTTTGAAATTTAAAAATCCATTCATTTTTGAGAGTATCCGTTACTAAACCTATATCCAACCCGGAGCAGTTTAAACAGCAGCTTTTAAACTGGGCACAGCAATTTCGGGAAGTCGCTTTTTTAGACAGTAATTCTTATCCGGAACCTTATTCGAGTTTTGACTGTATACTGGCGGCAGACGCTTTTACGTCTTTAAAAACCGATTATGAGAATGCTTTTGAAGATTTAAAACAGTATCAGCAAACCACAAAAGACTGGCTTTTCGGGTATTTGTCGTACGATCTCAAAAACGATACTGAAGAGTTAGAGTCTGATAATTACGATGGACTGGAATTTCCGGATTTGTTTTTCTTTCAGCCTAAAAAGATATTGACGTTAAAAGGAAATCAGCTTGAAATGCAGTATTTGTTTCTTTGTGATGATGAAGTTGAAGATGATTTCAATGAGATTATTCAGAGCGATTTTAAAGCATTTGAAACAATAAGTGAGATTATAATTCAGCAGCGTATTCCTAAAAATGTATACGTTGAAAAAGTAAATACCATGCTGGAACATATTCATAAAGGGGATATGTATGAAGCGAATTTTTGTATGGAGTTTTTTGCTGAAAATGTGGTGATTGATCCACTCGAAAAGTTTTGGAAATTAAATGAAATTTCAAAAGCGCCGTTTTCAGTTTTCTTTAAAAATCACAAACAGTTTTTACTTTCGGCTTCACCGGAACGGTATCTGAAAAAAGAAGGAGATACGGTTATTTCACAACCTATTAAAGGAACTTCCAAACGATTTGCAGACCCGGCCGAAGATCAAAAATCAAAGGAGTTTTTAGAATCAGATGCGAAAGAACGCGCCGAGAATATCATGATTACGGACTTGGTTCGAAATGATTTGTCGCATACCGCTCAAAAAGGTACTGTGAAAGTTGCCGAGCTTTGTAAAATCTATTCTTTTCTGCAGGTTCATCAGATGATTTCGACAATCACTTCAAAATTAGATCCGCAATACTCGGCTGTTGATGTTTTAAAAACTACTTTTCCAATGGGAAGTATGACGGGAGCTCCTAAAATTTCGGTAATGAAGATTATCGAAAACCTTGAAGAAACCAAAAGAGGACTTTACAGTGGTGCTGTTGGTTACTTTTCTCCTGAGGGCGATTTTGATTTTAATGTTGTAATTCGCAGCATATTGTATAATCAGGAAAAGCAATATGTTTCATTTTCAGTAGGAAGTGCCATTACATCACTTTCGATTCCCGAAAAAGAGTACGAAGAATGCCTGTTGAAAGCTAAGGCAATGCACGAAGTCCTGCAGTAATTTTTTAGCTTCGAAATTAACGGCAGAAAAAATACCCGCTTAACATTTCATTTAAAAATAGATAGAATTTAATTTTTTACTTTTATCGGATGTTTTCAAAATTTCAAAACCATATCGAATCCAGGTTTCCTTTCCTGACTCAAAAGAAGCTTTTTCTGGCGGTCAGCGGCGGGATAGACAGTATGGTTTTACTGCATTTGTTACAGCGGCTTTCCTGTGAAATTGCCGTTTTGCATTGTAATTTTCAGCTTCGGGGATTGGAAAGTTTTGGAGATCAGGAGTTTATTCAGCAGTATTGTGATCAAAATGCTATTCCGGTTTTTGTAACCCAGTTTGATACAGAGGCTTTTGCAAAAGATTACAAGCTGTCGACACAGGTTGCAGCAAGAGAACTTCGTTACAGCTGGTTTTACGAACTTCTGGAAGAAAAAAACTTCGATTATATTCTGACAGCACATCATGCCGACGACAATCTCGAAACTTTTATGATCAACCTGACCCGAGGAACAGGATTAGACGGATTAACCGGGATTCCGGAGCAGAACGATAAAATTATTCGGCCACTGCTGCCTTTTTCAAGAGAAGAAATTGAACAATATGCGGAAGAAAATAATATCAGCTGGAGGGAAGACAGCAGTAATGCTTCTAATAAATACCTGCGTAATAAAATCCGCCATGATCTCGTTCCGGTTTTAAAAGAGCTTAATCCGAATTTTTTAAATGCCTTTCAGAAAACACAGTCTTTTCTTCAGGAATCCAAAGAAATGGTCGAAGATGCTTCGATTATGGTGTATCAGCAGGTGGCAAAAGAAGCCGGAGAGGACATTCATTTTGATTTGAATCAATTAAAAAAGCTTCCTAATTATAGATCATATTTATACCAATGGCTGAATGAATTTGGTTTTTCGGCCTGGAATGATATTTATGATTTAGTGGACGGACAGTCAGGAAAACAGGTTCTTTGCGAGGAATTCAGACTATTGAAAAATCGAGAAACCCTGATTTTGAGTCCAGTTTCAGAACCGCCAGAAAAAGAAGAATATCAAATTCAGGAAAACGATACAGTAGTTAATTTTCCCTTAAAAATAATACTTTGTAACACAGGTCACATAACTATAGGTTCAAATAAAGTTATATTTGTGGACACTGAAAAAATCCGCTTTCCTTTAACCCTGCGTAAATGGAATGAAGGAGATGTTTTTCAGCCTTTTGGGATGAACGGAAAATCTAAAAAAGTGAGCAAGCTTTTTAAAGATGAAAAGTTATCCCTTATCGAAAAGGAAAAAACATGGATTTTAGATTCAAACGGCCAGATAGTCTGGGTAGTTGGAATCAGACAGGACGAACGTTTTAAAGTTGAAAACACAACCCGTAAAATACTTAAAATAGAATTGCAATAATGAACATCAATCAAAACCATCGAGCGATACTTTCGGTAAGTATCTGGAATAAAATAACCGCCCTTTTACTGTTATTCTTTTTTACTCTGGCAGGCAATGCTCAAATTCTGGAACCAGTTAAATGGACTTCTAAAATTGAAAAAAAAGGAAACAACGCCTTATTGATTTTTGATGCCGTGATTGAAAAAGACTGGCATATGTATTCGCAGTTCACACCTGAAGGCGGTCCGCTGGCACTGGAAATAACATTTAAAAACCAAAAAGGAAATTACGAACTGGTTGGAAAAGCAAAAGAAGGAAAAACAAAAACATCCTTTAATGATGTATTTGGTGTAGATGAAACCTATTTTGAAGGGAAAGCACATGTAGAACAGGAAATAAAAATCATTAATCCTAATTTAAAAACAGTTGATGTAGATTTTGATTTTCAGGTTTGTAAAGAAGTTTGTATCAATTCGAGTAAAAAGTTCTCTGTTGCAGTGCCTTCTACTTTTAAAATGGACGAAGTTCCGGTGGTAGCAGAAGCTAAGCTGGATGAAACCAAAAGAGTGGGGCTTGCAGTTGATACTATTAAAAAAGAAGCGGCTTTAGAAACGGCTAAAGAACAGACGGTAAAAGCAGATGACACTGCAGCTAAAGCAGAAATTCCGGCTCCGGCACCTTCAAGAAGCTTATGGTCGATCTTTTTTATTGCTTTTTTATCAGGTTTTGCCGCCTTGTTAACGCCTTGTGTGTTTCCAATGATTCCAATGACGGTAAGTTTCTTTACCAAGCAGAGTAAAAGCAGGGCAAAAGGAATTAGAAATGCTATTTTTTACGGTCTTTCTATTATCGCAATTTATGTAATTTTAGGACTTATCGTGACTAAAATATTCGGTGCCGATGCTTTAAATGCTTTGTCTACAGATGTTTGGTTTAATCTGATTTTCTTTGTGATTTTAATCATTTTTGCTACTTCATTCCTGGGAGCTTTTGAAATTATGTTGCCTAATTCCTGGGCAAATAAAGCCGATCAGCAGGCAGACAAAGGCGGAATAATCGGAATACTGTTTATGGCTTTAGCCTTAGCAATTGTATCTTTTTCGTGTACCGGACCAATTGTTGGGACGTTATTGGTTGAAGCAGCTTCAAACGGAGGTATTGCACCAATCGTTGGAATGTTAGGATTCTCTTCTGCATTAGCATTGCCATTTATGTTTTTTGCTATGTTCCCGGGCTTTTTAAATTCACTGCCAAGATCAGGAGGCTGGTTAAATACGGTGAAAGTGGTTTTAGGGTTTTTAGAATTAGCACTGGCTTTCAAGTTTTTATCAAATGCCGATTTGGTTTTACAATTACATTTTCTGGAAAGAGAAGTTTTTATCGCGATCTGGATCGCAATTTTTGGAGCTTTGGCGCTGTATTTATTCGGGAAAATTACACTACCGCATGATAGCCCAACGAATCATATTTCAGTAGGAAGATTATATTTAGGACTTCTTACACTGGTATTTACATTATATTTAATTCCGGGACTTTGGGGAGCACCTTTAAAACTGATCAGTGCATTTCCGCCGCCGCCGCATTACAGTGAAAGCCCGTTTGGAGTAGGAGGATCTGGTCAGTCAAATATAAATACTGATATTAAAGGCATGCCAATAGGGGCAGAATTAGGACCTCACGGCATTATGGTTTTCCATGATTACGAGGATGGTCTGGCTTATGCCAAAGAAATCAAGAAACCTATTATGCTTGATTTTACAGGTTATGCCTGTGTAAACTGCAGAAAAATGGAGAATAATGTATGGTCTGAACCTGAAATATTACCAATTTTGAAAAATGACGTGGTTTTGATTTCACTTTATGTTGATGATAAACGCGAGCTGCCAAAAGAAGAGCAGTTTGTTACCGAGGCAGGTGATAGAATTATTACAGCGGGAGATAAATGGACTGATTTTATGATCTCAAAATATAAAACCAATACACAGCCATTATATGTAATTACAGATTTAGAAGGAAATAATCTAAATGCTTCTAAACCAACGATCAGCTATGTAAGTGCTGATGAATATTTAAAATGGCTGAAACAGGGGATTTCTAATTTTAAATAGTCGCTTAAGAGTTAGGGGTTGAGAGTTAAGAGTTGAGAGTTAAGAGTTGAGAGTTAGGAGTTGAGAGTTAAGAGTTGAGAGTTAGGAGTTGCTTTAAAGACTTTTGATTTTCTTGAATATATCTGAAGTCTAAAATCCATATCTAAAATATTTATTTAAACGGTTGAATTTAATTCAAAACAAAAAGCACTCTAAGATAACTTAGAGTGCTTTTTTTATCAAGTAACGAAAGTGAAAATTAATGTCTTATAAGAATTCTCCGTGCTGAGAGATGTCTAATCCTAATTCTTCTTTTTCTTCAGTAACTCTTAGAGGAGTGATTTTGTTCACGATGAAGAACAATACATAAGAAGCAACGAAAGCGAAGATAGATACCACTACCAAAGCAGTCAATTGATTGATGAACAAAGTTGGTGTTCCGAAGATTAAACCTTGGTTATCACCTACAGCAGGGTTGATTGCTTTTGAAGCAAAAACTCCTGTTAACAACATACCTACCATACCACCAACACCGTGACAGGCAAATACATCAAGAGCATCGTCGATTTTTCCTTTAGGGAATTTGCTTACTACTAAGTTACTTACAATAGCAGAGAATAAACCGATAAAGATAGCGTGAGGGATGCTTACGAAACCGGCAGCAGGTGTAATAGCAACAAGACCTACAACAGCTCCGATACAAGCTCCAAGAGCAGATAATTTATGTCCTAAAATTTTGTCAAGGAATACCCATGCCATTGCAGCAGCGGCAGCAGCAACTGTAGTTGTTCCTAAAGCCTGAACAGCAAGACCGTTAGCTCCTAAAGCAGAACCTGCGTTGAAACCAAACCATCCAAACCAAAGTAAACCTGTACCTAATAATACATAAGTGATTCTGGCAGGGTTAACTTTTTGTACTTTTCTTTTTCCTAAGAAGATAGCTCCTGCTAATGCAGCCCATCCGGCACTCATGTGTACCACTGTTCCTCCGGCGAAGTCTAATACTCCCATTTTAAAGAAAACTCCGTCAGGATGCCATGTCATGTGAGCAAGTGGAGCATATATCAATAATATAAATAAAACCATGAATAACAAATAAGCCCAGAAACGTACGCGTTCTGCAAAAGCACCTGTGATTAGGGCAGGCGTAATGATGGCAAATTTGGCCTGAAATAATGCGAATAACATAAAAGGAATTGTTGGGGCAAGGCTCCATGCTGTACTGGTTCCAACACCTTCAAAGAATAAATTAGTTGACGGATTTCCGATGATTCCTCCAATTGTAGGTCCAAAAGCCAGTCCGAAAGCAACAACAACCCATAAAATTGTAACAATTACCATTGCCATAAAACTTTGCAGCATAGTACTAATTACGTTTTTCTTACCTACCATTCCTCCGTAGAAAAATCCTAATCCCGGTGTCATTAACAATACAAAAGCAGTGGCAACGATCATCCAGGCTGTATCTCCCGTATCAAACTTAACCGCTTCGGCCGGAATTGGGTTATCGGCAATGATGAAATTTGATATAAAGGTTAGTACCAAAATAGTGATAAGAATCACACTTAAAATAATTTTTCGCATAGTTATTTAGTTTTAAAATTTTTGATAAAAGTATAAAATGATTTGATACCCCCTAAAAAAATAGAGTTTAATGTTTAATTTTTGTTAATTTTAAAATTTAACCCCCTTAAATTTGAATGTGTTTGTTAAAATAGACTTAAAATTTACATTTTAGCAGCGTTTTTTTTTCACTGCCCCATGAAGGGTGCCTTTTTTCTGTTTTTTTAATACACTTTTTTGAGTTAAACTTGTGGTTTATTATGTAAAAACATCGAATTGTTTGTGTTGATGAAGTATAATTAATCTTTTTAACAGTTTTTGTAATTAAAATATAAGAATGGAAAGTCGAATAGTAAAATGGGGAATAATAGGGCTGGGAAATATTGCACAACAGTTTGCGGCAGATTTACGGTTAGTAGAAAATGCCGTATTATATGCTGTCGCCTCAAGGGATATTGCTAAGGCTAAAGAGTTTGCTGAAAAACACAAGGCATTAAAGACATATGACTCATACGATTTCCTTTTGGCAGATCCGGAAGTGGATATCGTTTACATAGCCACACCGCACGACTCACATGCAGAATTGTCGATTAGAGCAATGGAAAACAGTAAACATGTTTTGTGTGAAAAGCCATTAGCACTTTCTTATGCTGATGCACAGCTTATGACCGTAGTCTCTGGAAAACAGACTAAATTTTTTATGGAAGCTTTCTGGACAAGGTTTATTCCGGTGGTTCGGGATGTGCTGGAAAAAGTGCAAAACGGACTGATAGGAGAAGTGAATTATATAAAAGCAGATTTTGCTTTTGTTGGAAATGAAACAGAAAACAGTAGGTTATTTGATAAAAACAGAGGAGGAGGTGCTCTTTATGATATTGGCGTTTATCCTTTGTTCTTATCCTATATAATGCTTGGTATCCCAAAAGAAATACTGGCAAAATCCATTTTGCATTCAAACGGAATTGATCTGCAGACCTCAATGATTTTGCAGTACGAAAAAGCTCAGGCCGTTTTACAGGCTTCTATTGTTTCAAATTCAGATATGAAAGCGGTCATTGGCGGTACAAAAGGCTGGATTGAACTACGGGCTCCCTGGTTTATGGCAGGTGCTTATTCTGTTCATATTGAAGAACAGGAAACAGTACATAAACTGCCGACTTTAGGAAAAGGATATACCCATGAAATTATAGAATGCTGTAACTGCATTTTGAACAATCAAATAGAAAGCCGACTTTGGTCGCATCAGAATAGTTTGGATTTGAGTAAAATAGTTGAGGGGATTAAGTATCAAATCGGGCTTTTATTTTAAAAAACAATTTATTGTAATAAAATTTTTACAATTAAATATTTTTTTCGTTAGTTTGAAGAATAATTAATGAAGAGAATATTATGTTGGTAAAAGTTTACGGAAGTGCTGTTTTTGGAGTTGAAGCCACCACCATTACGATTGAGGTGCACATGGACAAAGGGATTGGTTATCATTTGGTGGGACTTCCGGATAATGCGATAAAGGAAAGCAGTTTCAGAATAGCAGCTGCTTTAAAGAACAACGGACTAAGTCTGCCGGGTAAAAGAATAACCATTAATATGGCTCCGGCTGACCTTAGAAAAGAAGGTTCTGCTTATGATCTTCCTCTGGCTTTGGGCATTCTCGTTGGTTCCGATCAGATTAAGGCGCCGGAAATTGAACAGTACGTTATTATGGGAGAGCTTTCGCTTGATGGAAGCTTACAGCCTATTAAAGGTGCTTTGCCCATTGCGATAAAAGCCAAAGAAGAAGGCTTTAAAGGTTTTTTTCTTCCGGTACAAAATGTAAAAGAAGCGGCGATTGTATCAGATCTTGATGTTTATGGGGTAACCAATTTACAGGAGATTATTGATTTTTTTGCCGGAAAAGGGGGCTTACAGCCCACAGTAATTGATACACAGGCTGAATTCTATAAAACACTTGATTTTCCGGAGTTCGATTTTTCAGATGTCCGTGGTCAGGAAAGTATCAAACGCTGTATGGAAATTGCCGCTGCCGGAGGTCATAACATTATATTGATTGGTCCTCCCGGAGCAGGAAAAACAATGCTGGCCAAACGGGTTCCGAGTATTTTACCGCCCATGACTTTACGGGAAGCTCTTGAAACCACTAAAATACATAGTGTGGCCGGAAAATTAAAAGAAGCAGGATTAATGAATCAAAGACCTTTCAGGAGTCCGCATCATACCATTTCGAATGTGGCTTTGGTAGGCGGCGGAAGTTATCCACAGCCGGGAGAAATTTCGATGGCGCACAATGGTGTTTTGTTTCTGGACGAACTGCCCGAGTTTAAACGCGACGTTTTGGAAGTAATGCGTCAGCCGCTGGAAGATCGTGAAGTTACCATTTCAAGAGCAAAATTTACGGTGACCTATCCGTCGTCGTTTATGCTGGTGGCCAGTATGAATCCGAGTCCGAGTGGTTTTTTTAATGATCCTTCGATGCCCAATACGTCTTCTCCTCACGAAATGCAGCGTTATATGAGTAAGATTTCCGGACCACTTTTAGACCGAATCGATATTCATATAGAAGTGACACCTGTTCCGTTTGATAAACTGGCAGATGACCGCAAAGCCGAAAGCAGTGTTGAAATCCGTAAACGGGTAACAGCTGCACGCGAAATCCAGACCAAACGTTTTGCCGATATTGAGAATGTACATTACAATGCCCAGATGAGCAGTAAATTAATCCGTGAATTTTGTGTATTAGATGAGCAGTCCAAAGAGCTTTTAAAAAATGCGATGGAACGTTTAAACCTTTCTGCCAGGGCCTACGACCGGATTTTGAAAGTAGCCAGGACTATTTCTGATCTTGATAATTCAGAACATATTGTTTCTCATCATATTTCTGAAGCAATTCAGTACAGAAGTCTCGACAGGGATGGCTGGCTGGGATAGCTTTGGTTTTAGATTTTGTTATTTTGGTACAAATAGATAGCTCCAATTGTTTAGAAAACAATTGATACAATCGTATATTTTTTCTTGATTTATATATGCTAATTGACACCACTGTCAATTAGCATATATAGTATTAAAAGGTTTAGCTTAATTCGATAAAATTTTCAACCTGTATTTCTTCGAGAAAAACGGCATCATGCGAAACCACAATTAAAGTTCCCTGGTATTCGTTGATGGCGGCGGTAAGGATTTCGATATTCTGAATATCCAGATTATTAGTTGGTTCATCGAGAATAATACCATCAGGTGCCTGATTATTGATTGTTAAACAGCAAAGCATTAAGCGCATTTTTTCACCTCCGCTTAAAGCTGCACACGGCTTGTTCCAGTCGTTTTGAGAAAAGAGGAACTTATTCAGTTTCATTTTAACATCATGTTCCTGCAGACCCGAAGTATTAAATTTTTGTGCCTGTTCGTATACCGAAAGCTCATTTTCGATAAGAGAATAATCCTGATCGATATAAATCATTTTGGAATCGGCTTTAAAAACTTTTCCGGTTGTGGGCTGTAATTCTCCCATAATAATTTTGATCAGCGTTGTTTTTCCGGAACCATTTGTGCCTTTTAGTGCAATGCGGTCACCACTCAGAATTTCAAAAGTAAGAGTCTCTTTCCATAAAAGACCGTTTTCATAACGGTAATTCATTTCGGCGGCAGAAAAAAGTATTTTTCCTTTGTGAAGATTCGTTTTATCAAAACCAAATTTCATCTGGTCTATATCGGGTAAAACCGAACGTAGTTCCTGTAATTCTTTAGAAATACCACCAATTTTTTCAGCATGAACTCCTTTGGTTTTGGCTGTACTGTTTTCGGCATTATTACGCAGCGTGTTCATCATGATTCTGGAAACCCCGGCTTTTTTCTGTTTTTTTTCTCCGCGGGCATCCAGTTTGTTCTGACGCTCTAAAGTCTCCCGTTCTTTTTCCCTGGCTTTCCGCAGTGCTTTTTCTTTACTCTGGATATCCTGATTTAAAGCATTGTTTTCAATTTGTTTTTGTTCCGTATAAAAGGTATAATTACCGCCATAAACCGTAATTCCATGTTTTGAAAGTTCATAAACGGAGTTTAGCAATTGCAGTAGTTTTCGGTCATGACTTACCACGATCAGGGTCGAAGCAGTCTGTTTTATAAAATTGTACAGTAATTCCCGTGATGCTGCATCTAAATGATTACTGGGCTCGTCCAGTAAAACCAGTTCTGGCTGGTGAATAAGAATTCCGGCCAGAAAAACCTTTGTCTTTTGTCCACCGCTCAAGGTTTCCAGTTTTTGGTTCCAGTTAAGATTTTCCAGTTTCCAATACTGAAGGGCTTCGATACAGCGGTCTTCAATAGTCCAGTCGTCGTTTAAGGTGTTGAGGTTTTCCTCTGTCACTTCTCCGTTCAGAATTTCCTGAAGAGCTTTTAATTTATCTTCGACCTGTAAAGCCTGAGCGATAGTCAAATGATTAAACTGCCCGAAAATCTGAGGCAGGTAATAAGGTTTTGAATTGGTTTTTAAAATGCCTTCGGCCGGTTGTAATTCTCCGGCTGTAATTTTTAATAAAGTTGATTTTCCGGCTCCGTTATGGCCAATTAAGGCTGTTTTTTCGTGCTGATTAACTGTAAAAGTGATCTTATCAAACAACAAATCTTTGTTGGAATGTAAGTATGAGATATTCTGTAAAATAACCATAATTTCTTTCTTTAAGGAATAAACAAATGAGCAGGCTGTTTTTACAGCTTACTTTATAATTGTCCGAAAGAAATTTTTATTCACATAAGGCTTTGTGCGGTTTATTTACAGGGCAAAGATATAAAAAATATTTTTGAGGATTGAAAACAGGGATTATTCAAATTTGAGATTAGCATTTTTAGACATCAGATAGGAGGTTAGCTTCTTGATTTTTCCATTCTCCATTTCAAAAACATCGCAAAAAACAGCGTCCAGTTTATTTCCGTTTTTCATGTTTCCCTGAACAGCGCCTTCAGCAATTACAATGTCATTTTCTTCAATTAATTTGATAATCTGGATCGTCGGGCTTCCTGTAAAGTTGTCGTTTTCGATTTCTTTATCAAAAGCTTCTTTGCCAATATGCTGATAAATTCCGGGCATTTCCCAGATGACATCATCAGTAAGGCAGGCCAGAATTCTTTGATGATCGCTTACCATAAAAGCGGCCATATATTCGTTTACGGTTTGTTTGTTTAATGCCATGAGTCAAAATGTTAAGGTCTTAAAAACCATTTCATGGTACGCAGTTTGTCTGCTTCTGTTGCTGATAAACCTTTGTGTTCAATCTCTGTAAAAGCTTTTTTTACAGTTTCAATTCCGTAATTATTTTGAAGCCAGAAAGGAAATTCTGCGACACTTTTATTCCAGTTTTTTAAAACTCTGTTTAGTATGTTTTCTATGTTTTGGCTGGTTTTCGGATTAAATTCTGCCAGAATTAATCCGGCATATTTTTGATCTGTGTAAACAGAATTGGTTCTGTCTTCGTTTTCAAAAACCTGAATTACCCCTTCAATAAGCACCTGATCATCCACTTTTGGTAAAATCTGAAACAGCTGCCTGATACGTAAATCCCCGGCTCTATCGATCATGTCGACAGATTTTAAAAGTTCCTCGTTAAGTTCTTCGGCCGTTGTGGGAAACTTCACTTCTTAAGTTTAATTTTTTAATGGATACTAAAATACAATTTTTTAAAGACATTCCGTAAACTCATTTTTACTCTTTAAGCTGAGGGTAAAAGAATTTGAAGGCATTTGAAACTGCCGGATGCAAAATACTTCCGTGATTTTCGTTTGGAAAATAATCAAAATAGACTTTTATGTTTTTGTTTTTTGCGCCTTTTATTTTTTCAGCGAGTAAATT
Organism: Flavobacterium sp. FG19; assembly: GCF_057809475.1. Classification (NCBI taxonomy): domain Bacteria; kingdom Pseudomonadati; phylum Bacteroidota; class Flavobacteriia; order Flavobacteriales; family Flavobacteriaceae; genus Flavobacterium; species Flavobacterium sp. FG19. Next base: position 51,840 of record NZ_JBMDKA010000005.1, on the reverse strand, counting down.
AGCGTCTACTTCCATCACACGCGGAATTTCGGTAGGGGTGAGGCCTTCTTTGCCTACAGCAATATATACATCGATTGGCTGTTTAAAGTTTTCCTGAAGGATTTCGGGTTCCAGATTTAAAAGAGAGCCGTTATCCCACCATAAACTCGGGCTTGCCAGTATGTATTTCGTAAACAGTGCCGGTTTTTTAAACAGGATTTCTGTTCCCAGCAGACCGCCCAGTGATTGCCCTATAAGAGTTTTAGAAGTTGTTGTTTTGTATTTTTTGTCAATAAACGGCTGTAGTTCTTTTTCGATAAAAGAAATGAATTTATCAGAGTGACCTGTGGCTGGAAAACGGGTTTTATCATTTTCGAGAGTGGTTGGAAAAGTAAAATCCCTTTTTCTGTCCACTGTGGCAATGCCTACTACAATCGATTTTGGAACCTGATTGATCCATTCAAAACTGTTAAACTGCACGAGACCTGCAATATGAATAAAGTCTTCATCGGCTGAACCATCCAGTAAATAAATTACGGGATATTTTACATCGTCCTGCGGATTGTAGCCTTCCGGCAGATAAATATTTAAAACCCTTTTTTCGTTTAATTCTTTCGATTGAATTTCATCAATAACGCCTAACATGAAAGGTTTTGAAGTTTGTGCTGTTTGAAGTTGTTTTTTTTGACCGAAGGTAAAAACTGAGAAAAAAAGGAAGAAAGTAAAGTAAAAAATCTTGTTCATTAATTAGGAGGAAAATGATTTATAAAAGACGAAAGTTACCATTTTATTTTTTGCTGCTTTCGTCTTTTATATATTCTTAGGAAAATTATTTCTCTTTTCCTGCAAAAATCGTATCAAGGCCTTCCATAGCGATTGTAAAACCTTCTTTAAAACCCATTTGTATAATCATTTCCAGATCAGAAAGTTTTTCATGTTTAATCACAATTTCGGCAAAGGTTGAATCGCCTTGCTCAGAAAACGTAACGTCCCAGTCAGAGCGGGGAAATTCGGTGTTTAGGTTTCCTTCGCTGTCACAAAACGCATCCAGATACTGAAAATTAGTTTTTGGACTAATCGATTTAAAATCGGCTAAAGCCCAATGTTCTTCTCCTTCCGGGCCCACCATGGCATAGAGTCTTCTTCCGCCTTCTTTAAATTCCATGCTTTTAGTTCTGGATTTCCAGGGTGCCGGTGCCCACCACTGATCTAAAATTTCAGCTTCAGTCCAGGCGGACCAGACACTTGATAAGGAAGCATTAAATTCACGTTTTACATTCACTGTATTTTTTTCCTTGTCTACAGTAAAATTCATTAAAAGAGCTGCTTTCATTTTTTAGGTTTTATAGTCGTTAGTAATTTGTCTTTTTTATTTTTTTGAGGCCAGTATTTTGTCCAGACCTTCCATAGCCGATGTAAATCCTTGTTTGAATCCCATTTCGACTATTTTTTCCAGTTCTTCCAGACTGTCCCTTCTGATGACGATATCTACAATAGTAGAATCTCCCTGTTCAGAGAACGAGACATCCCAATAGGAACTTCCAAATTCTGAATTAGGATTTCCTTCGCCATCGCAAAAAGTAGCGGCATATTTAAAATTAGTTTTAGGAGAAATCGAAGTATAATCGAAAGTGCTCCAGCGTTCTTCGCCTTCGGGCATTACCATAGCGTATAATCTTCTTCCGCCTTCTTTAAATTCCATACTTTTGGTTCTGGATTTCAGCGGAGCCGGTGCCCACCATTGGTCTAGAATTTCGGCCTCTGTCCAGGCAGACCACACGATTGGTAATGAGGCATTGAATTCACGTTTTACATTTACGGTTTTGTTTTCTTTGTCTACCGAAAAGTTCATTAAAAGGTTAGTTTCCATTTTCTTTAGATTTTAAATTCAATAATACTTGATCTAATTGACTAAATCGGCTTTCCCATATCTTTTTGAATTGTTCAAGCCAGTGATCTACTTCTTTCATTTTATCGATTTTAAGCTGATAGTAAATTTCCCGTCCCACTTTTTTTTCTTCCAGCAGGTCGCATTCATTCAGTATCCTGATGTGTTTAGATACGGCCTGTCTGGTAGTATGAAATTGTTCCGCAATAGCATTTGGAGTTAAGGCACTTGAAGAAATCAGTACCAGAATCGCTCTGCGTGTCGGATCGGCAATCGCCTGAAAAACATCTCGTTTCATTTTTAATATAAGTTAAGCAACTAATCAGTTGCAAATATAAGCAACTTTTTGGTTGCGCAATTGTTTTTTTCAGATTTTTTTTAGATTGATATGGTTTAGAAACAAAAAAGACGCATCAAATGCGTCTTTTCAAAAGGGTTCAGGTTTAACTCCTGAATTTATTTTTAACAATAATATCTTTGAGTCGGGCTTTCAGATCTTCACCGGTATCATAAACCATCTGTTCATTATTCGGAAACGGAACAGCGCGTTTATTAAAGTAGCCAATATAACTGTCTTCGCAGGCATTGCGGTCACCTTTATAGGTCGAGTAAATATTTTCGAAAATAAACTCACTGCTTACGGGGAAAGTCTGTATCAGCTGGTTTGTTTTTAAATCTACATAATCAATTTTGGCAGTTACCTGACAGGATTTAAACTGTCTGAACTCGTACACATTGGCACGGAGAATTCGGTAATTGTCTACTTTTATTTCCTTGCCCAGACTGTCTTTTACAGGTCTTCCGCGGCTGTCCAGCAGTGTTTTTACCCCATCTTTTACCTGTCTTTCCTTAATGAACTCCTTTTCTTTGATTTGTTCCGGAGAAATTACAATTTGTCTGAAATTGATAATCAGACTGTAATCGTAGACTACATTTTTTTGTCGGGCGTTGTGATAAACCGTCCATTTGTCATTTAATCCATAAGTTTTAAAATCCAGCAGGTCTTCCTGAAGCATTTTCGGGATGATCATTTCGGTTTCATTTTTGGCGTACACGTCTACAAAATCAGTTCCTTTAAACTGTGCTTCGTCCATCAGTTTTTTGGCGTTTTTATAGTCGGGATTTATTCTTTCTAAATACGCCAGATCATCATAGGCTTTTCTGAAATCCAGTTTGTTTTTGGATTTTAAAAGTGCCGATGCGTTTTCATATAAATATTTTGAAAGTGCATTTTTACTGCTTACAATCTGATCGGTATAATTATCAAAAGGGAAATACGCATTTTTCCCCTGTTTGATTAACTTCAAAGGTAAAATGGGTCTGATTTTTTCCTGACGGTTACTCAGCTGTAAATACGTATTGTAAACACGTTCCGCATTGGCCGGATTTGGATCTTTAGAAAGCATTTCCAAATCACGTAAATCTCTTTCTTTCGCTTTTGCAAAAGCCTCTTCGAGCAGATATACATAATCCTGTTTTCCTTTAGAATCTTTATTCGATTTTAAAGCTTCGACTGCGCGGTCAATTGCACCGTCATAATTTCCGTCACTTATTAAGGCCTGCGTGGTTTTTACACCACAAGAGGAAAAGGCTAAAAACAATATAGAAAATAAAAAAGTAATTTTTTGCATAGTATTCTTTTTGAAGGTGTAAATATATCTTTTTTAACTTTCAACAACTATGCCTTTTTTAAGATTTATTTTAAGGAGCAGGAACTATGCTTTTTATAAAGACCTTTAGTCCCGCTGTACGCTAAATCTTTTCCTGCTAAAGAAGCAGGAAAAGGATACCGCTTCCATCGGGGCTATTAGAGTACTTTTAAGTTTCATAAGAAATACGATAATAGCCCTGTTTTAAATATTGTATATCAATCAGCTACTTTTTTGTATTCAAAAGTGCCCACTTCGGTATTGGTAATAATACGTTTCTGACTATCAAAGTAGTCAATATTGAACTTTATTGGCATTAAGACAGAAATAATCGTCAGTTGACTATTATCATTGGACATTTTCCATTTTGCTCTGTGTGATTCTTCTCCTATCAAACTATTAAAATCTCCATTTTCACCAAAAACCTGAAAAACCTGATCAGTTTTAAAACGATCCTGAATACTTTTTTCTTTTCCGTTTTTGGTCCATTTTACGAGCTGCCATTTCCCGATCAGTTCTTTAGAAGTCTGTGCATTTACGGATAAACCCGCAAAAAAGACAAATAATAATATTAGTTTTTTCATTTTGAATAGATTAGTGTTGATTTATAAATTTACTAATTTATTCAAAGTAAAATTACTTTTTGATATTAAGGGGCTGTTTCTCAGTTCTTTGTCGTTATTTAAGCAGTTTAACAATCTCGGTCAATTTCATTTTTGCCGCAATCTGAATCGGTTTTTTGCCATACGAAATATCATCGCCGGCATCAAAGGTTTCAGGTTTATTTTTGTCTGCCCCTTTTTTGAGCAGGTATTTTACCATTTCGGTATTTTTGTTTTTTACGGCGATAATAAGAGCGGTTTCACCATCGTAATTATGGGAATTAAGTTCTTCTTTATCTAGTTTTAAGGCATTCAAAAGCTCATAATCTGATTTTCTTACAGCCTGTTCAAAGACCCAGAGTTTTCCTCTGATATCTCCTTTTTCCTGACTGGCGCCTTTTAACAGCAGTAGTTTGGCACAATCATAAAACTGGCTGAATCCCGCTGTATTAAAAGCTTCCGCGGAGATTTTTCCACCTTTTTCAATTAAATAAGATAAAATTTCCAGAGTCCCTTTTCCTGCTGCCACATCAACAGCAGATGAGACCGGACTATTAATATTGGCTCCTTTTTCGACCAGTGCTTTTACAAGCGGCAGGTTATTTTGCCAGATTGCGGCCTGCAGCGGTGTAACTTTATTTTGCGGTTCATAAGCGGCCGGGAATTTTGTACCAATCATTTTAAGCGCTTTTGGAGTATCATTGGCAAAAATGGCATCATAAAATTCTTCCACTGTTTCTCTTGAAGGTGCCGCTGTTTTTGTTTTGGTCTGTGACACCGATTTATCAAAAATCAGAATTACCAGAATTAAAAAGATTGTTTTTATATTTTTCATTGTCATTGCGTTTTGGTTCGTTTTAATTGTCTCCGTTTTCCATCAGGTTTTCATCCCACAGTTTTCGGGCATAGTCCCTAAAAACTTTTGGACCGTTTGTAAAGTTTTGATCCAGTTTAAATTTACCGCCTATGAATTGTTTTTCGCCATTGTCATAAACGCCCACCTGTACTTTATTCTCGCCCCGCATAGCATATTTTTTAGTGTCTTCGTACATAATAATTTTCATATCAGACGGACTTACATCACCATGGCAGATTGTTTTGTACATCATCCAGACTTCGGCAATTCCGTCGTTGTTTAAATCTGTAACATTAAAAGTGTTTTTGACAAATGATGCCACAATATCAACAGGACAGTCTGAAATGAAATCGTAAACCCGCCATGTTTGTCTGGCTTCATTTCCGGAAACTATAAAATGATAACCAAATAATTCGGCATCAGCACTGTCGTTAAATTCATGTTCGAATTTTTTATTGATGTGATATCCTGTTTCGGTTAAAATTACAATATGCTTTCCCTGTTTATCCCTCCAGCGTACTGCTTCTTTTACAAATCCTTCATATTTAACCGAAGCCGGGAATTGTGTCGAATCGATATTTTGTACTATTAAAGTAAAATCTTCTTCTTTGTCTGCGGGTATTTCTATACTTGCAGCAGGTTTTGCTGCTTCTTTTTTCTCCGGCTTACAGTTCGAAAATAAGAAAATGATCATTATCGCTATGGGTAGGTTTTTCATGAGTGGCTTGTATTTTTATATTTTGGTTTTTATTCTATTATCATGCCGCTTTCTTCATCAAATTGTTTTTTTTCTTCGTAGGTCATTCTGTTTCTTAAAACTTTTATGGTATAACCGCCAATTAGTTTTCTATCTTTTAAATACATCCAGTCGCTTATTTTAGAAGGATCAATTTCTATGGTATCACCAGCTTTGTATTCCGTAACATATTCGGGTTCGTTATTTAAGATACCGGAATATTTTCCATTCTTAAATTCAATATCGCCCACCCACATGTGTTCATTTCCTTCTGTATAGGCAAATTGAACTTTTAAGGCGGCGCTCTCCGCTTTAGGATCTGATAACCCGTTATTGAAATCTTTTAAAGTCTGATTTGCTTTTACAATAGCGTCATTCATTTCTTTATCTTCACTTTCGACACCGTAAATTGCAGGTTCATTTTCTCTTTCAATTTTGTTTGATTCTTTACAGCTTATTAGACAAAGCATGCTTAGTAAGGCTACAAGTTTTATTTTCATTGTTTTCTGTTTCGACTTTTAAGGTGTGCTGTACTTTTTGATTCGTAATTTTGGGTTCCTTTTTTCCTCATTACTTTTTATCAGGAGAATAAAAACAGGATTACTAATAATAGTACTGATTTTTTTATTTGCTAAAGGTCTTCTTGTTCTCTTGTATATTCTGAAGTAAAAACACCGCTTACTTGTTCGCTGTATTTGTCTACCCATTTTTTGTAATAATACTGAACATGTAAAACATTATTTCTAAGTGTAAGTTTTGAAAAGGGTTTGCCAATCTGTGGAATCTCTTTTATACCAAAAGTTTCATCTGTGCCATTATCAAATTTACAATCCATTTCATTTGCCCAGATCATTTCAAATTCTGTATTACTTATTTTACGAACCGGATAAAAGTAAACGCACTGTCCGTGATATTCAAATGCTAACGATTTGTTTCCAATATTTAGTGAAACCATATCATTTTTCCATCTTCCGGTAAAGTCATTCGTTTTTTGAAAACTATCAATAAAACTATCGTAATCAAAACCTTCCAGATACGATATTTTCCATTCGTTATTTTCTTTTACAGCTTTAACATTATAAACAGTCCCATCGCCCCAGCTCCAATTATAGAATGCTTTATTGTTTTCTAGTGAAAGGTGCATGATCCGGATTTTATCCAGAAAACGATCAGGCGTATCCTGACAATTACACCACGGACTTGCACCTGAGCCAAAAGGAGGAAGCTCGCCAACATTCCATTTTAAAGTACCGCTTTTAAATTCACTGTCAATTTTTAATGCAATTTTATTATAGTTATCAATAAAATCCTGTGAAAATAAATGCGTGTTTTCGAGTTCTTTAAGTCTGGCTTTATGAAGTTTGAAATCAATTCCGCTATAAATATTCTCGGTATTTTTATCTTCAACAGGACTAAAATCGCTGCCGTTACTTTTTTTCTCCTCCCATTCATAAAGTTTTTTGGTTAATGCTAACAAAGCAATACTGTCATTTTTGGAATCCGCGATACTGATAGTGTCTACAGTAAAACTATTTTCTTTTTTTTGAACCTGTTTGTCTTTCTTGCAGCTTATAAAGACTAACAATAAGGATAACGTTAAAATTAGTTTCTTCATTTTTTAATTAGTCAGTAATTTTTTGAGCAGTACAATTTGTCCTAAATGATAATAGCTGTGTTCAATCATACATTCAATATTTCTTCGGTAAGTACCGTATTTTTCCTCCACAAAACTCTGATCCAGCTGTTCGTCAGGCATTTGTTCTACGAGAGAGGCAAACTCTTCGGTATCTTTCCAGAACTTTGTTAAAAAAGTTTCCCAGTCTGCCTGCGAGGTAAGGGGTGGAAAATCAAAACTGAATTTATCTTTAATATCCAGTGTTCCGCCTTTAAATACCTGATTGAGTCCGTTGATATAATAATGAATATGCTGCGCCAGAACAGCGATCGTGTTTAAATCCTGAATTGGTGTAACGGCGATTTTCCAATCCAGATTATCAAGCTGATGCTTGTAATTAGTATTGGCAACCCAGGTTCCGTTAAGGATAATTTCTTTAAACCGGCGGGCAATTTCTGTTGTACTTTTCATATTCAAAATAGTTTAAAAGTGGGTTATAGTCTGTTTATTCCTGCTGAATCCATTCGTATTTTCCGTTTTTCAGGTAAATAATGCCGCCTCCGCAGCTTTCTTCGGCATGAATAAAAATTCCGTCGTTGGGCAGTTTGATTTTGTCTTCTTCCTTTATTTCTTCTTCACTCATAATTTCGCCGTCATCGTTTACATTGTTCCAGTAAATTTCATTTTTAGGTGCTTTTTCAAATATGCCGACCCAGTCGATTTCATCAAAACCTTGTTTCAGAATGTCATTTCCTAACCCCAGATAATCGGTCCTTTTTCCGTTTCCAAAAACAATACGTAAACCGCTTTTATCACTTTTTGTACTTCTAACGATTTCTATGGTTTCGTTTTTTCCGTCTCCGTCTAAATCAGCTGATATTTTGTTTGTTTTGTGTTTGGTCGAAATCACGATTGTATCAGAAGCAGTTTCTATTGTTTCTTTTTCCGCAGCTGCTGTAAGAGTGTCTTTTGTAGGAGTTGTTTTTTGTTTCATTTCGGTTTTTGGTTCTTTTTTACAGGAAATAAAAAGAAGTGTCAAAGCGGCCAGAATTCTAATTTTCATAACAGGTTGTTTAAAGGGCGTATTTTTAATATTCGAGATAAGAGCTTATACGGTAATAATAACGGTCTTTGATTTTAATAACAGCACTGGGTGTATCATCTTCATTGTCTTCAATTTTAAAAGTTTTAACCGGTTTGGTGGTATAGAGGATATCGTGTTTAAAAAGGGTATAACCCGCTTCCTCATCTTTGGTATTGCCCCGCATGTAAAAATCGGCGGCACTGGAAGGCTGGAATATAATAGTGGTGTCTTTCTCTTCAATCAGCATGTCGAAATTGTGGCTTCCTCCCGAGATAAATCTTAGTTTAAGGCTGTCTGTTTGTATTTTTTGGATACTGTCAATAATGCTATGGTTTCTCCTAACCGAACGTTTGGTTTCAAGGGTAATTCTGTCCCAGTTTTTTAAAATTAGATGTACGGCTTTTTCATATCCGGCAATGTTTTCAATTTCACTTTTAAGCGGAACCAGATCTCCTTCGTATCCTTTATCATTGCTTTTCATACAACTGTTACAGATAAGGAGCATCATAAATAAAGAGACCGGTATTACTATTGTTTTTCTGCGCAATGGGTATAATTTTAATTCAGATTTGTGTTTTTATAGTAAATAATACTGATTTGGAAAAACCAGATTGCTAATATAAAAAAATACGTACAGAAATCAGTGTTTTTTTGTTTCTTATCCGGAGATTTTACTGCTGGTATTTCTGTTTTTTTGATGTAATTTGATCGAGGATGTTACAGAAAAGGAGAATACACAGCACTGGATTGTTTTTTATTGTATTTTCGTTCTGCCGCCATGTATGAAAAACGTATCATAATTCCGGAAAAACGATGAGATTTATTTTGACTTTTACAGCTGTATTTGGTTTGTTTACTACTCTTAAAGCGCAGGACACGATAAGGCTTCAGAGAAAACCAAAGGTCATTCTGCATAGCTGGTATCCTGAATTTAAAGAATCCCCAAAGCTAAAAAAGGGCAAAAGCAAAATTTTGTTTACCGGAATTTCAGATTTTAAAAATCTTCCCATACGTGATAATGACATTAATCTGACTGTCAAAAAGGGCGATATTCAGATCGAAGAAACGGATAAAACCAATCATTATTTGGTTAAAGTAAACAAAGCCGAATCTAATTATGCCGAATTTGAGATTTGGTTTGATTTAGGAAATGACGTTATTTTGTTAAAACAAAACTCGCAATGGCTTGATGTTCGCAAAGTTTATCCTTTTCGGGATAACAGAATACTGCTGCAGACTATAAAACTGTCCATTGAAAAATAAGAATTGTTACGACCAGTGTAAAACAATGTTTTTTATTGAATCGTAATCCAGTCTGTTTTTATATCTGTTTTTTGAGGTTCTACAGGTATTTCTAATTCATTGTATTCTCCAATTCGGTTATTTTCATCGGTCATGAATACAAATTCGAGATCGTTTTTTTCGTCTATAATAAACTCCCAGTCCATCATTAAATTCTGATTGACTTTAATATTGGGGTATTTTGCGAGTATCTCTGCAACTGAAGATTTAGGATTTAGGCCATTGCTGGTTTTTAATTGTTTACTTAAAGCTGCAATAGCTAGTATTTCTTCGGTATCTCTTTTCGGAATAAGAGCCAGTACAGGTTCATTTAAAGCAGAATAAATATAAGCTTTTCCGCCGCCGTCAAAACCAAAATCATAGGCTTCGGCTTCTGTTTTCGTTAATTGGGAAAGTAATTTTTCGGCATCACTAATGGTCATTCCGATTTTGATTTCTCCAAGCTGTCCTTTTGCTATTTTAAATTTTTCGAAATCAAAATTTAGATCTTCTGCTGAGACTTCCGTTTTTTGAGGTTCGATATTAGAAACCTCTTTCTCTGGAGCTTTTGTCTGATTTTCGGGATTGTTTTTACAGGAAAACTGAAGCAGAATAAGGGCAAGAAAAGCAAGTTTTAATTTCATGATTTTCTGATCTTTACCTGATACACAATTTCCCAAAAAATAATAGAGAAAACAGCATTGGCAAATATGGCCGTTTTTACCTGATATGGATCATAATCGATCAATAGATGTAAATTGGTAAACTTAAGAGCCAGAAATAAGGATAAAGCCGCAATTCCAACAGCAAAAATGATATTGAGCAGCGGTTTCCACTTTAAGGCCAAAAAAGCATAAATAAGATTAAAAACGGCAAAACCGCAGCCCATAGTGATATAAGGATCGGTTTTTAATTTTTCGCCTATGTTCAGTAAAACAGAAGTTGCGGTAAGGTATAAAAAGAATAAAATAGAGTAGAGAAGGATTCGTATCTGCGGTTTCATTTGGTGTGTTTTTTAAGTACTAATTTTTTAAAGCCCGAACTTTTTTTAAAACTAGCTGCAAAATTAGGATATTAATTCGAACTTTTTTCAAAGCCCGTTTTATTGCTTTAAATTTTGTTTTTTGCCAACCCTATTAAAAGTAAAATACTTAATGCAATCAAAAGGAAAATAATTGAGAGCATACTATTTTCTCCCTCTGTAAAACTTTGATTCTGATAAACGGACCAAATATCGTATAAACCGTAAAAGAGAAATAGAGTACCAATACTAATTAGGACAAAGGCAGTAATTTTTATGAGCTTTTGGATTGGCTTTTTATAACTGTTTCTTTTTCTAACTACCGATAATATTATTGACGTTACAACAACGAAAGTAAAAATAGAATATTCAGTAATTGTAAACGGCGGATTATGTCCGGCAAAAGCAGTCATGAATTTCGCAATCAAAAACAATGGTATAATAAGAATCAGAATTGTTCTGTAAATTATAAAGCTGTAAGGAAATATTTTATTCATAATCTGATTGTTAATAATACAAAGGCATATTAAGCCAGTTAATAAACAGTCCTGCTAAAAAGGAAACGATGTTACAGCTAAGCGAAACCCAAAGTGCTTTTTTGTAATCTATTTTTAAGAAGTAGTAAATTAGGACCGATTCCGTCAACACGGCAAAAGATTCACTAACAGAAAGATACGGAATCTGCGAATGAATAAAAGCCGGAAAAACCAGCCAGACATACGGCAGGGTTAACGATGAAGCGACAATTCCTGTAAAAAACAGCTGCTGGTTTTTGATGTTTAGTTTTTTATACCGGGTTTTAAACAAAAGAAATAAAATCAGGGTTTCGATAAAAATGGTAACCAGTAAAGCCGTTAAAAAATTAAGGACTTCGGTACTCGGATAAATACCATCAATCTGTGCATTGTTTATTTTGGTTTCAACTCTGGGATAGGTTTTGACAGATAAGGGCGTTCCGTCATTGTAATGAATCAGTTCTTTGTATTTGTACAGGAGCAGTTCGGTATCGCTGATGGTTATAATTTTGTAATATTCTTCGATGGCCGAAATCGGATTATCATTGCTTACATAGCCGCCTTCACTTTCAATGTTAATATTGCTGTGAAGGATATTTTTATCTTTTAAATCGTCGATCGTAGTGAACGAATTTCCTTTAAAATACTCTTTTTTAACCGCTATGATATAAAGCGCATTAAATTTATATCCTTTATCGATGCATTCAAACGGCTGTAAAATACTGGTTTCGATTTTTACATCACTGGGATGCATGGAACAGACTACAATGTAATAATCAGGAAAATCTTTGCTATTGGTTATTTTGACGCATTTTTGAACATAATGAGAATTCTCGGGAGCGACATCGCCATAAGAGGTTTGAAATAACAATAAAAAAGGAAGCAGTAAAAACAGTTTTCTCATTTAAATGTTTGTTGAGGTTAGTTTTCTATTCTTAAAGTTGACAATCGTATTCCGTTTTTTTTCTTTTGCTGGTCTGAAGCATATAAGTAAATTATGAAATAGGGCTGATGGGTAACTGAAAAATAATCGAGAAGCTTCTTTAAATCGATTTTAATCATGGTATTTTCTCCTTTAAATTCACGTCTGAAAACTTCTTCTTTACCTTCTCCAATTACGGAAATATAATAATTGCAGTCAGAGCAGGGAGTATCATCAAAATACTGAATGGCTACATAATCTCCTGTTTTATATTTTTTTTTGGTAATGACAACTGAGTTATCTGAATACAAATTCACATTTTTAATCAACGAATTGTTATAGTAAATTTTCCAGTTTGAAATGGTATCTATTACGCTGCCTTTTGCCAAAAAAGGCAGGAAAAGGATAAAAAGCAGCAGTGTTGTTTTTTTCATAAGTACTTCTTTTTTAGCTGATATATAATTTCCCAAAAAGCAAGCGGGAAAATGGAATTCGCTACTATAGCTGTTCCTATATCGTAAGCATCGTACTGAGAAAACAAGTGTAAATCGCTAAATTTTAAAGCCAGAAATAAACTCAAAAACGGAATGATTACGGAGCTTAGAATATTGAGAACAGGTTTTAATTTTAAAAACAGAAAAGTATAAAGAAGGTTGATTAAAACAAAACCGGAGGGAACTGTAATGAAGACATCGTTAATATGCAGTTTTTCATCTATGATTATCAAAAAAGAGGTTGAAAAAAAATACAGCACCACCAGCATTGCATACAGAAAAAAGCGAAGTTGTAGTTTCATTTTTATTTCTTTGAATTAGTTCTTTAACACGAATATAGAATTAAATAGGGAATGCTGTACACCGTAGTTCTACCTGAAGAAAAGAGATTCTTTTTACTTCTAAGCAAATTATAAATTGTTTTAAATGACGGTTATTTTGTATTCTTTGGTTGAAACACTGCTGCACAAATTATCGACTCCGTCCTGGTTGTAATCATGCGGTTTAACGGTTATGGTAACCGAAAAACTGTAAGTACCTTTTTCGCTGGGAGCACCATTAAACCTTACTGTATTGTTGCTAACAGTGTAATTAATTCCGGGAGGAAGATTTCCTTTAATGACTACATCGCTGATATAATAATTATCTAAGGATTTTTTTGAGTTTACTATTTCATAGGTGATGCTTTCGTTATAAGCAGTAAAAACAGCTCCGGTATTGAGTTCCTTTGAAATCAGATTGGGGCTGGTATTACGAATACAATCTATAACCTTGTCACAGCCTGCTAAAAGAAATAGTAAAATAAACAAAGGAATAATCGCGGTGAGTTTGTTTTTTTTCATTTAGAATGTTTTTAGGGGCAAATTTATTACTCCAGTATCGTTTCAATTTTAGCTTCTGATTTTTCCCTGATCGGGCTGTCCGCGCGGAAACTCCAGATGATTAAAAATTTACCTTTTACAACATATTCCTCCGGATGTTCCTCGGTTGGCTGGCCGTCTTTTCCCCAAAGTAATCCCTGCAGAAAACGATCGCCTTTAAAAACATGATCAAACTCAAAATACATAACAGAACCTTTGTCTCCTTTACCTTTAAAACTCTGAATGGCTTTGCTTTTTACAGTTCCCACAATATTACTGTAGGTAGCAATATCGTTATAAAAAGTACAGGCTTGCGGCGTTATGCAGATATTACCGTCGCTTGCAATATAACCTTTTGGTATTTCTTTTGGCTTTAGTTTTAAGTCTGCAATAGTCTGGCTGAATACATTGGTTGTCAGCAGGATAAAAAGTGCTGAAAGTAGGACTGTAGGTTTCATTGATTTTTGGGTTTGATTTGTAAGGCTAATGTATGAGTTTTTATTCTATGTAAAAACATTTATTTCCGGCGTAAGCATCTCGCTCGTGCCAGCGAGGGGGATTTTTTTTAATAAACCGCTTAAAAAATGTTCATTATCTCTGGCCTCATTATTTTTCAATTGGAATTCCTTTTTTTGTCATTTCATACCTTTTCTCAACAAAATAGTAAATAGCATCCAGAGAAGCATCTGTGAGGTTAGGAAATGAAGTCATGAGACCCCAGCCTTTGGCTCTGTTTTCTTTTGCAATTTTATCGCCTTTTTCGAACATTTCATAAGAATATCGGGTATATTTATACAGCCAGTCTTTTTCACGTAATTTTGTAATTCCTCCTAAAGCCGGAGCTGTGCCTGTTTGAACCATATCAATTGAATGGCAGGCGGCACAATTTCTTTTAAAAAGATTCTGCCCTTTTTTATAAAGAGGATCAGCCTGATCAATTTTGGTGTAGTTTTCCCGAAAATCGATTTTATTATCGAACTGTTTTTTTTCAGTGTTAGAATTTAGAAGAAAAGCAAGTACAGTTATAAAAAATAATTTGTTCATGAGTTTCGAAATATCGTTTTGTTAAAAAATAAAAAAAGCACAGAATCATAAGATATTTGTGCTTTTACAAAATTTTATTTTTTGTATTGTAAGATCACAATTCTCAATAAGAGTAAAGTTTTGAAGCTTTTTATTGTTTATGTAATTACCACATTGATTAGGAATGTTACTCACAATAGTACCGTATGTTTTTATATCATTATAGTAGGAGAAATATCGAAAGGGGAATTGTGATTTTCATAGATTTGGCGGTTTGATTTGTTTAGTTCTATTGAGTTTTACTGCAGGAATAAAATGGTTGTGTTATTCATCATCTTTGAGATACCTGCTGTCAAAATAAATCTTGTATTCCATTGTGTTTTTTTCTTTATAAAGTTCTCCAGTTTTTTTGTCTTTCATTTCAACAAAATAATCTTCGCTTAAAAAATCGACACAGCCGAAAATATGTTTACGATCAGATTTATTGTTGGGTAATCTGTTGAGAACAAGTTTTGAAGTTCTTGTATAAACGAGTATTTCGCTTTTAGCATCTATCTGGTCTCTACTTGTAAAATAAGATGGATACCCCCAGGACATACGTAATTTTACTTCGGCAGTTTTGTTTGGAAACACTTTAGCAACGAAACCATATCTTTGAAATCTAGAGCCAAAGCCACCTTTAATAATAAGTGTGTCATTTTTGTAATAATGATTGCACATAAAGTCTTTTTTTGTAAAATCATTTTTTAGGTGATCATAGAATATAGTGTCTTCAACCATATTTTTTCCTCTATAAACTGTTCCATAAATCGAATCTATCGCATATTGTGATCCGTTGTTTGTTGTATTTATATTTTCAAGAGCCAATGCTTTTATTTTTGGGTCTAGAATTATTTTGATTGTTTTTTGAGAATAAATAAAACTTGCTGATAAGACAAAAAATAAAGTGAGTAGATTTAATTTCATAGGTTTAAAATTTAGATTGGAATTTTGGTTGTGTACAAAAAAAGCACGAAATAAGATGTTATTTGTGCTTTTGTAAAATTTATATTTCTGAGGATTTTTTTTTATTTAATGATAAGCTGTCCGCTTGAATCGTAATTGAAAGTCCAGGTACTGGTACTTTGGAAGCTTAAAACATCATTAGTGTACTGAGTTATGGTGTATTTTTTAAAGTTATTTTTTGAAAGCGAACGGTAGAAAAATTCATCTACAAATTGTAAATCCCGGCATGGATTTTCTGCGCTGTCATAATCTTCAAAAGTTCGTATCGTTTTTTCGCCTTTATTAACCCCATTGTGCTGTTCAAAATATTCAGCCTTTGTAAGATTACTATTTGAGTCATAATAAAAATTCTCTACATACGACAAAATGTAATCGCTTTCATCTGCAGCATCGTAAGGCATATTTGGATAAGTCGTTACTATTTTGGCAAGTCTGTTATTGAGGTATATGTAATTTTGTTTTTTTGAATTGTAATTATTTGATGGATTTGGAATTTCTTTGGTTTCAATTTGATTTGAAGCGTTTAAAGTCAGTATTCGGGTATCTTTTGCTATGGTAAAGTCCTTATAAGTAGAAAAATTTTCAATTACCACACTATTGTTATTGTAAGTGAAAGTAGTATGAACTTCGCTTGTAAAAAATCCGCCAAAACCGGTAGAGATCGAAAGCGGGATATATCCGCCATTTTTTTTGATTAGCCTTTGATTTGAATCGTATTCAAAAGTAAATTTCGAAGTTGATTCAAGCCCGGAATTAAATACATTGGCACTTAATTCTGTAACCAGCGACTTGTTTTCGGAGTTATTTTCTGCAGAGTCGTCATTTGAGCAGGAAATTACAAAAAAAGCAATAAATAGAAATTTAGCGAATTTCATTGGTTAAATGTTAGTTGGGTTTTTAGGAGGTTAAGGAATTATTTCCCTTTTAGTAATTTTTCTAAATATTCGTTTTTGTCTTTTTCGGCCTGAACCAAACGTTCGTAAAGTTCGACAACTTTATCAAGCGGATTGAAATTGCAAGTATTATGATGACCAAAATTACTGTTTGAAACAGATTCATTAAAAGTATTAAAATAGTTAAATACATTTTCTTCTGAAAAACTTTCAATAGCTTCAACTGTAACGCCAAGTGCTTCTGCAATTTTTTCAAGTTTTTCTTTATCAACAATTTCGCTTGTTTCAATGCTTGAAATAGTCTGCTGACTTAAACCAATTGCAATTGCAAGTGCTTCCTGTTTCATACCTTTAAGCTCTCTGATTCGGCTGATGTTTCTGCCGATATGTTTTGGTTTTTCTGTTATGCTCATATTTCAAAGGTATTTAAAATTCTTTTATAAAATAGTAATTGGTAAAAAACAGGATTTTTAAGTAAAGTACTTATTTTTTAACGCGATAAAAATACGGTTTTTTCTGATAGTATTTAGTTCTAAAAGAATCAGTTTTTTAGAACTGAATTATTCTAAAAACGGATCAAAATAGACAAACATTCTGGCTAAAAAAAAGACACTGGATACCAGAAGAATAAAAGAAAGAACAAGATACGTTTTGTTTTTAAAAACCCTGAGAAATGCCCAAAACAGACCGCCAAAAATAAGCGTAGTAATGATATATAACATTTTTAGGAATGCCACGCCATCTGCATCAATTACAATGTATTCTCCATCATTGACAATATAGGGAGTAATAAGATAACTGCCGGCAAAAAGGAAGAGGCCGATAAAAAATAGAAGTTGAAGGGTGATTTTATAAATGGTCATAAAAGAATAAAAGCTGTTAATGTTTTTTTACCTGTCAAATATACTATAATTGGTTTCCCAGTATTTTGCCAGAAAACTAAATTTGTCTTCGTTTTTAGGAATGTTTTTAAGGTAAGGTAGTTCTTTGATTAATTTCATTTCCTGTTTTTCTTCATTGATGATTTTATAAATAGATATTGATTGAGAATCTTTTTCAGCCTCAGAATCACAGCCATGACCTAACATATATCCATATTTTACTAACTTATAATTTTCAATTTTACTTAAATAACTTTCCCAGTTTAAGTCGGCACAGCCTGCTTTATTATAGGAAAGGTAAAAGGGAGTTCCTTTTATTTTTTGTATGTCAAGATCGCAATCCTCAATAAGCCTGAAGTTTTGAAGCTTTTTATTGTATAAGTAATTATCACATTGATTAGGAATGTTACTCACAAAATAAATACGAATGTCATTATATCCGTCGTGGTTAATATCTAAATATTCGGCATCAGAATAATAATCGGCAGGTTTTATAATGGTATCACCTTTAGGGGACAAAAGGCAATAAAAAGATTTATCTCTTATTTTCTGAATGTAATGTTGTTTGTTGATTAATATAGTATCTGTTAGTAAAACGACAGAATCTGTCTGCTGATTCTTTTTTTTAATTTCGGAACTATCTTTACTATCAGGAACAGTTTTTTTATTGGTATTAAGATTACATGCCGAGAAGAAGATAAATAAGAGAATAATTGATAGTTTCTTCATAGCAGAATCTGGTGTATTTATAAGGTTATTTTAAAGAATAAATATAGGTTTTTCCAGAGTATTATTTTCCGGATTTACTTGCGAAGCTTTACTTTTTATGTTTTCGTTTACCCCGAACGACAGGTTTATCGTTTGAAGCGATTTGACTGGATATTACAGATTCCTGTAAACATTCCTGATAAAGTTCTTCCAGCCATTTGTCAAAAAGATCAATTAAAACAAAAAACAGCTTTTCTGACGGATTTTCGGGCTGACGCTTTTTCTCCATAAAACTTATTCCAATATTATGAGATATACCATTATGATTTATAACAAAATGTTGATCGTCAAAGTCTTCCGTAACCCCGTCTCCATAATAATGCTTAAGTGTCAGCTGATCAAGATTCATTATTTCAGAAATTATATTTTTAATTTCTAAAGGTATTTCGTATTCAAATTGTTTTTCAAATTTATCCCGATTTTTTGTGTAAAAGTCTATCTCAACTTTACATTCATAAATGAGATCAATAAAAATTCCGGCTCTTAGCAGTCTTTGAGTCCAGCCATCATCATGATCATAGGAAAGAAGATAATCTTCATGTAATTTGAAATTTCTTGTTGCCGGGTCTATCCTGCGTATGTTAATGGCTTCAAAGTTCATTTTTATAAATATTGAAAGTATTCAGGTAAGATATGAATAATTTATAGTTTCAATTCCAGTAATCCACAATCTTGTCATTTCGACGAAGGAGAAATCTTCGTAAGTAACTCTACAAAGATTGGAAATGTTATTAGAAAGCTGTTTCTCATTTCCTCACTTCTAATTTTAAAATCTGATTTGAGTTGTTTACTTTAATATAACTTATTCTAACATATTTATTTGCATCTATCGCTCCTCCCTTTGATTTTGCATTATTATATCCAAAATTTGAAATGTCAAAATCTGAAAATTTGAATTCCACTCCATTAACAGTAAATCTTTCAGTATCGTGACCGCCTGATGGCATTGGATGAAAGTTAGTTACAAATCCTTCAGTTTTAATTAGAGAGGTATTATATAAGTTGTATGTTTTGTAATATTTACTTCCAAACATTATTAGGGAAACTATAAAAATAAATATTGAAGCGTATTGCATTAAATACACTTTAAATTTTTGCTGTTCGGGATTTTTGAATAAATCTTCATCTTTGTCATTTTTAATCAAGAATAGGAGAAATCTTATGAATAAAAAAAATCCAATTGGCAAAAGTAATATTTGAAGCTTTTTGAATCCTGCGCTGGATGCAAAATCATAAATAGTCTCGAAGGAATTCATAGTTTGTAAATAGTGCAATTTTCTTTTCTATTTCAAATATAATGTTTCTTGAAAAATAAGTGTTTTAGTAATCCAAAAGCTTTTAATCACTTCTTAATTATCCACAATATTTGTCATTTCGACGAAGGAGAAATCTTCGCAAGTAGCTCTACAAAGATTGGAAATGTTATCCAAATAAATAATTAAGAAAATCCAAATCAGGATTAATAGTTTTGATTAATTCAATTTTCTTTTCTCTACGCCAGTCTTTTATTTCTTTTTCGCGAGCAATTGCTTCTTGAATCCAAGTAAATTTTTCATAATAAAGTAAGTATGTTACATTGTATTTTGATGTAAAAGTTTTGATTCCAGTTATATTACTTTCTTTATGTTGACTTAAACGGATTTTTAAATTATTTGTCACTCCCGTGTAGAAAACTGTTTTTGATTTGTTTGTAAGTATGTAAATATAGTAGGTGTGATAGCCTTCTTGATGTAGCATTTTTTTGATGTTAAAGATAAAATTTTTTTTAAGACTTTTCTTTCTTTTTTTTGTATTTGGTTTTGATATACTTTGTGGAGTTACTTGCGAAGATTTCTCCTTCGTCGAAATGACAAAACGGTGTGGTTACTTTACGTAGGTTTCGACTTGGCTCAGTCTGATGATCATTTTTAATAAAATCTAAGAAGCCTAAAATATCTAAAACAAAAAAATCCCGCCTCAATTAAGAAACGGGACTTTGGTGATATTCCTTTTTTTTTTCTATTGTTAAACCGTAGCAGCAACTTCTTCTGGTAACGGGATTTGATTTTTAAGTAAATCTTCGAATGTTTCGGCTTGGCGGATTAAGATTCCTTTACCGTTCATCCATAAAACTTCAGCTGGTTTGTATCTTGAATTGTAGTTGGATGACATTGAGAAACAATATGCTCCTGCATTTCTGAATTCTAAAATGTCACCTTCTGTGATTTCTGCAATTCTACGGTTGTTTGCAAAAGTATCAGTCTCGCAAATGTATCCTACAACAGAGTAAAAACGCTCTTTTCCTTTTGGGTTAGAGATGTTTTCGATATGGTGTGAAGATCCGTAAAACATTGGACGGATTAAGTGGTTGAAACCACTGTCGATTCCGGCGAAAACTGTTGAGGTTGTTTGTTTTACTACGTTTACTTTTACTAAGAAATGACCTGCTTCAGATACAAGGAATTTTCCTGGTTCGAAGATAAGTGTCAGATCTCTGCCATATTCAGCACAGAAAGCATTGAATCTTTTTGATAATTTTTTACCTAATTCTTCGATGTCTGTTTCGATATCGTCTTTTTTGTAAGGAACTTTGAATCCGCTTCCGAAATCTAAGAATTGTAAATCTTTGAAGTGTTTTGCGGTATCAAACAAGATTTCAGCAGCATACAAGAATACTTCGATATCTAAAATATCAGATCCTGTGTGCATGTGAATTCCAACAATGCTCATTTTAGTGTTTTCAACAATTCGCAAGATATGCGGAATCTGGTGTACAGAAATTCCGAATTTACTATCGATGTGTCCCACAGAAATATTAGCATTTCCGCCGGCCATTACGTGTGGATTGATACGGATACATACCGGAATATGTGGATGTTTTGTTCCGAATTGCTCTAAAATAGATAAATTGTCGATATTGATTTGTACACCCATTGCGGCTACTTCTTCAATTTCTTCCAGAGAAACGCCGTTTGGTGTAAAGAAAATTCTTTCGGGTTCATAGCCAGCATGAAGTCCTAACAAAACTTCCTGAATTGATACAGTGTCTAAGCCAGACCCCATGTTCTTTAATAACTGAAGAATCGCAACGTTTGACAATGCCTTCATGGCGTAATTAACTCTTAAGTTTTCTACCTTAGAGAAAGCTTTAGTTAATCGGTTGTACTGTGATTGGATTTTTTCAGCATCGTAAACATACAATGGACTTCCAAATTGGTCTGCTAACTGCAGTAAATCTTTTGCTTGCATTTTTAAACTTATTTTGGGCAAAGTTATTACACTTTTGATTACCAGCAAATAAAATGCAGAAAAATAACAAATTGTAACAAATTGTTTAATTTAAAACAAAAAGTTCTTGTTTTTGGAGTTTTGTAACCTTTTTCTAAGATGCTAAGGTTTTGAGATGCTAATATATAAAGGTTTTTGGCCACAAATTCACGAATTTCTCTAATTTATAAATGCTGTTGAAATTATTTTTTTTGCCACAGATTAAAATGATTTCCACAGATTATTTCTTTTTGCCACATATTACACAGATTAAATGGATTTCTTTTTTATTCTAATTTTTAAAAGAAGCCTAATGTTTGTATTTAGCCCCGATTGAGGCGGTATCCTCGCAGTGGAACGGAGAGATATAGCCGAAAGCGGGAACTATGTTTATTAAAATTCCTTTTGTGATGCTTTAAAATGAGAAAATTTTTTAACCACAAATTACACAAATTTCCGCAAATTTTTAATGTAGATTTTTCGCAAAATGCTCAGAACATAGCCCGTGGTTTCAACCACGGGAAACGTTACGGATTGGACGTTATCATATATTGTGTTCCCGTGGTTGAAACCACGGGCTATATTTGAAATAGAAATCGGCCAGAAAATTAAAAATTTGTGGAAATTCGTGCAATTCGGGGCAAACAAAAAAATCCATTTAATCCATTTAATCTTTTTAATCTGTGGCAAAATAAAAAACAAAACCCCTGAATATAAATTCAAGGGTTTGTAAGTAGTTATGTTGTATAGAAATTAAGGTTAAGGCTGAGAAAAAAAACTTAGCATCTTAGAACCTTAGCGACTTAGAGTCTTAAAAAATTATAAACTCGGTAAATCTCCTTTTCCTTTAGTAGGCAGGTTAGTAGATCCCATAAGGAATAAATCTACTTCTCTTGCAGCTTCGCGACCTTCTGAAATAGCCCACACGATTAATGATTGTCCACGACGCATATCTCCAGCTGTGAAGATATGAGGAACGTTTGTCTGATAGTTATGCGCTTTGTAATTGCTTCTCATATCAGTTTCGATTCCTAACTGCTCGCTTAAAGTTTTCTCAGGACCTGTAAATCCAAGAGCTAGTAAAGCTAAATCGCAAGGCCAGATTTTCTCAGAACCTTCTTTTTCGATTAATTCAGGACGCTGACCTGGAGTCATTTTCCATGCAACTTCAACCGTTTTTAATCCAGTTAATTCACCTTTATCGTTAGAAATGAATTCTTTTGTGTTGATTAACCAGTTTCTGTCACAACCTTCTTCGTGAGAAGAAGATGTTTTTAACTGTAACGGCCAGAAAGGCCATGGAGTTGACTCGCTTCTTCCAACTGGAGGTTTTGGTAAAATCTCAAAGTTAGTTACCGATTTCGCTCCTTGTCTGTTTGAAGTTCCGATACAGTCAGAACCTGTATCTCCACCACCAATAACGATTACATCTTTTCCAGTAGCTTTTACCTGATCTGGAATAGATTCTCCGTATAAAACTTTTGTTTGCTGTGTTAAGAAATCCATTGCCTGAACAACGCCTTTACTTTCGATTCCTTTAGTTGGTAAGCTTCTTCTTTCTGTTGCTCCTCCGCATAAAACGATAGAATCGAATTGGTTTAATTCTTCTACACTGAAATTAACTCCAACATTTACATTTGTTTTGAAAGTGATTCCTTCTGCTTCTAGAATAGCTACACGACGGTCGATAATTCCTTTTTCTAATTTGAAGTTTGGAATTCCGTAACGTAATAAACCTCCAATTGCGTTGTCTCTTTCAAAAACAGTTACGGTATGACCTGCTCTGTTTAATTGCTGCGCCGCGGCAAGACCTGCAGGTCCTGAACCAATAACAGCAACTGTTTTTCCGGTTCTTGTTTTTGGCGCTTGTGGTTTAATCCATCCTTCAGCGAAACCTCTTTCTACTATGCTTTTCTCGATGTTTTCGATAGAAACCGGATCTTTGATGATTCCTAATACACATGATTTCTCACATGGGGCAGGGCATAAGCGTCCTGTGAATTCAGGGAAGTTGTTAGTCGATTGTAAAATCTCTAACGCGCTCTGCCATTCTTCCTGATGCACCATGTCGTTGAAGTCAGGAATTAAATTTCCTAACGGACAACCACTGTGGCAAAAAGGAATTCCACAGTCCATACATCTTGATCCTTGTTCTTTTAATTTATCTTTTGGAACCGGAATAGTAAATTCGTTGTAGTTTGAAACACGTTCTGCAACTGCTAAATTACTTTCGTCGGCTCTGTTATATTCTTTAAATCCGCCTATTTTACCCATGACTTTTTAATTAAATCTAAATGATAAATTCTAAAGTTCTAATTTTTTTAACCGCAAAGAGCGCAAGGTCTTTTTTGCTTTTTTGAGTGTTTTAAGTTCGCAAAGCTTTGCGGTTAAGTTTTAATCTAAAATCTGAACTCTAAAATCTAAAATCATTTATCCCGCTATTAATTCTTCTATTTTTTTCTCTTCTGCAATTCTTTGTAATGCTTTTTTGTAATCTGTCGGCATTACTTTTACGAAGTGCTGTTGTTGGTTTTCCCAGTCTGCTAAAATTCTTTTTGCTAATGGACTGCTGGTGTACAACGAATGATTTTTGATCAGTTTTCTTAGTTTAGTAAGATCCTCTTCTTCCATTGGGTCGAATGCAACCATTTCCATGTTACATACTGTCGAATCGAATTTCTTTTTCGGATCGTAAATGTAAGCTACACCACCACTCATACCAGCAGCGAAGTTTCTTCCAGTTTTTCCTAAAACTACTACTGTACCACCTGTCATGTACTCGCATCCGTGATCTCCAATTCCTTCTACAACTGCTGTTGCTCCAGAGTTTCTTACACAGAAACGCTCTCCTGCGATACCATTAATATAAGCCTCTCCGGTAATAGCTCCGTAAAGGGCAACGTTTCCGATAATGATGTTGTCTTCAGGGTTGAAAGTCGCAGTTGGAGGTACTTTTACAATTAGTTTTCCTCCAGAAAGACCTTTTCCTAAGTAATCATTACAGTTTCCGTGAATTTTAAATGACAATCCGTTTGTTGCGAATGCACCAAAACTTTGTCCGGCAGAACCTTCAAAATCAACTAAAATAGTGTCATCTGGTAATCCTTGTGCGCCATAAATTTTTGAGATTTCGTTACTTAAAATCGCACCTACAGAACGGTCTGTATTTTTGATTTTGAAAGTAACTCTCGTTTTCTCTTTTCTATAGATAGACGGAATTGCTTCTTTGATGATGTCAAAATCCAATACGTTTTCAAGAGCGTGATCTTGAGTTGTTGTATTGTGATTAGGAACCGTTTTCGCTTTTTCCGGTTTGTATAAAATAGTCGATAAATCTAAACCATTAGCTTTATAATGTTTGATAGCTTTGTCTACGTTTAATTTTTGAGACTGACCTACCATTTCTTTTAAAGTTCTG
This sequence comes from Flavobacterium sp. FG19, assembly GCF_057809475.1. NCBI lineage: Bacteria > Pseudomonadati > Bacteroidota > Flavobacteriia > Flavobacteriales > Flavobacteriaceae > Flavobacterium > Flavobacterium sp. FG19. The sequence continues at coordinate 27,104 of NZ_JBMDKA010000005.1, read as the reverse complement.
AAACCTAACTGAGCCATGATTTCTCTTAACTCTTCAGCAATGAAATACATGAAGTTGATTACGTGCTCTGGAGTTCCTTTGAAATTTTTTCTCAATTCCGGATCCTGAGTTGCAATACCAACCGGGCAAGTATTCAAGTGACAAGCTCTCATCATGATACATCCAGAAGCTACAAGCGGAGCCGTTGCAAATCCGAATTCTTCTGCACCTAATAAAGCTGCGATAGCTACGTCACGACCAGTTTTCAATTGTCCGTCACATTCTAAAACTACACGGCTTCTTAAGTCGTTCAAGATAAGTGTTTGTTGCGCTTCAGCTAAACCAAGTTCCCATGGAATACCTGTGTGTTGTAAAGATGTTAATGGAGCAGCTCCCGTTCCTCCGTCATAACCTGAAATCAGGATAACGTCAGCTTTTGCTTTGGCAACACCGGCAGCGATAGTTCCAACTCCAACTTCAGAAACTAATTTCACGTTGATACGAGCTTCGCGGTTTGCGTTTTTCAAATCGTAAATCAACTGAGATAAATCCTCAATAGAGTAAATATCGTGGTGAGGCGGAGGTGAAATCAAACCTACATAAGGCGTAGAGTTTCTGGTTTCAGCAATCCAAGGCACTACTTTTTCTCCAGGTAACTGTCCACCTTCTCCAGGTTTTGCTCCCTGAGCCATTTTGATTTGGATTTCTTTAGCGTTTGTCAAATAGTTGATTGAAACACCAAAACGTCCTGAAGCAACTTGTTTGATGGCAGAGTTTCTAGAATCTCCGTTGATTTCTTTCTGGAAACGTTTTGGATCTTCTCCACCTTCTCCAGAGTTACTTTTTCCACCAATTCTATTCATCGCAATCGCTAAATTCTCGTGTGCTTCTCTGGAAATAGATCCGTAAGACATTGCACCCGTTTTGAATTTCTTAACGATTTCTGTCCAAGGCTCAACTTCATCAATAGAAATTGGATCTAAATTGTTGAATTCAAATAAACCTCTGATCGTCATTAAGTTTGAGCTTTGCTCGTTTACAGCATTAGCATATTCTTTATAGCTTTCAGGGCTGTTTAAACGAACTGCCTGCTGTAGTTTAGAAATCGTAGTTGGGTTAAACATGTGTTTTTCTCCACCACGTCTCCATCTGTAAATACCTCCAATTTCAAGAGAAAGCAAGTTTGCGATTTTTGAATTTGGGAAAGCTTTTTGGAAACGTTTTTTAACCTCTTTTTCAACTTCCATTAAACCAATTCCTTCAATTCTTGATGGAGTGTAAGGGAAGTATTTAGATGTAAATGTTTTGTTTAAACCTAAAATCTCGAAAATCTGAGCAGCTCTGTACGAATGTAAAGTAGAGATACCAATTTTGTTCATGATTTTCACGATTCCTTTTGCAATTGCTTTATTATAGTTTACAACTGCATAATCTGCTTTTACTTTTGTAATGAAACCTTTTTCCACCTGATCGTGAATGATTTCGTTTACCATGTAAGGGTTGATCGCACTTGCACCATATCCGAACAATAAAGCAAAATGATGAGGTTCGCGTGGTTCAGCAGATTCAATAATGATTCCGAATTTAGAACGAACCTGTAAAATATTCAATGAGTGGTGAATGTAAGAACAAGCCAATAACATAGGAATTGGAGCTAATTCTTCACTTACACCTCTATCAGATAAGATAATGATGTTGCATCCTTCTTCAACTGCTTTAAAAGTTGCTTGAACACATTTTTCAAGAGCACGCTCTAAACCGTTAACTCCTTTTTCTATTTTATATAAAGTAGAAATGGTAGCCGATTTGAAATCTGCGTGATCGATATTTCTGATTTTATCCAAATCTTCATTAGAAATAACCGGATTTTGGATTTTCAGTTTTTTACATTGTTTAGATTCAATTTCAAAAATATTGAAATCTCCACCAATCGCTAAACTGATATCAGTAATGATTTCTTCACGAATACCATCCAACGGCGGGTTTGTAACCTGAGCAAACAATTGTTTGAAGTAATTGTACAACAATTGTGGCTGATCAGACAATACAGCCAAAGGTGTATCGTTACCCATAGAACTGATTGCTTCAGCTCCGTCACTTCCCATTGGGTTGATGATTGTTTTTAAATCTTCAATAGTATAACCAAACAAGCGTTGTCTTGTTAAGAAATCTAATTTTTCAACAGGAGTAGGGTTGTTTGTGTAAGGAACGCTAGCCAATGGCAATAAGTTTTCGTCAACCCATTGCTGGTAAGGACGTTTTGTAACTATCGCTTTCTTAACTTCCTCGTCTTCGATGATACGACCTTCATTCATATCAACCAAGAACATTTTTCCTGGCTCCAAACGACCGTGCTGAATTACATCTTCCGGATCGATGTCTAATACACCAATTTCAGATGACATAATTACGAATCCGCTATGTGTTAAAGTATAACGAGAAGGACGTAAACCGTTTCTGTCTAGTAAGGCTCCAATTACGTTACCATCTGTAAAAGGAATAGAAGCAGGACCATCCCAAGGTTCCATGATACAAGCGTTGTATTCATAGAAAGCTCTTTTCTCAGGAGACATGGTCTGGTGCTTTTCCCAAGCTTCAGGAACCACCATCATCATTGCCTCTGGAAGCGAACGGCCCGTCATTAATAGAAGTTCAACCACCATATCCATAGAAGCAGAATCTGATTTTCCTTCTAAGATAATTGGGAATAATTTTTTAATATCATCGCCAAAAACAGCGCTTTGCATAAGCTCTTCACGAGCACGCATACGGCTTACGTTTCCACGAAGTGTATTGATCTCACCATTATGACACATATATCTAAACGGTTGAGCTAAGTCCCAGGATGGGAATGTATTAGTAGAGAAACGCTGGTGTACAAGCGCTAAACGCGTCACCAGGTCCGGATCTTTCAAATCTATATAATAACGGCTGATGTCTTCCGGCATCAATAGACCTTTATATATTATAGTAGTGGTCGATAAACTAGTAAAATAGAACATGTGGCTTTCAGAAGTTTTAGATCCTCTTACGGCATGTTCAGCTATTTTTCTAGCTGCAAAAAGTTTTGCATTAAATTCATTTTCAGTTAAATCCTGTCCGTTTTTAGAAACGAAAACTTGTTTAATTGTTGGTTCTTTTTCTGCGGCGATTTCACCTAAATTTTCAACGTCAACAGGCACATCTCTCCAACCTAAGATCTTTAAGTTCTGATCTTTAATAGTTGCTTCAAATGCATTGATACAAAAAGAAACCTGGTTTTTGCTTTTTGGTAAAAAAACCATTCCTACTGCATACTCACGAGCTTCAGGGATTTCGAAGTCACAAACTTTCTTAAAGAAATCATGTGGAATGTCGAATAAAATTCCGGCACCATCTCCAGTTCTTCCATCAGAACTAACGGCACCACGATGTTCCAATTTAATTAAGATGTCTAATGCTTTATGAATAATATCATTTGATTTAATACCATTCAAATTACAAATAAATCCCGCACCACAATTGTCGTGTTCAAATTCAGGCAGATAAAGCCCTTGTTCTTTAACTTTCATTCTTGATATTTTTTTTACAAAAATAAAGATTTCGTTAAACATAATGTAGTGAAATTATGCTTTTGCTTTCATTTTTGTTGTAATATTAGAAAATGGGTTCTTAATTATTAATAATATTATATAAAGCATCCCGAATTGCTAAAAATATAATTACTCTTAAAATATATTAGGAAAAATCGTCGGGAGACCAATAAAATCAATGAATTTTTTGTTAAATATCAAACGTTTTAGTGGTTTTGTGTTAACATTAACAAATCATTCTGTTAACGATTTGTTTGCGTTGAAAACTATTCAACGCTGAATACCTATATATAGGATTATTTAATTGAAAAAGATTTTCCTATTAAGTTGTTATTTGTTACTTTTGTCGCACTTTTATTCTGAAATAAATTCAGAACCAGACAAATTCAATATTATGAACATACACGAATATCAAGGAAAAGAAATTTTAGCGAGTTACGGAGTACGCGTACAACGCGGAATTGTGGCTAACAATGCGGTTGAAGCGGTGGCTGCTGCAAAACAATTAACTGCCGAAACTGGTACAGGATGGCATGTAATAAAAGCACAAATTCACGCAGGTGGTCGTGGAAAAGGTGGAGGAGTTAAGCTGGCAAAAAACTTACAACAAGTTGAAGAGTTAGCAGAACAAATCATCGGAATGCAGTTGATTACACCTCAAACTCCGCCAGAAGGAAAAAAGGTAAACAAAGTTTTAGTTGCTGAAGATGTTTACTATCCTGGTGAAAGCGAAACTTCTGAATTTTATGTTTCTGTTTTATTGAATAGAGGTACAGGACGCAACATGATTATGTATTCTACTGAAGGTGGAATGGATATCGAAGAAGTTGCTGAGCACACTCCACACTTAATCTTTACTGAAGAAATTGATCCTGCTGTTGGATTACAAGGTTTCCAGGCTAGAAGAATTGCTTTCAATTTAGGTCTTTCCGGAAACGCTTTCAAAGAAATGGTGAAATTCATCGACGCATTATACAATGCTTACATTGGTTCTGATGCTTCTATGTTCGAAATCAACCCGGTTCTTAAAACTTCTGATAACAAAATCTTAGCTGTTGACGCTAAAGTTAACATCGACGATAATGCTTTATACAGACAACCAAAATATGCTGAAATGAGAGATATCCGTGAGGAGAATCCAATCGAAGTTGAAGCTAAAGAAGTTGGTCTTAACTATGTTGACCTTGACGGTACTGTAGGATGTATGGTAAACGGAGCAGGTCTTGCGATGGCAACTATGGATTTAATTAAATACGCTGGTTTTGAGCCTGCTAACTTCCTTGACGTAGGAGGAACTGCTGATGCAAAACGTGTTGAAACAGCTTTCAGAATTATCTTGAAAGATCCAAACGTAAAAGCTATCTTAATTAACATCTTCGGAGGTATCGTTCGTTGTGACCGTGTTGCTCAGGGTGTTGTTGACGCTTACAAAAACATGGGTGACGCTATCAATGTGCCAATTATCGTTCGTTTGCAAGGAACAAATGCTGAAATTGCAAAAGAATTAATTGACAACTCTGGTATGCCAATCTTATCTGCAGTTCAATTCCAGGAAGCTGCTGACCAAGTTAAAGCTGCTCTTTCTTAATTAAAATTTGTAGAGATGCACAGCAGTGCATCTTACTTAAATATTAGAAAATCCATTCCGAAAGGAGTGGATTTTTTTTGTTTTAACCGCAAAGCACGCAAGGATTTTTTTACCGAGGATTGTGAATATAAACGCAAAGTTCGCAAAGCTAGATTAATAAAATTTTGCGTAATGTATTTCAATATAGCCCGTGGTTTCAACCACGGGGACACAATGTATATCATAATTTATGCATCACTAATCGTTCCCGTGGTTGAAACCACGGGCTATATTTTAAAATTGGATTTATAACTATGTTTTTTACAATACAAAATTTGCAAAGCTATATCTTAAATAGTTAGCCACAGATTACAAAGATTACCCCAGATTTAAAAATCCTTTTAATCCTAATAATCTGTGGCAAAATAACTTTGCGAACTTTGCGTAATTCTTAGCGGTTAAAAAAAATTATTTCAAAACAGTTGATAAGTCCACAATTTCAAATGTAGGATCATGTGTTATAAATTCTCTAATCAATGCAGCATGACCAGCGCCAACCAAAATCATTATTTTAGTATCTGTACTTTCTGTTAGTTTCTGAATTAAAGAATACATGTACAAGTTTCTTTTGTACCAATTTGAAACTAAAGAAGCTCCGGTAAAATCATCTGGATTTCCAGCTCTGTTGGCTACTTCCAAATACCATTGAATATTTCTATTTTCGGCTTCTTTCGTATTGTAATACAACATGAGTTCTTGTAATGAGCTTTTTGCAATTCTTTCATTATGATCTTTTTCATTTCTTTTTTTTGTCTCATCACTTTTTTTCAATAAATCCTTCTGGTTTGCTTTTTCCATTGACATCAGTAAACTGTCATAAGGAAAAGAAGTATAGAGGTTCATTCCGTATAATTTTTTATGATTCAGTTTTTTAGCCGTACGAAGCGCCAGTTGTGTTATTTCGTTTTTGTTATTTTTAAAAAGACTGTCGGTATTTTTATTGTAAAACTTATCTAAATCGGCTTGTTTATTAAATTCCCATTCTACAAATATTTTATCCGGGCCAAATTTTTTGATTTTGTCACTCATTATTTCGAGTTCCTTTTGGCTCTTCTCAGACAAGATATCAAAACTGTTTAGTTGAGCAACATCAAGGCCAGGATTGGCATAATGAAATGTTCCGACCAATAAAATCTGCTTTTTCTTAGTTTGAGCAGATGTCATGTTAAATGTGATAAGAGCTAATAATAGAATGATTTTTTTCATGATTTTTTGTTTTTATGGATAATGTATATCGTAGAGGCGCATTGCAGTGCGTCTACGCACAGGTTAATGTTGAGGTTAGAAATTCACTATTTCAAAACTGTCGCCAATTCTACAATTTCAAATTCTGGATCGTGTGCCAGAAATTCTCTTAGCATTGCAGCGTGTCCGGCTCCAAGTAAAACCATTATTTTAGTATCAGTACTTTTGGTTAATTTCTGAACCAAAGAATACATGTAAAGGTTTCTTTTATACCAATTTGAAACTAAAGAAGCTCCTGTAAAATCGTCTGGATTTCCAGTTCTGTTGGCTACTTCCAAATACCATTGGATATTATCTTCATTAGTTGCTTTTTCGTTATAGTAAAGCATAAGCTCGGTTAGAGAGCTTTTAGCCATTCTTTCATTATTGTCTTTTTGAAACCTTTCTGTTGATTCCGTATTTTTTTTCATTAAATCCTTCTGATTTGCTTTTTCCATTGACATCATTAAACTGTCATAAGGAAAACGGGTACGATAATCAATTCCATACATTTTTTTATGATTCAGTTTTTTAGCAGTACGTAATGCTAACTGCGTAATTTCATTTGAATTATTTTTAAGTAAACTGTCGGTGTTTTTATTGTAAAACTGATCTAACTCGGCCTGTTTGCTAAATTTCCATTCTACAAAAATTTTATTGGGACCAAATTTTTTGATTTTGTCACTTATTATTTCGAGCTCCTTTTGGCTTTTCTCGGACATTACATTGAAAGTATTGATCTTGGCAACATCATGACCTGGATTTGAATAATGAAAAGTTCCAATTAATAAAATTTGTTTTTTCCTGGTTTGGGCTGAGGTTAGGTTTAATGTAATAATTGCTAGTAATAAAATGATTTTTTGCATGACGTTTTGTTTTAAATTCATTGCAAATGTATACGGTCTTTCGACCTCTGTTTTTTGTTTTTGATGAACCTGGAATTTCATTTTACAAACGCATGAAATTTATCGTGTAATAATTTCGTGTAACATTTTTGATAGTTCATCCTTAAAAAAGCATGTTTTAAATAAATCTAATTTTCTATTTAAGGCTTAGTTGTATTTTTGAATTAATTATCAGAAACTATGAAATCAAGAATACCCTTTTACTATCACGTTGTCTTCTTCTTGTTGTTATTTCTAACATACATTTTCTGGGATATTGGACTTAATGATCAAAAATTAGAAGTTGTAATTAAAGCAATATGTTATGGAATTACGCCAACTCATTTGTTGGCAATATTTTGTATTTACATTCTCAACTTTTACTACTTCTGTGCATGGTTTCTGAACAAGAAGAAATTACTTTTTTATATTCTGACAATTCCAGTTTCGTTATTGCTTTTTGCAGCTGTTCGTTATTTTTTGCAAGAAGTTGTTATGTTCACTATTACCGGTCAGCACAACTACTATGAAGAAGCCAGAGAAATAGGTTATTACATAAAAGACAATTTTTTCTTTGGATTGCCAGCTGTACTTTTAAGCGCATTGACTTTTTTGTTTTGGCAGTTTCATGCTACGCAACATCAAAATCAGGAATTGCTTTTGGAAAACAAAAAAGCCGAATTCCAAATGTTGAAAGCACAAGTGAGTCCGCATTTTTTGTTTAATACGCTGAATTCTTTTTATAGTCAGTTGGTTGTAAAAGAAGATGAAATGGCCGATGATATTTTAGTGCTTTCCGATTTGCTTCGATATGTTATTACTGAAACAGATAAAGATGAAGCAGTTCTTTCAAAGGAAATTCAGTTTATTCAAAACTATATTCATTTGCAGAAAAAACGTTTTGAAGATCAGTTGTATCTTGATTTTTCCGTTGAAGGAGAATATTCAAATGAAAAGATTCTTTCGTCTGCATTAATTCATTTTGTGGAGAATGTTTTTAAGCATGGAAAACTGAATGATAAAGAAGAGAAAGCCTTGATTTCCATTCAAATAAAAAAAGGTTTTTTAGAGATTTCTACTTTTAATTATAATGTCAACGGAGAAAATTATTCGTCTACCGGAATCGGCTTTGAGAACCTGACGAAAAGACTCGAATACATGTATAAAGACCAATTTATTCTTGAAAAAACAGAAGAAAATAATACCTTTAAAACCTACTTGAAAATACCACTAAAAAACTAATCTATGGCTTTTAAATGCATTATTGTAGATGACGAACCGCCTGCAACCAGAATACTGGAAAATTATATCGGAAAAGTAAATTTCCTTGAAAAAGCCGGAGTATTTAATGATTCTTTAAAAGCATTGGAATTTCTGAATACGCAAACAGCCGATGTTATTTTTCTGGATATTCAGATGCCTCAATTGACAGGTTTGCAGCTTTCCAGAATTATTTCAAAAAATATAAAAGTGATTTTTACAACTGCTTATCCGGACTTTGCTTTAGAAGGTTTTGAACTGAATGCAGTCGATTATTTATTGAAACCCATTTCGTTTGAACGTTTTTATCAGGCTGTTTCAAAATTGAATTCGGAGTCCAAAACAGTAGTTTCCAATCAAAGTAATCTGCCTGATTTTCTGTTCGTTAAAACCGATGGAAAAAACAAATTCCAAAAAATCTTTTTAAGTGATATTCTGTATGTAGAAAGTCTTCAGAATTATGTTTGTATCCATACCGAAAAACAGCAGATTATTACGCATTCTTCCTTGAAAAACGTAATTGAATCTCTTCCGGAAAATGAGTTTATTCAGACTCATAAATCGTATGTTGTTTCTTTGAAACACATTGAATCAACCGATAATTTTTCTGTTTTTATAAATGGAAAAGAACTGCCGATAGGAGCAACGTTTAAAGATGCCTTTTTTGATAAAATAGAGGAGAATAAGATTTAAAATAAATAGCCACGAATTCACGAATTTTATTTTCAAAGATTATCAAAAATAATTTGTGAATTCGTGGCTAAAAAACTTTGCGGTTAAATCCCTAATTACGATTTTTTCTTATTGCCGTTTTTAAAAACCACTTTTTCTACCACAACCGGTTTTCCATTTCCTTTCGGGAAGGACTTCTTTTTAGGTTTTCCAGCAGCTGAACCAGATTTTGACGGACTTTTATCACCTCTGTATTTTTCGGAATCTTTTGGAGTTGCTTTAAATTCTGGTCTTTCTTTAGAAGTCTCTCTTTTCGGAATTTCAGCTTTATGTTTGGCTAAAACTTCATTTGGGTTTTTAGGGTTTTCTTTCGTTCCTCTTAAATGAATTACCAATCCATTTAGAAAGTTTCTCAAAACTTGGTCACCGCATTCCATATAGTTAGGATGATCTTCAGCTCTGAAAAAAGCACCCAATTCTGATTTTGAAATTCTAAAATCTACTAATTCTAAAATTTCAACTATTTGGTCATCACGGAGCATCAAAGCCACGCGAAGTTTTTTAAGTATATCGTTATTTGTCATAATTTTTTGTTTCAGGTTTTTTTGTTTCAAGTTTCATGTTTTTCCAATCTTTACTTAAAACTAAAACTTGATATTTATTCTTTGCAAAGGTACATTTTAAAAGCAATTGGCCGATTTATTTTTTTTGCCACGAATTCACGAATTATTATTCTCAAAGATTATCAAAAATAATTTGTGAATTCGTGGCTAATTTTTATTTAAAACGCCGACTAATTTATCCAAATCTTCTTTTAAATGATTCGCTGTGATTACAATTCGATTTAATGGTTCAGCTTCTTTTTTGTATCTAAAACTGGCGATAATAATGTTTTCCTGTTGTAGTTTTTCTACTAATTCATTGGATAATAAATAAATCAGCGGATAAGTTTTGTCAAATTTGACAATGCTGTTTTTGTTTAAAATCGAATCGATGTAATTTAGATTGTCCAGCAGTTTTTGATGTTGTACTTTATAAATTGCTGCAGCATCAGAAAGAGTTTGTACAAAAGCAGGATTCATTCCTGCGGCACTGGTGAAAGTTTCCAGTTCTTTTATCTGATTTATGAATTTCGAATCGCCAGCAATAACGCCGCCAGTTAATCCAAAGGCTTTTCCTAACGAAGAAACCATGATTTTTCTTTTTGCAGGAAATGAAATTGATGAATAAATTCCGGATCCATTTTTACCTGAAATTCCTAGAGAATGAGATTCATCAATAACCAATGTGATTTCTTTGCTTTTTGAAATATTGTCTAAAAAGGATAAGTTAGCAGGTTTTGTTTCAAAAGAAGGTACACCGTCAGTTAAAATCGTTATTTTTTCTGTTTTTGAATCTAATAAACGATTATTTAAGTTTCCATTTAAGAATACAGGAAAACTGTTTTCGGTTTGAATAGCATTGTGTGTGTCGTTCAAATGAAAAAAACAATCTGTCTGCTTTTTCATTAAATCAATAACCAGTTTTCCGGCCAGCATTCCCGAAGAAACGGTTACCGCTTTTTCTGAGCCGATATGGGAAGCCAAAAACCTTTCGCCTTCATCGTAAGCTTTTAACTGAATATTAGCTGTTCTGGAGCTTCCATAAGTAGTTCCCCAATTCAAAATATTCTGAACGACTAAATTTTGAAATGCTGTATTTGTTGGAAGTCCCAAATACGCAGTTCCGCCAAAATACAAATATTGTTTTTGATCAATTTCAATAATTCGGTCAGGAAATTTATCAACTATCATTTTATAAAAGTGTAACTCCTGTTCCGTTTAAATCAGAATAACTTACAACACCGTCTTTTATAGTTACTCCTGTTGCAATATCTTCAGCCAAAAGGAGAGCGCCATCCATATCTACATAATCCAGCTGAGGAAGTAAATGAGCGATGGCAGAAATACCAACAGTTGATTCGGTCATGCATCCTACCATCGTTCTTAATCCTAATTTTTTAGCTTCTTCAATCATACGTTTTCCTGGAGTTAAACCGCCGCATTTTACCAGTTTAACATTTACACCATGAAAATGATTATGGCATTTCGCTACATCTTCTTCAATAATACAGCTTTCGTCTGCAATGACAGGAAGAACAGAATGTTTGAAAACCTCTTTATGACCTTCCCAATTATCTGCTTTCATAGGCTGTTCTAGGAATTCTACGCCCAGTTTTTTTAATTCAACGGCATTGTTGATGGTTTCTTCAACACCCCAGCCACAGTTGGCATCAATTCTAAAAATCGCATTGGTATGTTTTCGAAGTGCTTTTACAATTTCGATATCTTCTTTAGTTCCCAGTTTGATTTTATAAATCGGCCAAGGAAGTTCCTGCATTTTTGAAACCATTTTATCGATAGAAGCAATTCCGATGGTGTAATCTGTCATCGGATTTCTTTCAGTCGTATAGTTCCATAATTCGTATAATTTCTTGCCTTTTTTGCGGGCATACAAATCATTGTAAGCAAGATCCAAAGCACATAGAGCAAACATATCTTCTTTTAAATACGGATGAATTTTTGCCCAAAATACTTCTGGAGTTTCATCTTCTGTATTTTCAATAATGCTTCTTATTTTTTCTAAATCCTGCATCATCATCGGAACCGTAATGTTGTAATACGGATTTGAAGTAGCTTCTCCAAAACCTGGAAAACCTTCGCTTTGCAATTCGACGATTAAGGACGGCTGAAAATCAATAGATTCTCTCGAAATAGTAAAAGTGTGCTTTAGTTTGAGATTATATTCTCTTAAAATAAGTTTCATTGGTATGCGATGTTTTTATTTTTTTCTATTTATCACCCAGCCACAATAGGGCTTCTGTAAAATGATCTCTCCAAAGTTTCTCATTATGTTCTCCGCCTTTTACAATTTTTGTTTTATCCAGATGAAGACAATAACAGCGTTTGGTATCCAGTAAACGTTTCATTTTGTTCAAGTCGTTTACCATATCGTCACTTTCTTTATCACCGCAAAGAAAATAGATTTTAGTTTTGATTTTGGATTGTTTTTCGGTGAAAGTATAAATGTCGGAAGAAAACCAAAAAGAAGGGGAAAAAACACCCGCTTTTCCAAAAACTTCGGGATATTTTAGTGCTCCGTAATAAGAAACTAATCCGCCAAGAGAACTTCCAAAAAGAATAGTGTTTTTTGCTTTTGTTTTGGTTCTGTAGTTTTTATCAATATAGGGTTTTACTATTTTTACGATAAATTCTAAATAATTATCGGCATTTCCACCGCCGTATTTTTCGTTTTTAAAAGGTGTTAATTCGTCAATACGTTTTTCATTTCCATGTTCGATTCCGACAACAATTACTGGGGCTTTCAAGCTGTCTAATTTTTCGTCAACATTCCACTCGCCGGAAAAAGAAGTTTTAGCATCAAACAGATTTTGGGCGTCATGCATGTAAATAACGCTGTATTTTTTCTTAATATCTTTAGAATAATTTTCAGGAAGATAAATCCATATTTTTTTTGAAGTATTCAGCTGAGGTGCCTCAATGGTAAAAGTCGATACATTTTTAGAAGCGGTGCTTTGTGCTTTGCCAATAAAAGTAAACAGAAGTAAAACTGCCAAAAAAATCCTCTTCATTATCCGTGTTTTGTATTTTTATTTAAAAGCAATATTTTAGCTAAAAATAATAAATTGATGAATACAGAAGCAGAAAAAAGAAGTTTACTTTTAGAAATGATTACCCTCGCCACTGTAGACGGACATTTGCACAAAAGAGAGTTGGAATTTTTACGACTGGTAGCTATTGAATTGAATATAAGTAAGGAAGAATTTCAGGACTTATTTCATCAGGAAACAAAAGCGCTGCCAATTCCTTCTGAAATGCAGCGTATCAATCAGTTTTACAGACTGGCTCTGCTGATGCATTGCGATGGTGTTTTGCATGAAAAAGAGTTTCAGGCTATTCAGCAGATTGCTATACAGATGGGGTTGAATCTTTCTGCAGTAAAACGTGTTTTAGAAATGATGAAAAAAGCACCCAATACGGTAATCAATCCAATAGTTTTACTGGAAATTTTTCAGGAACAGCACAATTAAGCCAGCTGTTCCTGTAGTTTTTTAATTTCGTCACGAAGTTTGGCTGCTTGTAAGAAATCTAATTCTTTAGCTGCTTTTTCCATTGTTTTACGTTTTTCGCGAATCATTTTTTCCAATTCAGCTTTGGATAAATAAGCTGTTTCCGGTTCAGCAGCAACAGGAATTGGATGACCTAATTCGTATTCCACTAACGGGTTTTTCGTAAAGGCACTGTCGATTTTTTTATTTAAAGCCTGTGGCGTAATATTATTCTGGACGTTGAAGTTAATCTGTTTGGTTCTTCTGTATTCCGTTTCATCAATGGTACGTTGCATACTTGCCGTAATTTTATCGGCATACATGATTGCTTTACCATTTAAGTTTCTCGCGGCACGTCCGATAGTTTGTGTTAACGAACGATGATTTCTCAAGAAACCTTCTTTATCAGCATCTAAAATGGCAACAAGAGAAACTTCAGGTAAATCCAGACCTTCACGAAGCAAGTTTACTCCAATTAAAACATCAAAAAGCCCTTTTCGTAAATCCTGCATAATTTCAATACGTTCTAAAGTATCCACTTCAGAATGGATGTAACGGCATCGAATGCTTACTTTGGTCAGATATTTAGCTAATTCTTCTGCCATTCTTTTGGTCAAAGTGGTCACCAAAACTCTTTCGTCTAATTCACATCGAACCTGAATTTCTTCAATCAAATCATCAATTTGATTTAAGCTTGGACGAACTTCAATTATTGGATCTAGTAAACCAGTTGGACGAATAATCTGTTCTACATAAACACCATCTGTTTTTTGTAATTCATAATCGGCAGGAGTTGCTGAAACATAAATAACCTGATTCTGCAAGGCTTCAAACTCTTCAAATTTTAAAGGTCGGTTATCCATGGCAGCCGGTAATCTAAATCCGTATTCAACTAAGTTTTCTTTACGGCTTCGGTCACCGCCGTACATGGCATGAACTTGCGAAACGGTTACGTGACTTTCGTCAATAACCATTAAATAATCACTTGGGAAATAATCCAAAAGACAGAAAGGTCTTGTTCCGGCTTCACGTCCATCAAGGTAACGCGAGTAATTCTCGATTCCTGAACAATAACCCAATTCCCGGATCATTTCTAAGTCAAAATTGGTTCTTTCTTCCAGACGTTTGGCTTCCAGATGTTTTCCTACTTCTTTAAAATAATCCACCTGTTTGACCAGATCCTGCTGGATTTCCCATATAGCGCCCTGTAAAACTTCCGGAGAAGTCACAAACATATTGGCCGGGTATATCGTTAGTCTTTTGAATTTTTCAATTACCTGTGAGGTCTGGGCATCAAAAGATTCTATTTCTTCGATTTCATCTCCAAAAAAGTGAATACGGTAGGCATCATCAGCATAACTTGGATACACTTCAACCGTATCCCCTTTAATACGGAAAGTTCCCGGATTAAAATCGGCTTCGGTTCTGGCATATAAACTTTGCACCAGACTGTGCAGTAATTTAGTTCTTGAAATAACCTGATCCCGGGTAATTTCGATAACATTTTTCTGAAATTCAACGGGATTTCCAATACCATACAAACAAGAAACTGATGCCACAACCAAAACATCACGACGGCCTGAAAGCAGGGAAGAAGTGGTGCTCAAACGCATTTTTTCCAATTCTTCATTGATAGATAAATCTTTTTCAATGAAAACTCCTGTAACAGGCATAAAAGCTTCCGGCTGATAGTAATCGTAGTAAGAGACGAAATACTCCACCGCATTATTCGGGAAGAATTGCTTGAATTCGGAGTACAATTGCGCAGCTAAAGTTTTATTATGTGCTAAAACCAAAGTCGGTCGCTGTACTTCCTGTATCACATTGGCAACGGTAAAAGTTTTTCCGGAACCTGTAACTCCTAATAAAGTTTGATATTTTTCTCCTTCGACTACACCTTGCGCCAATTTTTGTATGGCTTGCGGCTGATCTCCTTTTGGACTGTATTCTGAAGCTACGTGGAAATTCATTTGTTACTGATGAAAATTAGGTTGGTAAAGATACGAAGATTGTAAATAAAGGCTTTAAAAAGTTTGCCGCGAATTGCACGAATTAACACGAATTTATATTTGACTCCGAAATTAAATATTAGTGGAAATTAGTGTAATTCGTGGCAAAAAAACTCTTATTCTAAAAAATTAATGACCGCATCATTTATAATTTTTGGCTGATCGATGGTTAAAAAATGCCCTGCATCTTTTATGATTTTTGTCTTGCAGTTGGAAAGATATTTATTGGCTCTTTCTAAACTTTCTTCAGAATTAATCACATCTTTATCTCCAATTAAAACTAAAACCGGATTTTGAATCGATTCTAATTCTTTTTCTGAAAAAGGCATCATTTTAAGCATGCTGGAATTTGATTTGGCATATTTATTAGCTAAATAAAACTGCCTTTTATAGATGACACTGATGTTTTCCGGATGAGTAGAAAAGGTTTTTAATGTTTTACCAAATTTTTTCTCGCTCGGAAAAAGTTTCAGCATTAATGCTGAAGAGGTTTTGCCAACTTTATCAATAAATTTGAAGGTTTGTGCGGGACTTAATAAAACTATTTTATCAATTGAATTTGGCTTTTGAGTCGCTAATAAAGCAGCAATCCAACCGCCTCTTGAAGCCGCTACTATATCAAATTTCTTTAATTTATAATGATCAAAAACTTCATTGTAGAAAACAAGAATGTCTTTAGAAGAAAGAGGTTTAGCCGTTAAATTGGATTTATTGGGTTCCATTATAAAATCGATGGCATAAACCCGATGATTTTTGGTTAGCGTTTTAATGTTTGGATACCACATCGTAGAACTGGCATCCATTCCGTGGAGTAAAACCAGATCTTTTCCGTTTTTTGGACCGGCAATGACTATGTGGGCTGTTCCAAAACTGGTTTTCACATCTTCTTCACTGTAAGGAATGTTCCAAAGCTTTAAAGCCTTATCGTAGGCAGCCTGATATTTTTGTTCTTCTTTTTTGGTTTTAAAAACATAATCTTCAAATTTTACTTTTTTAGAAGCACAACTTGTGATTAAAAATAGCACGATTGCTAAACGAGAATAGTGTTTTAACATGGTAATAAAATTCAATTTTAAACTTAAAGTTACGATTATCGTAAGCGGAAAGCGTATCAGAATTTTATTTTAAAATATCATAATTTTAAGATTGTTCCTTTTTAGAAGTCAGATAATAAATCTGTACAAAAGCTAAAATAGCATTCGGAATAATTACTGGCCAAAGCCACTGATTGAAATCTCTGTAATCGTTTAAGAATATGCCATAGATGACAAAACAGATACAGCCAAACATATTAATAAACCGGATTGTTCTAAGATTTTTTAATAGAAATCCTCCAACAATAAAAACAGATGCGAGATAACCAATGTATTCTGCCATAATATTGATTTTAAATAGTTTACAATAAATGTAGCAAATGCTAATTATAAAATCAAGGTTTTGTTTTGGAAATCAGTCTTTTAAAAGAATTGCTTTTGGCTTTTAGGATTTTCAAAATAACTCCAGGCCACAATACGACTAGTTTTCTGTCCCTGCGACATTTCAATCGTTTTTACCGAAACAGCATTTACTTTTTTCAAAATTTTATAAATTGATGTGAGGTTTTCTTTTTTAGAAACCAAAGTTGTAAACCATAGAACCTGCGAAGTGTATTTGGCACTTTCGTAAATCATCTGAGTTATAAAACCAATTTCACCGCCGTTGCACCATAATTCTGCATTTTGACCGCCAAAGTTTAAAACAGGTTTGGTGTTTCTTTTCTCTTTCGGATTAAGATTAGAAACTTTTCTTGAAGCACTTTTATTCGCTTCCTCGGCTGAAGCATGAAAAGGAGGATTACACATCGTGAAAGCAAAACGGTCTTCGGGCGTAATAATATTTTTGAAAATAAATCGGGGTTCTGTCTGCTGCTGTAAACTAATAGAATCAATTAAATCCGGATTAGCTTCGATAATTTCACTGCAGTTTTCGATGGCTTTTTTATCAATATCCGTTGCAACAAAAGTCCAGTTGTAAACTGCATTTCCTAATATCGGATAGATTAAATTAGAACCTGTTCCGATATCTAAACCTAAAACATAAGAAGTTTCAGGAATTTGATTATGGTTACTTTCTGCTAATAAATCGGCTATATAATGAATATAATCGGCACGTCCGGGAATTGGCGGGCAAAGATAATTCTTAGGGATATCCCAATTTTCAATTCCGTAATACGTTTGCAGCAAAGCTTTATTCAAAGTTTTTACGACAAGTGGATTGCTGAAATCAACGGTTTCAATTCCGTTTTTGTTTATGGAAACAAAAGCTTTTATTTCCGGACAATTTGAAATCAGTTTTTCGAAATCATAACGTGAACGATGAAGATTTCGCGGGTGTAAATTGTCTTTTTGTAAATTGTTTTCTGCTTTCATTTTTATTGATTTCGATGCAAAGATAGGTATTCCATTTTCTAAGAATGCTCTGGAAGAGTTTAATATTTATAGCTAATTAATTTTATGATTTAAACAAAAGCTCCAGCGGAGCGACATAAAACGTTATGTGTCGCTCCGCTGGAGCTTTTAATTAGAATAAAATCTTTTGATCTATAAATATTTGGTCCCGCTGGGACTCTTTTTAATCAAAACATTCCATCAAAAGCAAATCACCATTATGATGTGAAATGGTAACCAGGCCGTCTTCTAAAACAGAATTACTGCTTCCGGTTCTGTAACCCATAGTAAGCGTATCGTTATTTAGTTCATACTTTAAATTAGTCGAATAAATTCCGTTAACAACGCCTATCGGAATTAATGAAACGGGAGTTTTTGCGGTATACCATTTTTCAAATTTTTCGGGCAGTAAGAATATTTTGGAATGATCGTCCAGAATCACAATTTTAAGCAGATTGCGGTAGCGTACGATATTCGTAAGATTGGTAATGGTGTGATCGGCACGTTTTCCGGTTGCCCAGATTACATTTACGGCCGGAATATTTCTTTTAACCAAATAATCAAACGCTTTCTCAAGATCGGTTTTGTCCTGATCCGGAGTATGGACGATTTCGATTGGATATTGGGAGGTTTTATAGATTTCAGGATCAAAACCACGGTCAAAATCCCCTAAAAGGACATCTACTTTTATTCCCAGTTCAGCTACTCTTTCTATAGCCGAATCTAACACAATAACAAGCGGAGACCATTCGAGTAATTGTCCTAATAATTCAGGGTTACAGGCTGCTCCGTTGGCAATTATTAAAGCGGGTTCCTGATCGTCCCTTACTATATGATGTGATGACATTTAGAGTTGATTTAAAATATGCCGCAAATGTACGAAAGTTATGGGCTCTGACAGGGCATTGGTTTATTTAATTGGCTTTAAAGGCGACAGCATCTACTTCTATCAGCATTTTGTCAAGTGCTAATTTGGGAACCGGAATCAGTGTACTGGCAGGAAATGGTTTGTTCTGCCAGGTTTTACTCATTTCTTCTTCCCATATTTTTAGCTTTTCTGCAGAATGATCCACTATCAGAACGGTAATTTTCATAACATTTTCAGGTTTCAGCTGATAACTGTTTAAAATGATCGTCAGATTTTTTAAAGCCGTCTGGACTTGTTCTCTAAAGTCAGGACTTAAAATATGCTCTTTTCCCAATCCACCGCTTTGGCCTGAAATATAAATCAGTTCTCCTGATGTTTTTACAGAAGAGGCATGACTAAAACCATAAGGTGCGGGATTAAATAGAGAATCAGGATTTTTGAAAGTTTGTGCCTGGGTCTGAAATGCACAAATACAGGCTAAACAGGCTATAAAATGTTTCATGTTTTAAAAATTAAAATTAGGAAACAAAGATTTCGCAATTCTAATTTTTAAAACATTTACATATGTTGAGATTACAGTTTTTTGGTTAATCCAGCAGTCTTCTGTGGTAATTGATCTGACCTAAATGATACGCTAAATGTGTTGAAAGATGCACCAGAAAGAACCCGGTAGTCATTTCTTTTTCAAACACAATCTGAGGATAAACAGCTTCCAAATCAGCTTCAGTCAATGAATCTAAACTGGTATTGATTACTAAGATTGTGTCCTCTATCTTCTGGATTAATTCTGATTTTGGAATATCTTTTAATGAAAATTCCAGTGGACGATTTCGGATGTATCCCGTTTTGCCCATTTCAGCTCCGATATAGGTATTCAGGTTTCCTATTAAATGCAGACAGAGATTTCCGGCTGAGTTGGAAATGTTTTTATCAATGGTCCAAATGAGATCTTCGGTTGTATAGGAACTTATTTCAGTTTTTAATTTATTTAAATCCCGATTGAAAAGTGTTTTTAAGCTTTCGATTAACATGTTTTTTTTAGTTGTAAATTAGGAAGAATAATTCACAGCTGAAAATGAATCCCTGCTTTTTATCGGAATCCAGATTTTTTCTTCAGAATCGGGATCATCCTGTTTGTATTTATGATCCATAACAGCAAAATGCGGACGGTCGTCTATAACGTATTGAGAGTTGGGAAGCCATTCTGTAAAAATAGAATGATAAGTTTTATGTCCTTCTGAAGCAGGGCCGTAATGCGTAAAAACAGCATACAGGCCTTCAGGAACAATTAAGGGTTCCATGTCTGAAGGAATCTGATCGAAGCTGTTTACTTCAACAGCTGCCCATTTTTGAAAGCTTTTTGCCGGTTCGAAATTATCAAAATGACCGTCAGAAAAGACTTCAACAGAATATAGATTGCTGTTGATTGTATTTTTAACTTCTTTTCGTCTGGGCATGAAACCGCTCCATAACTGAAAAGTTTTATTGTCCATAAAAGACATATTGATATAGTTTCCAATCAGTTTTTTTTCGGACAGCATTTCTATTTGAACCTGCATGCTTACTGAATTTTGAATTTTTTGGTTTCTTTTTCGCTAAGTGAAAAATATCCCAGCGGATAGTTAGTTTTGTCGGTAGTATTGATAATATTTCCTTTCACGGTTGCAGGGGGAGACTGAAACGGACCTCCAACATTGCTTCCGGCAATACTAACCAGAATACTCATATAGTTATAATATTGTTTTGAAATTCCAAAATGTGTAATTTCAATCTCGTCTCCGGGTTTCAGGTCTTCATCGTCTGAAACGCTGTAAAATTCGTTTCCCTGAAAGAACTTATCTTCATCTACATAAAAATTAGAAGTAATCTTATTAGAATATACATATTTGTACAGATAAAAATTGTCTTCATCGGGCGGATCATTGTAATAGGTTCTTATCTCAATATCTTCCCCGGTGAATCCTCCCTGATTATTTTGTTCAATTCGGGTAATAGGAGCAACAGCTTTTAAACTTTCTGCTGCGGTATAGGTATTTCCGCCGCTGATGACGGTCAGTGTATAAGTTTCATCAATTTTAGGGATAAAAGTATTGCAGATATATCGTCCGGTTTTTTGAACTTCTGCAAAGTTAAACCGCTGGTTCTGGCTGTTTTTTATGAATACAACAGCACCGGAAACGGTTGGGATTTTTTCTTCAAAATAACCCGTGGTGGTCGTCAGTTTTACGACTTGCTGTTTGCCTGTAGAGCCTTTTTCCCAGGCTATAGCGGCTTCAATTACCAGTTTTGGCGGTGCCGTGTCCAGATCAACGTCTACCACTTCTTCACAGCCTGTAAAGAAAAGAGAGGTGCATAATACGATAAATATGATAGCTTTTTTCATGGTATATTTTCAAAAGTGATTTTTTAAAATTTAAAATTATAACTCACAGCGGGTACGATGCCAAAAATAGAGATACGTACGGCTTCATTAACTCCGGTATCTGTATTCTGTTTAAAATTAATAGAAGCGGCATTGCTGCGGTTGTAAAGATTGTATATACTGAAAACCCATTCGGCTTTCCAGTTTCGGTCTTTGTTTTTCCGGGGTGTCAGTGTTGCTGAAACATCCAGATGGTGATAGGCCGGAAGACGGTTTTCGTTTCGTAATCCATAACTGGGAATCGTAATGCCTAAATATTCATACTGACCGTTGGGATAAGTAACAGGCTGTCCGGACTGTAATATGAAATTAGCGCCAAAAGACCATTTTTCGTTCAGGTTGTAAGCCGATGTAATGGCCAGATTATGGGTTTTATCGTAAGCCGAACTGTACCATTGACCATTGTTGATTCCGGTTTCTTCCGGAGTTCTTCCCGGTGTCTGCTGTTCCGATTTCGAAAGGGTATAAGAAACCCAGCCGTTAAATCTGCCTTCATTTTTCTTAAACATAATTTCAAGACCATAAGCCCGCATTTTTCCATTTAAAATAACCTGCTCAATGGCATTGTTGGCAATTAAATCGGCACCGTCTATGTAATCCAGGCGGTTTTGGATTTTTTTATAGAAACTTTCTATTTCAAGCGAATAAACTCCGTCTTCACTATTTCGAAAATATCCTAATGCGGCCTGATCGGCAATCTGAGGTTTGATGTAAGTGTCGCTCGGCATCCAGACATCCAGTGGAGTAGGCGATGAGGTGTTTGAAATTAACTGCAGGTACTGTACCATACGATTGTAACTCGCTTTTAGCGCCTGATTTTCATTTAACTGATAAGAAACAGAAAGACGCGGTTCAAAATTATCATAGTGCTGAATGACCTTGTTTTTTCCGAAATATTTAGTGAAACTTGGCGATCCTTTTTCATAAATCTGCATATCGGGATCAAAAATAACCGGACTGTTGTCGTCGTAATAGTTGATAGTAGAAGAACCTAAACGATAAAACAGACTGTAACGTAATCCGTAAGAGAGCGTAATTCTTTTCGAAACCTGGTTTTCGGCATCCAGATATAACGAGGGTTCAAAAGCATATTTTTTATCCAGCTGGTCAGAATTAATTCCCGAACCGGCAGAGCTGGGTCTGATTGTTCCGGGATTAAAGTCGTAGTAGATTCCGTTAACCCCGTAATTCAATTTGAATTTATCCGAAAGATAATGTTTGAAATCATATTTGATATTGTAGTTTTTGATCCCGGAATCCCATCTGAAACCTACATAATCTAAATCGAGCCCATAATAATAGTCGCTGTAAATTAAAGACAAATTAGAAAATAACTGAGCAGAGTACAAATGATTCCAGCGCAGGTTTAAGGTAGAGTTTCCGTAAATATTGGTAAAGTTTTTGTTGAGCCTGAAAACATCTCTTCCAAAATAACCGGACAGGTATAAACTGTTATTATCGTTTAATTTATAACTTAATTTGGTATTAAGATCATAGAAATAGGCTGAATTGTCTTTGTTTTCTTCTGAAAGTTTTAGAAACAAGTGGGCGTAAGAACCTCTTCCTCCAATTAAAAATGACCCTTTGTCTTTTACAATCGGGCCTTCGAGCAGGAGGCGGCTGGAGACCAGACCAATTCCGCCGTTCATATGAAAATCTTTACTGCTGCCGTCTTTTTGGTAAATATCCAATACAGAAGAAGCGCGGCCCCCAAATCGTGCCGGAATTCCGCCCTTATACAATTTCAGGTCTTTGACGGCATCCGGATTAAAGACGGAGAAGAAACCAAAAACATGCGATGAGTTAAAAATAGTAGCTTCGTCCAGCAGGATTAAATTTTGATCAGCACCGCCGCCGCGGACATTAAAACCAGAAGCTCCTTCGCCGGAATTGGTAACTCCGGGCAGCAGAAGTATCGATTTCAAAACGTCGACCTCGCCTAAAACAACGGGCATTTTTTTGATGGTTGAAATGGAGAGCTTGTTGACGCTCATTTCAGGCGATTTGATGTTTATTCGGCCTTTTTTTTCGGTAATGACTACTTCCTGAAGTTGTTCTCCGCTTTCGCTGATAGAGAAATTATTTTTTGTATTCTGATGTAAAATGATGTTCTGTTCAAGAGTCTGATACCCCACATAACTAATTTCGATCAGGTGTTCACCACGAGGCAGTGTTATAGAATAAAAACCATATTCGTTGGTAGTAGTTCCTTTTTTTAAGGCGGGAATATAAATGTTGACACCAATTAAGGTCTCGTTATTTTTAGAATCCCGGATAGTACCGCTTAGAGTAAATTTTTCCTGTGCAAAAGAAGTAAAAGTCGTAAAGATAATAAGGAGAACAAGACTGATTCTTTTTGTAATCATCGTACTGGTTTTGATATACATAGATACTAATTCTTGCTAAATATTATCCGTGAACTTTTGTTAAACATAAGTTAAGAATGAAAAAAGGACAGCCTTTTTGGGACTGTCCTTTTGGTATTTATTGCAGAGACGGACGGCTGTCCGTTTCAATTATTTAATTTTAGCAATAATAGCATTGAATGTTTCACTAGGGCGCATTGCTTTACTTACTAACTCAGGTGCTGGCTGGTAGTATCCGCCAATGTTTTGAGCTTTCCCCTGTGCACCAATTAATTCAGCATCAATTTTAGCTTCGTTAGCTTCAAATTCAGCAGCAATTGGAGTAAAGATCGCTTTCAATTCAGCATCTTTATCCTGAGCAGCCAAAGCCTGAGCCCAGTAGAATGCTAAGTAGAAGTGAGAACCACGGTTATCAATCTGTCCTACTTTACGAGCCGGAGATTTATCGTTTGCTAAGAACTTATCGTTTGCCTGATCTAAAGTTTCAGATAAAACAATAGCTTTAGAGTTATCTAAAGTTTGTCCTAAATGCTCTAATGAAGCACCAAGAGCTAAAAATTCTCCTAATGAATCCCAACGTAAATAGCCTTCTTCTGTAAATTGCTCAACGTGTTTTGGAGCAGAACCTCCGGCACCCGTTTCAAACAATCCACCACCATTCATTAAAGGAACGATAGATAACATTTTTGCAGAAGTTCCTAATTCTAAAATTGGGAATAAATCGGTTAAATAGTCACGTAAAACGTTTCCTGTTACAGAGATAGTATCTAAACCTTTGATGATTCTGTCTAAAGTAAATTCAGTAGCAGCAACCGGGTTTAAAATACGGATATCTAGGTTTGCAGTATCGTAATCTTTAAGGTATTTTTGAACTTTTACGATCAATTCTCTATCGTGAGCTCTGTTTTCGTCTAACCAGAAAACAGCAGGAGTATCAGATAAACGGGCTCTGTTTACAGCCAGTTTTACCCAGTCCTGAATAGGAGCGTCTTTTGCCTGACACATTCTGAAAATGTCATTAGCTTCAACGTTTTGTTCCATTAAAACAGTTCCGTTTGCATCAACAACACGTACAACTCCGTCTGCTTTCATCTGGAAAGTTTTGTCATGAGATCCGTATTCTTCTGCTTTTTGAGCCATTAATCCAACGTTAGGAACACTTCCCATTGTTTTTGGATCAAAAGCACCGTGTTTTTTACAGAAATCGATAGTTGCTGTATAAACTCCGGCATAAGAACGGTCCGGAATAACTGCAAATGTATCTTGTGCTTTTCCTTCTTTATTCCACATCTGACCAGAAGTACGGATCATTGCCGGCATAGAAGCATCAACAATTACGTCTGAAGGTACGTGTAAGTTTGTAATTCCTTTATCCGAATTCACCATTGCTAAAGCTGGTCCGTTAGCGATTGCTGCGTCAATAGCAGCTTCAACTTCTGCCTGCTCAGGTCTTCCGGCAATTTTAGCGTAGATATCACCTAAACCGTTTCTTGTATCAACGTTTAATTCAGCGAATAAAGAAGCGTATTTTTTGAAAACGTCTGCAAAATATACTTCAACGATAGCGCCAAAGATAATTGGATCAGAAACTTTCATCATAGTTGCTTTTAAGTGCACAGAAAGTAAAACTCCTGCCGCTTTAGCTTCAGCGATTACATCAGCAGCGAAAGCTTTTAATTTGCTTACGCTTAAAACAGAACTATCAATGATTTCGCCTGCTTTTAATGGAGTACTTGCTTTAAGAACAGTTGCAGTTCCGTCTTTAGCAACGAATTCGATTTTTACATCGTTTGCTTCATTTACAGTTACTGATTTTTCGCTTCCGTAAAAATCGCCACCTGACATAGAAGCCACTTTGGTTTTTGAGTCAGCAGACCAGGCACCCATTGAGTGCGGATTTGCTTTTGCAAAGTTTTTAACTGCTCTTGGAGCTCTACGGTCAGAGTTTCCTTCACGTAAAACCGGGTTTACAGCAGAACCTAAAACTTTTGCATATTTTGCTTTAATTTCCTTTTCAGCATCGTTTTGAGGATCTTCCGGGAAATTTGGTACGTTGTATCCGTGTGATTGTAATTCAGCAATAGCCGCTTTTAATTGCGGTACAGATGCTGAAATGTTTGGTAATTTGATAATGTTAGCTTCTGGCTGAGTTGCTAATTGACCTAATTCTGCCAATGCATCTCCAGTTTTTTGAGCATCAGTCAAAGATTCCGGGAAATTTGATAGAATTCTTCCTGCCAGCGAAATATCTCTGGTTTCGATTTCAATTCCAGCTGTAGCTGTAAATGCTTGAACAATTGGTAACAAAGAGTAAGTTGCCAATAACGGCGCCTCATCAGTTAAGGTGTAAAAAATTTTTGATTTTGTCATTTTCTTTTTTTTTTTATAATCGTATCGTCAGGAGTTTAACGATGTCAAAGATATATTCGGCTCAAAATGAGCGGAGCAAATATAATAAAATCACAACGAAATCGGTTGAGTTTTCGTGAGAAAAGGCGAAATTAACAGATTGTTATTTCATATCCGATATATTGCTAAATCGATGATTTTGATATTAAAAAATTACGGTTTTGATGAATCACAAATAAAATAAGAACATTTCGGAAATAGAAAATACTACAGGTGTAGAAATTTATTTTAGGCCTGCTTGTTTTTGTATGAAAAGTTGTATTTTTGACCAGCCGGCAATAAACATATCACAAATGTGCGATACATTGTTTAATATGTTTTTTACTTGTTGTTTAATATTAGGCTTAATCCTTATCTTTGAATTATGAGCACACTTACAAAACCAAATCATATAGGGCGAAAAATCAGCCGTATTCGTGAACTTCGTGATATGAAACAGGAGGCTTTGGCACAGGCTTTAGGTATTAGTCAACAAACTATTTCGGCTATTGAAAATAGTGAAACGATAGATGACGAAAGACTTGAGGCAGTTGCAAAAGCACTTGGTGTGACTGTTGAAGCAATTAAAAATTTTTCAGAAGAAAATATGATTAATTATTTTAATAGTTTTCACGACAACAGTATAAATAATGGTCAAAATGCTGCAAATCCAATATATAATTTCAATCCATTAGATAAATTAATTGAAACTTTTCATGAAAAAGAAAAGCTTTACGAGCGTTTACTGCAAGCTGAAAAAGATAAAATCGAATATTTGGAAAAACTATTAAAAAAATAGAAAACCAATTTTTCATTAAAATATAAACCGATGCTTTAGGAGTGTCGGTTTTTTTTATTTTGGGTGTGTCCCGCCGGAAAAGGCGAACCGGGCTATCTTAAAAGTATTCAATCTAAAAAAAATATGCTTCGGAGATTCTGTGTTGATTTACAAGTTAAAATTGAAATTTTAATTATTTTTGTCTTTCAAGACAGTCATTGAACTAGTCTCTATAGCGTGCAAAACCATTTGTGTTTTCACGCTATTTTTTATTGTATAGTTTTTATCATAAATAGTTTCATTCTTAAATAAAATATAGATTAGTTCCAGTAATTTTCTTTGAATACATACCAATGCTTTCATTTTAATTCCATGTTTAGATATTAATCTGGCGTAAATGTCTCTGAAGTTTTCATCCCATTTTACGGCTGTTAATGCTGGTAGATGCATTGCCTTTCTCAAGTTTCTATTTCCCTTTTTTGATATTTTAGGTTTTCCTTTTACTGATGTTCCCGATTGTT
>NZ_JBMDKA010000049.1:0-21052 GCF_057809475.1 Flavobacterium sp. FG19 | reverse complement strand
TTTTCTTTCCATAAAAATGCCCTCAAATAGTGTCTAACTTTTTGGGGGCAGTTCAGAGACATTTGCGCAGCTTTTTATAAGGAACTCTTCGTAGAGCGGGGTAAATGAAACAAAGAAGCAATACGGCAAAAGCCACGTTAAAAATGCTTTGAAGCAGGCTTTTTTTGATGAAAGAGTGACTTCTGTCGAGAGATTATCCGAAAGGCTCAAAGATGAAGCCATTCATACTGTTTTAAGAAAAAGCAGTGAAGGAAAGCTTTATGGAATTACTTTTATCGACTTTAAAGCACAGACCGTTGTCAATGGAAGCAGTCTGGGAAAAGAATTCAGTTCAAAAGGAATTCAGGAAAGTTGCGCGATGAATATTCTTGCGCTAGAAAGAAAGCATCAAAACTCAATTCCAATAGCTTTAGAGAACTTTCAAGGTTCTGAATTAAGAATGTATGTAAAAGAAAATCTGGTAGATATACTGCTTCGTGGAGAAAAGATAAATGACTATGTTTCGAAACAATTTAAACAAAGAAAGAAAAGGAGACTTTTTAAGGGAATTTAGAATATTTAAGAGTATAAAAATTGCGTCAACTTTACCTCCAATTTTCATTAGGCCATCCATATATTTTTCATGACCTAATTTGAAGCACGATGATAAGGCAAAAGCATTTAAAGGTTTATTAGAAGATAAAAAATGAAAGAGACGACCTGTTGGTCGCCTCTTTTTCTATTTAATAATTACAAATTTATATTCTCTTTCAGATAGTTAAATTGCTAATATATAAAACACCTAATCTGATACACTACCTGAATATCAGTCATTTTAAAAGTAGTCAAATTTTAATTAAACATCTAGTAAAGATAAATCTTCCCAAACATCAACATAATTGCCATTTTCAGCTATTAATACCCTACTCCCAGGTGCTAACCCTAAAAAAGGTAAAACTAATGGACAATATTCTTCTAAATGTATAGCATGCAAAGGTTTGAAAAAATCATCCTTCTCAGAATAATCTCCCGACCAAATATACCATCCAGTTGTGTCTCCTACAAGAGGATGACGCAAAGCATGGATTGGCATAGTTAAACTTTTTTCTTTTATATCTAATGCTATTCCAACCTTAAGATTTAAATCACAATATTCAAAGTTAATTCCATATTTATTACAAATATCTTTTTGTGCTTCAATTAAATTATTCATTTTCTGTTCTTGATTTTATTATTGCTTTCATTCTCTTAGAATACGCGCTCATTTCTGCTCCTTGTTTAGAAGAACAAGTTTGACATTGACCATTAACAGATTCTGGTGAGCGCATTTTTTCTAAATCAATTGTTCCTGTTTCATACCATTCTTGAACTAAAGGTTTTATATGGTTTGCAACCATAGGCTCTGAAGTACCTCCACAATCTACACAAGTTTCTCCTTGAACTGACTTTCTTTGTGCTGCAGTTGTTGCATTATTAGGTCGACTATACAATTCATTAGTAACTGGTGCTTCAGCCACTTCTATCGCTCCTTTTCCTCCCGCTCCCTTTACTGCTTGATGAGTTACTGCAATAGCTACAATATTTACAACCGCTGTGGCAACTGCCTCTGGTTCTCCTTTAGAAGCATTTACAGCAGTATTTACAGCCCCTTTAGCTCCACTTGTTTCATATACGGAATTAACATACTGTTTTGCTGCCCCACCAATTCCATCTTTCTGATAAGCAGTAGCAACTTTTTGTGATGCATTAATTCCATTTTTAATACCATGATAAGTACCTGTAACAGCACCTTTAAGTAAATTTCCTCCTGCAGTCCATGCTCCTTTCGCATAAGATTGTATCCATTGTCCAATACCAGGTCCAGGCCACATGCCATCAGGGTCAATAAAATACACTGGATTATCCATTGCATAATTGTATGGAGACCATCTACGACCTTTTTCTGCTAATGGGTCAATATTCATCCATCGACCAAGAGCAGGGTCATAATTACGTGCTCCGTAGTCGTACATGTTAAGTCCCAGTTCGTCTTGAAGCTCTTTAGCGTTGTACTTATATTTATAACCAGAGTTGACAACCGGACTTCCATACCCGGATTGTTTAAGCCCAAAAGGATAATAATGATTTTCATCTTCTATTTGTAGAAGAGGTGCACTAATAGTTCCTGTATTTTTGTAACCGATTCTGATATTGCCCAAATGGTCTTTGATCTGGTAAATGTATTTATAAGAACTTCCGTCAGGTTGTGCATAACCTTCAGCTGTAGGGAAAAACTTTAAGGCATTGTTCTCATACTGAAAACCATCCAGATAATTCGTTGAAGTGGTAGTACCGTTTTCAACTACAATTTTTTCTACTTTTTGTCCGCTGGAATTGTAAATATAAGTAATATTTCCTGTTGTAGCAAAAGTTATTTTTGCTGGCAGATTTAAATGGTTATAGGTAATAGCGGTGATGTTTTTATTGTTATCAGAAATCATATTTCCGTTAGCATCATACGTATAATCGTTTACGGTATTGGCGGTACTATCTATAAAACCGTAACCTTTATAAGCTGCCGGAGCATTGTCGATCACTTTTGTAAGATGGTTGCTGTAAGTATTTAGATAGCTAAAAACTAAATTGTCAATCTGCCTGGCAGCCGTATCATTATATCCGTTACGGATAATAGAGAGGATGTTTCCGTTTTTATCATAAGTAAGAGCTTCATTATAGGCATCGTTTATGACAGCGGCTCTTTTAGAGACAGCTCCTTTTAATCGGTTCAGATTGTCGTATTTATAACCGTATGCTCTTATAATACCATTGTCAGAATTTGTTGCCCAATACGTTTCGCAAATATTTCCGTTGTATAAAGGGGTTACGCCGCTGATACCTGCTGCTGTGGTATTGTAATTAATCTTAAAAGCAAACAAATCTTTAGGGTCTCCGGTTTTAGCCAGGGCATTAATATCGTTTATAGCGGTAAGCCATCCGCGGATATTGTAATTGTAATGTACGTTTTGTAATGGTACAGCAGAAGTATTCCCTGTCTTTTTAGAAATTAGCTGTCCCAGTTCATCATAAGTATTACTGGCGAGTAATTCCACCGTACCTCCGCTAATCTTGTGGGTATGGGTAAGTAAACGATCCTGTCCCGAGTAAGTATAAGTATCTATAGTCTGAAGCTCGGGAGAATCGGTCATCAGTCTTCTGTGATAGGTATTGGTCTGCAGTACTTTTCCGCTAAAATCGTACAGGTTGTCAATAGTGGTATAACCACCCAAATGGTTCTGTACTCTGTTTCGTATCGGTCTTGCTTTGGTATCATAAAGCGTATAGGAAAGTTGGTTTTTATACAGAGTACTGCTTTCCAGTACACGTGTCCATGCGCCTGTTGACAGTCCTTTTGGTTTTACAGTAGTATTGTAATATACGGTTTGTGTCTGCACAGTTGCGGGAATAGCGGGTGCGTTAGGGAAATTATAATCGTCAAAATAATTTACGGTCAGGATATGATAATCAGCTGTTGGCCATGCGGCATTGTTATATCTGAAACTAACACCATTTATTGTTGTATTAGTGGCTGCAGCTATTTTAGTTTCATTATTAACTGTTAGAGCTGAGACAGCATCCTGCAGCGTTTTTCGGGCTGCAGACGTTATTCCAGCAGCGGGTTTCCAGCCTGTTAGAACGGTACGATTAAAAGCATCATATTTGGTTATAAGCCATCCGGTTGTGGTTAGATCTGAAAAGGGAGAATTGGCAGGACCTGCAGCCACTACACGGTCTAAATTATCGTATACGATAAACTCCCATTGTTTGCCCGGTAATTTTTTCTCGACCATACGGTTATTCTGGTCGTATTTGTATTGGTAACACAAATCGTTAAGTACAGCTGTTGTAATACTGCCGTCTGCTTTTGGTGGAACTACATAGGTAAGATTCCCGTAAATATCATAAACATAATAGGTATCGTGTTTTACTCCGGCATCGTAAGTTCTTTTTAAAACAACCTTTCCTTCTTTGGTTTTAAATTCTTCGGTTCCTGTTTGTGCTCCCGGTGCGGTGTTTTCGTCATAAGTTACAGTTTTATAGAGCTGATTTGCGGCATAGCTGCCGCCATCTGAAAATGAAATTTCATAAAGTCCTTTAGCTGCAGTCCAGCTTGTACCGGCCTTGTAAAATTTTACTTCAGCAGCAGTATTAGTCTGATAGTCCATCTTGATTTCATGACCGCTGTCGACTGCCCACGAAATTCCTGGAGCTGCTTGTTTTAGTATTCGGTTTAAAGGAGAAGAGTCGAAAACTTTTTCACTATACGGATTACGCGTATTTTCATAATTTACTGTGTTGTAAAAAGAATGCTGCTGTACTATTGCATTCGCCCTGTAATTCGTTGAAGAATTTGTTGTTGCATAAGGTAAAAATTCCCGGGGTGTTCTGTTATAGTTGTCATAATTTAAAGGAACTATAATGTCATTACCTGTACCTGACTGTGCAACAGATATTTGCTGGATAGGTCTTCCAAGTCCGTCATAAAAAGTTTTATTTTGACTCGCCTCACTTATAGCAGGATTCAAAATACTGGTGCTTGTAGAAATCTTGTATGTAGTAGTTTTAACAAAGCTTTGATTAAGTAAATCCGTTTCTAAAGTAGTACAGTTTGTACTTGTTCCAGAAATCAGAGGACAGTTATCCAGATTATTTAAAACATAGTTTCCGTTGGGTTTATTATACTGGGATATGCTGTTCAGAGGATCTCCCAGTCCGTCAAGATCATTATCGAGATACCATGTACGAACCAATTCTATTGTAGTCGATAAACTAAATCCAGTCAGTAAAGCGGGAGTACCAATAGTATAGATGATCATATTATTGTTCTCAATTTTAAGAAAATATCCTGTAGGACTGCCTGTATTGGTTTTTAGTTCGCCCACTTCGAGATTCGGTAATACCGGAGAAATGGTAAGGGTTCTAATTGTTCCTAATTTTAGGTTCTGAGCAGCAGCCCAGCTTCCGCCAATATTAATCCTTAATACATCATTTAG
This sequence comes from Flavobacterium sp. FG19, assembly GCF_057809475.1. Classification (NCBI taxonomy): domain Bacteria; kingdom Pseudomonadati; phylum Bacteroidota; class Flavobacteriia; order Flavobacteriales; family Flavobacteriaceae; genus Flavobacterium; species Flavobacterium sp. FG19. The sequence continues at coordinate 16,043 of NZ_JBMDKA010000049.1, read as the reverse complement.
TATATTGACCTGACCACCGGAACCTACTGCACCCGGATTGGCAACATAATCAGTATTGGCCATTAACTGGTTAAAATTGGGATAAACTGCCGCCTGTGTCGAATTTAAAAATAATATTAAAAACAAAACCAAAAGATATTTGTATTTCATTGCTTTCATGATGATTAGTTTTTATAATAATATTGGTTTTCAGTCAGTATCTTTTCATTTTTATCCTTTACATTTTGCAAACGGCCATAGGCATCGTAATTGTACCTGATTCGGTCTCCTTTGGGATCTGTGATAGTACTTATTCCAATATGAGGAATGTAGGTGTAAGTTGTGATCATTGAATTTACTAAAGATGCGGTATTCCTAAAAGCCTCCAAAGCAGTTAATAAATTGGTTTCATTACCTGCATCAGAGATAGTTTGCAGATTGGCTGTCAAAGAAGAAATTTCACTATAGGCTGTATTTTCCATTTTAACAATAGGCAGGCTTTTATTGTATCCCCAAATAATAACAGTGGAAGTACCTCCTTCGGGTTTGTATTCTATAATATTGCCAGTGTCATCATAACGATAGGTAAGTTTTTTTGCCAGAACCGGAGTAGAGGAGCTTCCTTTTTTCTCCCAAACAGACTCAGGCAGTGTAAAGGAAACATTAGCTGTTGAAGAAGGAAAAACAGCATATTTGGTTAGCTTTTCGGATAGTTTTTCGGTTCCTCTGTACGTTTCTGTTTTTAAAGGAATACTTTTTCTGTTTTGTGCTATAAGGTTTGCAGCATATGGTTCATTTGGCAGGTCAAGGGCATAGGCCATTCTTGTCTCTAATGACTGACTGCCATTTTGATCTGTTGTAATAATTTTTGTGGGCTGAAGATGTAAGGGATTATCATAACTATACTGTGTTAAACTACTAACAGGGTTATTACCGTTTATATCATAAAGTACCTGAGTTTCACTCGATAAATAACACCAGTCTGTGTAGTTATTATACTTACTGAAAACATATCCCAGAAGTAATTTATCTATATCATTTCCGATAGTTACACCTTCAATAACGTCTATAAAGCTTTTAAAAACAAACATAGCCAGTGCATTTTTCCTGTAACTGCTTTGAATAGTGTAATTATAGGTGTTTTCTTGTATTGTTTTGTTGTTTGCATTTTTTATTAGTATACGACTGGGTTTTCCATTTCTTGGATCAGATTCAAGAGGTATGTTGGGTAATGAAATAGAAACAGGACTTAATTGCGGATAAAAATTTAAAAACTCCGAAATAGTTTCGCCCTGATTTGTTTCGCCGGTATAAGAACTAATAACTCTGCTGTAGCCAACGAAAGTGTTTCCGTTAGCGCTTAGCGGTAGTATGCTGTTTGATGAACCAAATAAATAAGTGGTTGGATTTGAGCATAATGAACCGGTAATAAAAGTGATGTTTTGTGTATAGTGATATCCCGGATCAGGAGAGGATATCCCGGAACTTATATTCAGATCTTCAGTTACATATTTGTAGTTTTTGATTGTAGATTTTATTCCATCGAATAATTCAATACTTTTAATCCTCAAACCTCCGCATTCTATATTAGAATCTACTATTTCAGATCTGTCGGTATAGGACCAGGAAAGATATACGGCAAGATTATCAGGATGAGACATATACATTTTGTACTTACCGGCTGTGAGTGTTATATTGTTGAAATTAAGTATAACCTGTCCTGAGCCATTATAAATGTCATTGATTCCAGGATAGGAGATAGGATATTTGACCCATGCTCCGTTAACAAGTTTATAATACCCGAAAGAATGCATTTTATCAGATTGCGAAGGAAAATAAGAAGGAATACTGTTTTTAATCAAAAAATTAAGGTCTAACTGAACGCCTGTACTACTTTTAACCTCAAATTCTTCTCCTTCGCAGGAAACTTCCCTCAAGGCTAAACTTCCAAAAGCAGCTCCTCTGGGACAAGTACTGGACGTAATTAAATTTCCATAACGCATTCCATTCATAGTTTTTTTACCGTAATATTGATTAGATTCCCAGTTAAAAATTTGTGTACCGCCTGTAGGTAGTTTTATTTTTTCAAGAATAAAGTATTTGCTAAAACTCTCTTTTGGATTTCTGTCTGCTCCCTCTATAGTATAAGCAGTTCCCTGATAATTAATAAGGGCTGTTGGTATAAGGGTACCACCGGAACTGGCTGCAGAAGGTTGTGCCCAGGGTTTTAGACTGCTGTTGGCAGCGTTATTAAAATAGCCCCAATGATCAACAGCTAATGTGATTTTTGACGGCACAACAGTGGGAGTGTTGTAAGTAAACTGATAATTTTGATCATTGATAAGAACTGAATTTAGTTTTAGCCTGTAATACTCCGGAATTTCTAATTGCGTTACGCTTTTCATAAAATAATCATAGTTGAAATTGGCAGTAACAAAAGGGGATTGCCTCGAAGAACTATATACATGTACTGGATAATCGTTGTGGTTTGGGATCTGTCGGAGATTTTGGGGCCATATCAATACGGTCTTGTGTGTTAAATACAACATATCCATTAGAATAATTTATTCTTGACAGATAAACGTCCTGAGTAACATCAATTGTTCCTGAATTTACGGCAGGTACATTTGTCGGCAATATAGAGATTGACTGCCCCTGACAGAAAATTGGTTGTACAAAAGCTCTGGTTGCCAGTTGACTTATTCTGATCTGGCTTTTTGTATTGTGTAGATTAGTTTCATATTCAAAGGTGATTTTATCTTTGTTCATTGGTGATGCTATTTCTTTTAAATACCATGTTGTGACTTTCGCGTTTGGGGCATTACCATTATTTAATAAGGTATATCTGTTTGCCAGAATAGACGATAGACTTTGTGAATCACTGCTGTATGAATAAGTTGTGGTGGTCTCTGCTGCCGAGAATCTATATTCAATTCCCGTAGGATCTGTTATGATCCAGACTCTCTCAGCTTGCAGATAAAGTATCTTTATAGCTTGGGCATCTAGTGGTCTGCCGACAATTTCATTTTCATTGCCGGCAGGTTTCTCAACTACAAATTTCCCGGAAAAGGAGCCAAAATTGTAGAAAAAAATATCTGGTTCCGGATCATGACCGTTTAGTACAATATCTCTCATATAATTTCTTACTAGTGCCAGGGAGCTTCCTTCTTCAGGAACATTATTTGATTTAATATAAGATTTTTTGGAATCATTATAAATCATTAAGTCATCGTTTCCTTTAATAATTCTAGATATTGATCCTCCTGCATTTAATGACCATCCAAGTCCAACCCAGCTGGCTTCCTGAGCTGCTTTTATGCCGCCTCCATGATATTGAAGACTTATTGGAACGGTTAATTGCCCGGAATTTATGGTGTAAATAGGAATATCAATATTTGGCAGACCAGTATATTGGCTAACGGGTACATCGGCAAACTGAGCAAGTGAAGCTGCTGTAGGTGAGGGCGGAATAATTGGTGATAATTGCTGAGCGAAGATAATTTCTGTATTTCCCCAAAATGCGAATAAAAGAAAGCAGTAAAAGACAGGCTTGTAATTTAATAGTAGCATAATTATTTTTTTTGATTTTATATAAAACTAATTAAAATTGATTCTCTTAATTTGTAATGGTTTGTTCTTGTTTTTGATATCTTTTCACTGATATAAAATAGTAAGGTGTTTTGGATATTCTTGTTTTAAAGAATTCATATAAAGGAAAAATTCACCTCGGGAAAGACAATTTTACAAGTTTTTTCTTTAAAATACAATACCCACTTTTGGTGATTTTTTAAGCTTTTTTTGAGAAATGATAAAAAAGCAAAGCCTTTCAGATGGAAAGATTTTGCTTTAACGTTGAAGAACTATAAAAACGGCAAATTGTGATCCGGATTGATTTTTCTTTAATAGAGAAAGAGGGATTAATAATTAAAGAAAACAGACAAACTATAAAACAAAAAAACTCCCAGTTTCCTGAGAGTTTCTGTCTATAGTAAAATGTTGTTTTTAAAACTTATGGACCTTTTGATCTACAATTTTATTTACTCTGAATACCAGGTAAATAGTCAGTAACATAATCGCAGAAGCCGTCATAGCCAGAATATCATAATGTTCCAGCGGGGCGTAGCTGTCTTTTTGGTAAATAATCAGTCCGGCGATTACGGCACCAAAGCCGCCGGCCATTTGTTGTAAAGAAGAGTTGATACTCATAAAAGCACCACGGTCCTGCGGATCCGGAACGGCTGATGTTAAAGTCGTTGAAGGCACCATTCGGCTCATGATGGTTGCCATCATTAGTACATTGGTTACTAATACAATCCAGAAAGGTGTGGCACCAAAGTGAGAGTAAATGTTAATAAGTACTACTGCCGATATAGTGGCAAAAGCAAAGATTTTAAATTTGTTTACCCTGTCACTCAGTTTACCAATAAAAGGCATGGTAATTAAAGTAGCGATTCCCGTAATCATAAATAATAACGGAAGCTGCTCATTGGTTACTTTAAGGTTGTTAATGGCAAAAGCACTTCCAAAAGGCATCATCATAAAACCTCCGATCGAAAGCATCGAAGTTGCCAGAAAACCAACCTGATAATTCTTTTTAGACAAGGTGTGAAGTAAATGCTGTACAGCCGTTTTTTCCTGTTTTAAACTTAAATGCTCTGTAACAGGCTGCAGTTTTAGATATAAAACCGCTGTTATAAGGGCAGCCATTGCAGCGATCCATAAAAAAGGAACATGCCAGCCCCACGCATTAGCGATGTACAATCCAATAGGAATTCCTAAGACCTGACTTACACCAAATCCCATCTGGATAAATCCCATTACTTTCCCTCGCTGCTGCAGGCTGAATAAATCGGCTACAATTGCCAGTGAAATAGAACCAATGACACCGCCAAATAAACCGGTAAATATACGGGCAGCTACCAATAAATAGAAATTAGGTGCCAGGGCACAAAATAAAGTCCCGATTGTAAAACCAATGTAAAAGAATAGTAATAACTTTTTTCGGTCAAACTTATCGGCAAAACCTGCTGTCAGCAGTCCGGAGATTCCGGCACTAAAGGCATAGGCAGAAACGGCAATACCAAATTGGGATGCCGTGATTTTTAAAGTTTTCATCATGATGTCGCCAAGGGGAGACATGACCATAAAATCAAGTACAACAGTAAATTGTGTTATGGCAAGTAAAAATATAACCAGTTTTTGATATCCGTTAAAAGCTGGCGATGGAGTTTGTTTTTCGTTCATAAAATATCAGAGTTCTCTGCAGTCAAAATTGTGAAAGTTCACTAAATCAATTATCTGACGTGCATTTAGTTTTTCGCTTATAATTCGCAGTACGCAGTCTACATCTTCCTGATCAATAGTCCATTGCAGGATTGATTTGTTTGCGTTTAAGAAAGTAGCGATTTTGTTTTTATTAGATTCGGTTTTTATATTCGTGGCAAAAATTAATACATTCATGACATAAGGGTTAAGGTGTTAATGCTTTAATGACTAAGCGTAAAGCTTCTTGTTGTATATCAGGTGTTAATGTAAACGGAGTAGTGCCTCCTAATCCTTTTCCTTTTTCATGAAAACGCAGTAAATTGTATAAAGGGCCGTAAGCAATACTCCAGAAAACCTCTTTAGATACGGGTACGATTTCTTTTCTTTCTATAGCATTATGTAAAAACCGGGTCATTATGTCTTTGAGTTCCAGCAGGCTTTCATTTACAATATATTCGCCATAATTAGAATTCTGAAGGATTTCCCAGCAGGCAATTTTATCGGTGTTTTTCAGCATAAACTCAGAACGGTTTTCCCATTGTTTGGCAAGTCCGGCAGCAAAAGGCATATCCGGTGAGAAATCTTTTAAAGAGCTTTTAAAAAAATAAGTTCCCAACTCCGTTCCTATTTTTTTAATCAGGTCTTCCTTATCGGCATAATAAATATAAAGAGTCGCTACAGAAATACCGCATTCTTTGGCTAGACGGTTCATGGCAAAACCTTCGATACCATGTTTTACAATCATTTCTATAGTTTTTTGCTTTACGATTTCTTCTTTATTATTGTCTCTTGTTCTCAATTGAAAGGAATTTTATGGTGCAAAGATATAATAATAAATGAATGTTTGCTTATTTATGAGTTGTTTTTTTTTGAAAACCGTACACTAAATTTTATTATTTTTACTCTTAACAGTTATCGTACAAAACTGATTTTGTATGAGATACTGATTTCTTTACTAACATTTAACCACAAAAAAATGAGAAAAAACAACGACTTTGGACTGTTAATACTTCGTATTGCAGTTGGACTTTTAATGCTTCTTCACGGTATTGGAAAACTGGGCGGCGGTTTAGAATTTATAAGCGGTATGCTTGAAGGAAAAGGGCTTCCGGGTTTTATTGCTTATGGAGTTTTAATAGGCGAGATTGCAGCACCGGTTTTAATTTTAATTGGTTTCAGGACCAGAATAGGGGCTTTGCTTTTGGCAATTAACTGTTTAGTGGCTGTCCTGTTGGTACATACAGCGGATATAGCCAAACTGGGAGACACCGGAGGCTGGGCTTTAGAACTTGTTGGTTTGTATTTTCTTGGTGCACTGGCCTTATTTTTTACAGGCGGCGGAAGTCTGGCAGCTTCGAAAAACAACAAATGGGATTAAGTGTTCTGATAGAGAAAGAGAAGATTATATTACAGTTAGTCAGTAATTTGTAATAAATTTCCACAGATACAGTAAAGAGGCTTTTAGGGCCTCTTTTTTGATTTTTTATTTTAAGAAAAAAATAACACCCTCAACCCCCACAAAACCTAAATTCTAATGTTATTTTAATGTTGAGCCCGAGATTTCGTTCTAACTTGCGCCTCTTTAAAGACAGAAGAATGTTGACGCAAATTAAAAATAGTTTTTTATGTAAATGCCTGCAGGTGTTACTAATTGGCTATTTTTTAATGAGCAGTATAAACATATCAGGTACTTTTGGACGCATTATAAGCAATAATACCGAAACCCATACGGTTAAAGGTATGACCTGTAATTTTTTAAAGAAGATATTTAAATGTGACGGAATCCCGGAAGAACTGGATGATTACGAAACAAAAGATACCAAAACTACAAAACTGGCAAAAGGCATTCCTTTGCTCGAATATCTGGTTCCGCTGGATGCTTCTGTACCGCCTTTATACTGTAATATGGGTTCTAAAGAAAAGAGCTATATTGACAATCCCGTTTTTTCATTCGGATTTCACGGTAAAATTCATTTACCGCCTCCGCGAGTTATTATATAAATACTTAATTTTGTTAGGATTAGAATATTTTTTGTAATCCTTAATACGGTATTTACCGTATATTAATATCTATCTATTAATCTTGTATTTATATATAAATTCATGACACCTTTACAACGTTTTTACAACTTACTCAGACTGGATAAGCGAGACGTATACCAAATTGTATTTTATGCTGCTTTTGCAGGTCTGGTTAATCTTTCGCTTCCTTTAGGTATACAAGCCATTATTAATTTTATTCAAAGCGGACAGCTCAGCGTTTCCTGGATCGTACTGGTGATTCTGGTGACTATTGGAGTTGGTTTTGGCGGAGTGCTGACTATCTTACAGCTTCGGATTGTGGAGAATCTTCAGCAGCGTATTTTTGTCCGTTCTTCTTTTGAATTTGCTTACCGCATGCCTTTAATTAAATTTAAGGAGATGTATTCAGAGTACGCACCTGAAAAAGCCAACCGTTTTTTTGATACCCTGATGGTTCAGAAAGGTACAGCCAAACTATTACTGGATTTTTGCACGGCATTCCTTCAGGTAGGTCTGGGAATTATTTTACTGGTTTTGTACCATTCTTTCTTTATGGTAATCGGCCTTTTGTTCATTGTCATTTTATACGTGATTTTCAAATTTTCATACAGAGATGGTCTTGAAACGAGTCTTAACGAATCAAAATTCAAATACAAAGTGGCAGCCTGGTTACAGGAGATTGCCCGTAACCGTGAAAGTTTCCGTAAAAAAGGCGGTTTCGAATACGCTCTTGACCGCAACGACGGTTATGTGAGCGAATATGTAAACTACCGTGAGAAACACTTTCAGGTAATGAAAAAACAATATATTCAGCTTACGATTTTTAAAGTAATTGTTACAGCTGCCCTTTTGTCTATTGGTGGTTTTCTGGTAATTCACCATCAAATGAACATAGGGCAGTTTGTGGCAGCTGAAATTGTAATTGTACTTCTGATAAACTCGGTGGAGAAAATCATTTTCGGACTGGAATCGTTTTATGACGTACTGACTTCTGTTGAAAAAATAGGTCAGGTAACTGATTTGGAGATTTCCTGTATTCCAAAAACATCAGCTATTGCCGAAACCGGAATTACCATTGAAACCGAAAGCATTGCTTATAATTATCCGCAGCATAATAAAAAGTCCCTTAAGAATATCAATCTGAAAATAACTCAGGGGGAGAAAATTATTTTAAGAGGAACGAATGGTGCCGGAAAAAGTACCTTATTACGTTTACTGGCCGGTTTACTGGAGCCGGAAAGCGGGGCAATGTATGTAACGGATAATTTTATGAATCGTCTGGATGAAGATACTTACAGAGCGCAGGCTGGCACTTTTTTACAGGGTGATACACTGTTTGCCGGAACCATCAGGGAGAATATCCTTTTTGGAAACGAAGAGCTTAACAGCGACGATTTAAAATGGGCGCTGGATAATGTCGGACTGACACCGGATATTAAAACATTTCCAAACGGACTGGAGCATCAGGTACATCCGGGAGGTCATGAACTGTCGGCCTCCGATATTCAGAAAATACTTTTAGCACGCAGTATTGTGCATAAACCTAATATATTATTTCTCGAAGATCCGGTTGATAAAATGGATGAACTGACTTCGGGTAAAATTGTTGATTTTTTACTTTCTGAAGAGAATGACTGGACTGTAATTGTAACTTCTAAAAATGATATCTGGAAGAACAAATGCGGTCGTATGATAACGATTGATGACGGAAAAATTATTAACGACATAAAGCTATAATCATGCTTAATATATCTAAAGACAATAACTTACTTATAACTCCGGGCAGATACAAATCGATTACAAGCGTTGCCAAAAGACCACATTATAAAATTCTGAACAGAGTAATTCTCGGGTTTTTAATTTTCTCTGTTGGCTGTCTTTTTCTGCCATGGACACAAAATATTTCAGGAAGCGGTTCGGTTACTACTTTAAAACCGGATCAGAGACCACAGACCGTGCATAATGCTATTGCCGGACGTATCGAAAAATGGTATGTTCAGGAAGGGGATTATGTAAAAAAAGGAGATACTATAGTCTTTATTTCGGAGGTAAAAGAAGACTATCTGGATCCTAATCTCGTAAGCAATACCAAACAACAGGTAGATGCTAAAAAAATGGCTGTTGAATCTTATGGAGACAAAGTGAACTCTCTTGAAGTTCAGGCCAAATCGCTCAATGCCGAAAGAGAACTTAAATTACAGCAGGCACAAAACAAAATAAAACAGGCACAGCTGAAAATTAAGAGTGACAGTATGGATCTTGAAGCGGTAAAAACACAGCTGCGTATTGCAAAAACTCAGTTTGACCGTTCTACAGCCCTGAACAAAGAAGGATTAAAACCACTTACCGATGTGGAGCAGAAAAGGCTAAAACTTCAGGAATCGGAGGCTTATATCATTACTCAGCAGAATAAACTCTTAAGCAGTAAAAATGAACTGATTAATGCGAGAGTAGAAATCAATCGTATTACAGCCGAATATTCTGAGAAAATTTCGAAATCCAGAAGTGATAAATTTACAGCTTTAAGTACACAATACGATACCGAGGCGCAGGTAAATAAACTGCAGAACCAATATGTAAACTACAGTCTTAGAAACGGATTGTATTATATTACCGCACCACAGAGCGGCTATGTAAACCGTGCTTTACTGGCAGGTCTTGGAGAAACAATTAAAGAAGGAACTTCTATAGTAAGCATCATGCCGGCAAGTTACGATATTGCCGTAGAAACCTATGTAGATCCTATCGACCTTCCTTTGGTACACCGGGGCGCTAAAGTTCGTGTCTGGTTTGACGGATGGCCGAGAATCGTGTTTTCAGGCTGGCCGGGTTTATCTTACGGAACCTATGGCGGAAAAATTGTGGCAATTGAAAACTTTATCAGTGCTAATGGGAAATACAGAGTATTAATTTCTCCTGATGGTGTAGATAATAAGTGGCCGAAAGAATTAAGTATTGGAGCAGGAGCTCAGAGTATTGCGCTGCTTGAAACCGTTTCAGTATGGTATGAAATATGGCGAAACCTGAATGGTTTCCCTCCAAATTATTATAAGTCAGACGAAAAAGAAGCAAAAAATGATAAGGATAAAAAATAAACTGAGAGCAGCGGTACAGTTTTCTCTTTTATTTTTATTCAGTTTTTCAGGCTTATACAGTCAGGATTTTAATAAAGAAGAACTAAGTTACAGCGAGTTTTTAGGATACGTAAAAAAATACCACCCGCTGGTTAAACAGGCCAATCTGGAAATTACAAATGCCCAGGCTGCCCTTATGATGGCGCGCGGGGGATTTGATCCTAAAATTGAAGTAGATTACAATAAAAAGGAATTTAAAGGAACAGAATACTATTCCTTATTAAACAGCAGTTTCAAAATTCCAACCTGGTACGGAATTGAAATTAAAGCCGGATTTGATGATACAGCCGGGCAGTATTATAATCCGCAGAACCGTACGCCGGAAGCAGGTCTGACTTCGTTAGGAGTAAATGTTGCCTTAGGACAGGGAATGTTTATTAACCAGAGAATGGCCGATGTAAGAGAAGGAAAACTTCAGCTAAAACTAAGTGATGCCCAGCGAAAACTAAGAGCTATTGAAGTTTTGTATAAAGCCAGTGAAGCCTATTTTGAATGGCGAAAAAGCTATAACGAAGCGGAATTGTATAAAAGATATCTGGGTTTTGCCAGTACACGTTATTCAGGGGTAAAAAAACTGATTGAGTTAGGTGATGCTCCGTCAATTGACAGTGTCGAAGCCGGCATTACCGTTAGAAACCGTGAGCTGAATGTTGAAAACGGAAACCTGAAACTAGCCAAAGCAAAACTCTACTTATCAAACTATTTATGGATAGAAAATGTTCCGGTAGAACTGGATGATATAGTAAGGCCTGAAGAGAACCTGATTCAGACAGTGGAAGAAACCCTTAAAACAGATGCTATGCTGGTAGATGTAGAAACACTCGATGCACATCCTAAAATTCAGGCACTGGAGACCAAAATGGATATACTGGAAATAGGCAGAAAACTTAAAGCCAATTCGCTGCTTCCAAAACTCAATGTAGGTTATAATTACATTTCAGAACCTGCTTATTTTGATTCTTTCAATGCCGACGATTATAAGTTTAATATTGATTTTAGTATTCCGATCTTTTTAAGAAAAGAAAGAGGGAGCCTTAAAATGGCAAAAATTAAAATACAGGATTTAAAGTTTGATATCGAACAGCAGCGGCTGGAACTGAAAAACAAAATAAAAGCGCAGCAGACTGAGATAGCTTCTTTAAGGAGACAGAAAAAGGTTATTGATAATCTGGTAAAAGATTATATGACGATGCTGAATTCAGAAGAAAAGCTGTTTTCTTTTGGAGAAAGTTCTATATTCCTTCTTAATTCAAGAGAGAACAATCTGGTAAGCGCAAAGCTTTCCCAGATTAGTATTGAGAACCAGTTTTATATTTCGAATGCCGAATTGTACAAAATTCTGGCAAACCCGGATTAAAATGATGCGAATTGTAAAGAAAACAAAAGCGGATTACGAATTGATTGACAATTTTAATCCGCTTTTTTTATGATTTTAATGCTTTCTGAGTTTATCTCTTTAGAAAAAGGTAAAATTCACATTTATTAACTTTTGTTGAACCTTTTTTTAAATAAAATTAAAGAGCATATTTTTATTTTTGCAACAGTATAAAGTTTGTAATTACAAACTGCAAGCCTTTTTTATTCGCCTCAGACTGCTTTTATATTCTTATGACCTTAGACAATTGGCCTAAACATATTCAGAAATATCTTTTTCTGCTGAAAGATGGTTTTTTTCAGTTTCCTTATTTGTTCAACTCCCCGCAGATAATGCTGGATAGTATGTTAAAACTGCCTATTACCAGGCATTTTCCCGAAAAACATCTCATTACTTTTAATACCTCTTTGTGCAAGGCCAAAATGTATTACAGAGAAATGGAAGATGGATTCTGGCTGTTGACTTTTTATATGAATATGAAAGAAAATATCATGGCCCTTTCCGGTTATGATGATAAACAATCCAGTGAATATTATCTTTTAACTTTTTCGGTTTTTGAATATAAATTCCCTCTCAAAGACGGCAGCGCTTTAAATCTTTTAAGCACCTGCTGGACGTTTAGTAAACCCAATACCGAAATCTCAAGTTATTTTTACAAACAGGCTGACGGAAAATTTTTCAGCATAGCGATTAGAAAAGACTGGGCCAAAAAGAATCTGACTTCTAAAAAGTTCAAAAATAGAAAAGCAATTCTTCATTTTTTAAATGGAAAAAAAGGTTCCTATACCTGGCTGGATATTTCACAGAAAGCCCATAAAGTAGGAGCAGATCTTTCAGACTTGTTAGAAAGTGAGAACAATAGTGAGGCTGTTACCGCTGCAATCCGAAAAAAATCTATGAAACTGGTTTCGGAATTTTTTGATAATTGTTTTATCGACAGCCGTATTGAGGACAATATTTCCTTAACCAATTTCGATTATCTTAATGTTTCCAGAGCAGAGAAAATTATCCTGCAGAATTTACATCTTCCTTTTATTGGTATCGACTATATTGCTAAAGAAGTTAATATGTCGCCTACAAAATTAAAAGCAAACTTTAAAGCGGTTTTTGGGTTTTCGATGCTGCAGTATCATAAAGAAAAAAATATGATGCTTGCAGGGCAGCTGGTACTAAAATCAGATTTCGATATTCAGGAAATTGCCATGATTACCGGCTATGATTCTGCTGGCAGATTTGCATCCAGTTTTAAAAAGAGATTTGGAAAACTGCCTTCGGAAGTCCGTTTTTAGTATACTTCAAAACTAAAAAGTCCAAAAAAAATCGTAGACTTCTTATTCGGTTTCTATATTTCGATTATTTTTTGGAAATATAACGGGTTAGTAATTAGTGTTTTAAAAACACTTGTTGCGGAATTTGCGTAGACCTTTTCTTTCAGGTTCTAAGAAATCGGATCAGGACTAAAATATGTCCGAATTGACTATTCGACCCTTTGTTTTTCATTTACATTTGGTCGCAAATTAAGAAGGTTAACATTTTTCATGATCATTTATTTTTGATCGTTATCCTTTTGTCTCTGCCGTTTTTCGGCACTTTATAAAATTTTACAGACGGATTAATACGCCAGGTTTCACAAATGAAATTTGAGCGTACAGGACTATTTTATGCCTTTTTGAGATTTTTTTTAATTATTTATTATATGGTGAACTTTACTTATTTAAAACACTTAACGGGTAACAAAGATCGGGCTTTGAAGCGCTTTCTGGTTAGTATTTTGTTTTTGTACAGTCTTCAGGGCTTTTCACAAACAAGTATTTCCGGAATTGTAAACAGCTATTTCTCTGTTACAGGTATTTATCAGCCCGCATGTGATCCCTGCGATCTCAGCTGTATAAATTCGATTACGGTTAGTAATGCCGCAGGTCTTGCTCCTGGGGATAAAGCCTTGATTATCCAGATGAAAGGTGCTTCTGTCAATAACACTAATACTATTGATGGAGGAAAAGTAACAGCGATTAACAATACAGGTAATTACGAATTTTTTGAAATTAAAAGTATTGTTGGAAATGTGTTAACGCCCATGTATCCGCTGTTAAAAACGTATACTTTAACAGATATGGTGCAGGTAGTCAGGGTTCCGAAATATACTGGCGAAGTGACGATTAACGGTCTTTTAACAGCCAAGGAATGGAATACCACTGATAAAACAGGAGGGGTTCTGGCCATAGAAACTGATAACAAGTTAATTTTCAATGCCAATATTGATGTAGCCGGAAAAGGATATGAAGGAATCAGAATGAATATAAACGGTCCTGATAATAACTGTGATCCGGATCCTAATACTTTATACGTTCTGAATAGCAGTGCGACAGCATCCTATACAAAAGGGGATGGCATTGTGATAGACAATTCAAATTATAATAGAGGACGTGCACCAAGAGCTAATGGAGGAGGTTCCGGAGTCGCAGGAGATTCAGGCGGCGGCGGGGGATCCAACTATGGTGCAGGTGGTGAAGGAGGAAAACGCTGGTGTAATGTTAACGGAACTAATGCAGGTGGTCTTGGTGGAGTTTCACTTTCCACTTATTTTGCACAGGATAAAGTATTTCTTGGAGGAGCCGGAGGTTCGGGTTATGTTACAACAAACAACCCTTCATCAGCAGCAGATGGTGGTGGTATTGTTATTCTTTTTGCTAATGAAATAGTCGGAAACGGCCATTCTATTATTGCCGATGGTTTTTCACCGGAAGCCGTAAATCCTTCAGGAGATCCTGATGGAGGTGGTGGTGGAGGTGCCGGAGGAACAGTAGTTCTTAAAACACCTCTTTTTACCGGAAATTTAACGGTTTCAGCAAAAGGCGGTGACGGACAGGATTTAAATACAGAAGTAGTCCACGGACCGGGAGGTGGTGGAGGTGGAGGAGCCTTGTTATATTCACTGGCAGCTTTACCATCTAATGTAACATTAAATGCAAATGGAGGTGTTGGAGGACATCATATAGGCGGCGAACGTAACGGTTCTCAGGACGGATTTGCCGGAGGAAGTGTTTCCTTGTACATTCCGGTTGAGAACCCGAATTATATGGGAATTGATGATAATGACGGATTGGATATCGAATGTGATTTAGATGACGATAACGACGGAATTTTAGATTCTGTTGAAATTCCGGCAGGATTACCAGATCCTTTTGGTGACCATGATAATGATAAAAAAATCAATTTTATTGATAAAGATGCACCTGGTTTTGTTGACAGCAATCTGGATGGTGTCGATGACCGTTATGATGAAGATTTAGACGGAATCATTAATCAGTTAGATTTAGATTCTGATAACGATGGCTGTCCGGATACCATTGAAGCTTATGGAAATGTTTCTTTTGACCCTGATGGTAATGGGTTTTACGGTACAGGAAATCCTCCCGTTACCAATGCAAATGGTACTGTAACAGCGGCCTCTTATGCCGCTCCGGTAAATACCAACGGAACATCTAAATCGAACTATCTGGTTAGAAATGTGGTGGGAATCAGTACAGATACAGCAGATCAAAGTACATATCCGGGAGAAAATGCGACATTTAGTGCTTCGATAACCGGAACCCAGCTGGTGTATGTCTGGAAACAAAGCACTAACGGAACTACATGGACTACTGTGACAGATGGTGGTACAAGTCCGGCTTTTTCAAATTCAGAGACCAATACGCTTACATTAACTAATGTTCCACATTCTTACCATGGCTACAGCTATCGTTTAGAGGTAACCAGTACTTCAAATGTATGTGCAAAAGTAGAAACAACACCAGCTGTTTTAAGTGTAGTGAATAGGGCCCCGACAGCAGCGCCGGATTCTTTTTCGGTAAACGAGGGAGGAACACTAACCGTTACTTCATCTTCAACTCTACTGTTAAATGATAGTGATGCAGACAGTGACCCTTTAACAGCTGTTTTGGTTACGGATGTATCTCATGGCACTTTGACATTAAATGCAGATGGTACTTTTACCTACATTCATGACGGGAGCGAAACCACTTCAGACAGTTTTACTTATAAAGTAAACGACGGAACAGTTGACGGAAACACAGCGACAGTTACCATTACGGTTACTCCGGTAAACGATGCACCAGTTGCTAATGACGATAATACTTACACCGTTGCCGAAGGCGGTACTTTAAATATTACCGCTCCGGGCGTTTTAGGAAACGATACCGATGCAGAAGGCGATGCTTTAACAGCAATTTTAGTTACAGCTCCTTCAAACGGAACACTGACTTTTA
>NZ_JBMDKA010000048.1:0-22367 GCF_057809475.1 Flavobacterium sp. FG19 | reverse complement strand
AATTAAAAAGTCAAACCCCGTTATTTTAAACTTACACACTTTTTAGGATAGTGTCCCTTTATCATTTTTTATATCCCTTTATAAAACCTCTTTTTCTTCTTCTGTTTAAATTTTTTAGAAACATAGTCATTTATCTTTTCCCCACGGAGCAGTATATCTGCCAGATTTTCTTTTAAATACTCTTGCGATTCGAGATTTTGAAACTTTTCTGAAGTTGCTGAATTGGATTTTTGGTATTTCCTTTCAAGTGAAAGAATGTTCATTGCACAGCTTTCCTGAATTCCTTTTGCACTTAATTCTTTTCCAAGACTGCTTCCATTGACAACCGACTGTGTCTTAAAGTCGATAAAAGTAATTCCATAAAGCTTGCCCTCACTGCTTTTTCTTAAAACAGTATGAATAGCTTCATCTTTGAGTCTTTGGGATAATCTCTCCACAGAAGTCATTCTCTCATCAAAAAGAGCCTGTCTCAAAGCATTTTTTACACGGCTTTTACAGTATTGCTTTTTTGATTCATTTACCCTGAATTTTTCCTCCAAAAATTTTAGGGTAGGCCTGCTGTAGAATTCGCTGGCTTTTATCGGCACGCCTATCGGTTTCGAATTCTGGTCAAGTATCTTATAAAGCAGTCCGTTATTTTTAAAAACTCTCGATCCCGATCGCGCGGATTTGCAATCCGTACCCGTAAAGTATATCTACAAAGTGAGAGAAAAAAATAAAAACTGTGAGAACAAACAAGATTTGACAATTGGAATGGGCACGGATTGCAAATCATAAGTGTTCGAAACCTTAAAAATAGTTATTTTTGAGCTAAAAAAAATGAAAGTTTCTGATGTTCTAAAGTATATTCCTAAGGCTGAATTAGAGAGATTATCATTGGAGTATAAAGTTGATCATCAGGTTAAGAAGCTTGACGGACAAACAATGTTTCAGTTGTTATTGTTTTCAATGTTAAATGTCAGAGAAAACAGTCTTCGGGTAATGGAAGAGTTTTATCATTCTTTAGCTTTCAAAAATATTGCAAATAATAGCTTCGAGGGAGTAAGGTATAATTCAATAAGAGACAGGATTGTTGCTATTAAT
Source organism: Flavobacterium sp. FG19 (assembly GCF_057809475.1). Taxonomy (NCBI): domain Bacteria; kingdom Pseudomonadati; phylum Bacteroidota; class Flavobacteriia; order Flavobacteriales; family Flavobacteriaceae; genus Flavobacterium; species Flavobacterium sp. FG19. The sequence goes on along the minus strand of NZ_JBMDKA010000048.1, from coordinate 21,284 downwards.
CCTGATTATTTTGAAGCAATTTTTAATAGTTGTCTTTCCCAATTTCAAACTAAATATTTAAAGAAAAAACATAATATCATTTCTTTTGACTCTACGATGGTCACAATTTCATCAAAATTATTGAAGGATGGGATGAAACTTAATAAGAAAGGAGATAAGAAATATGTAAAATTCAGTATGGCATTTTCAAATGTACCAATTCATTCTAAACTATTCACACAACAACAGTTTCTTTCAGAAGAATTTGCATTAAAGGAATTAATCAATGAATGTCCATTAAGTGCTGATAATATTTTAGTTTTCGATAGAGGCCTACAAGCTAGATCGACATTTGAAGAGTTTAGTAATGATAATTTGATTTTTGTAACACGTCTTAATAATTATACTCGTTTCGAAACAATAAATGAATTAAATATTAGCGAAAATGAAACAGAAAAATTAATTATAAAGCAAGATTTACAAGTAACATTATTTGACAAAAGAAATAAAAGAACCAAAAATTTTTTACGTTTGATTATTGCTAAAGAAAAAGAAACTAAAGAAATATTTTATTTTTTGAGTAACAGTAAAGAGTTGAAATCTAAAGAAATAGTAGATATTTATAAGCAAAGATGGGAAATTGAGGTTTTCTTTAAATTTATCAAACAAAACTTGAATTTTAGTCATTTACTAACCAGAGATCTCAACGGAATAAAGGTGGTCATGTATATGACCCTAATTATGTCAATTCTTCTAACTGTTTATAAAAAGCTTAATAATCTCAAAGGATATAAAATTCCAAAACTGAAATTTGCTAATGAATTAGAAGTTTTAATAATCAAAGATATCGTAGAAAAATGTGGTGGAAATTCCAATCAAGTCGACGACATTCTCAAACCTAAATAAGGTTTCGAACACTTATGATTGCAAATCCGCGCTATCAGGAATGCTATTCTATTTTAATGAATTTGAATATGTAAGAATGTCCAAGCTGGCGCAAGCATCTTACTCATGAAACGCAAAAAATAAAAAAAGGCTGAATATCTATTCAGCCTTTTTCTTTTTAGATTGGTACATTCTGTAAATCAGATAACCAATTATAGCAACAAGTAAGTACGGAACTACCATCAAAAATACAATTCCATCGTTTACTGCTTCTGCTTTTTTGATGTTTGAATCTCCGGCTAATGCTGCACGGCACATAGCACACTGTGCATTTATTGAAATTCCAATAAAGAAAAAACAAATCGCAAAAACGATTTTTTTTAATCTGAAATTTAATGTTTTATTTTTAGTGTGCATAATATGGAGAAATCATTAAAAATACTACTACTCCGGTTACAGCAACGTACAACCAAATCGGGAAAGTGATTTTCGCAATTTTTCTGTGTCGGTCAAATCGCTGCGCAAGAGCCCTGACGTATGTAATTAATACAAGCGGAATAATCGCAATTGACAGTAAAATGTGCGTAATTAATATAACAAAATAAACCAGTCGTAACGATCCTGCTTTCGCACTTTCAACTGCATCAAGAATACCATCGTGGTTTGAATCGCCAAATTTAGTAGAGTCTGAAGTCATGTGATACGCCACATACATTACGAGAAATGCAACCGACAAAGCAATCGCAAACGTCATTAACCTTTCATGGAGTTTTTGTTTACCATTTTTTATTGCGATTACAGCCCATACTAAAACAATAGCTGTAATACCATTTGTTGTGGCATAAATTGGAGGAAGGAACGAAAGCGGTTCAACATTGAATCCAAAATCTTTTAATTTAACTCCAAATAAAATGGCTACGACAACCGGAATAACAATTGATACAGCAATGATAAGTTTATTGTATTTTTTTTCTAATGAATGATCTTCCATTTTTATTCTTCTAATAGTATTTTAATGTCTTGTTGAATATCCCTAACTCCTTTTTTATCTAATCCGTCATAATAGATGTTTGGGTTCCCGAATTCATCTTTTCTGCAGCGGATATTTCCATCTTTATCGATTAAGGCAAATAATCCGGAATGTTCAAAACCTCCGCTCACTTTTGAATTTTCTCCGGCATAAAGGTTAAATCCTTTGTTGGACAAATCCATAATCGTCGCTTTATCTCCGGTTAAAAAATTCCAGTTTGATGATTTTACCCCTAATAATTTAGCATGATCTTTTAAAACCTGCGGCGTATCATGTGCCGGGTCAATAGTAATAGAAACAATACCGAAATTAGGGTTTCCAAAAAAAGTTTTTTCAATCTCCAGCATGCTCATATTCATCTTAGGACAAATAGAAGGACAGGTTGTAAAGAAAAACTCTAAAACATATACTTTTCCTTTATAGGTTTCATTCGAAACTTTTACATTATCCTGATTCGTTAATTCAAATTTTGGTGCTTTCCCAATTGTTATTAATTTTCCGTCGGCTTTGGCATTTTTAGAACTTACGTTATCCAGACGGTTTCCTTTTACAACATCGCCGTTTTTGATCCTGTCAACGATTTTGGGTACAGCGTAAATTCCGAAAATCAAAATGATAAACGAAATCCCTATATAAGATTTATTCTTGAACATTGTGATGGTAGTTTTTAAAGTTGTTTTGTTGCGTTATGATTCTTTTTCAGGGCAGCGCGGTACTCGTACAAAATAATCTTGAAATCATCAAGCATTTCATTGCTGAGCTCTGAAGGATGAAAAGTATCGTAGCCTTCTTTGTACTCTTCTTTATCTTTGCGGCCTCTGAGGTTTCTTTCTTTATCAACAATAAAAACATTAGAAGTACCAAGTTTGTCATTTAATTTTGCTTTCAGATGCAGCTGATTGTAAAATGCCTGAATATCTTCTGCCGGAGCAAAGACAAAGTCCCATCCCGAAACATCGGTAAATGGCCTTAAAGCATCTACCAGTTTCCGGGCCTGATCTTCTGTTCCTGTTGGAGAAAGAACTACAAACTGAAGATCTTCAAAACCATGGTAACGTTTGTAGATTTTTTCGTTAAGGTTAAAATAATTTCCACGACTGTTTAAAAGGTCCGAACCCGAAAAACTCAAAACCGTGATTTTTTTATTAAGAGAAACTTTTTTACCGCTGAGGGATTTCCAATCGCCAAAATCGGCAATTTTAGGGGTAATTACGGGAAGTTTTGTAAAACTATTTACGCCTGAAGCAAAAAACAAATAGGCTACAATTGGTAAAACAAAAAGGACAAAAAGAACTATATTTTTTTTCATTTTATTACCGAAGTTATTGAGGTACAAAAATAAAAAAATCCCGATGTTATCGGGACTCTTTTCGAATTAATATCATGTTAAAAATTCCATTTAATAGTAGAATCTTTAAAAACCCCATAAATATAGTGTCCTTCTGTTAACAAGATGAACAATAAATATAATACCAGGAAAATAACCGGTGATACAACAGACCATCTAAAGCTGCTTTTCTCACCTTCCATGTGCATGAATGCCCATACAATATAGTAAGCTTTGAATATTGTTAAGATATAAAATATCCAGTTCAATAAGTTCAAACCGATAAAATGTGTAAATTCTAATGATTTTGGTTTATAGATACCTAAAATAACCTCTACTGTAGTTACTACTGATAGTAATCCGAAAACAAACCAGATTCTTTTTGTATTTGATACGTGCTCGTGTGACATAATAAATAAATTCTAAAATTAAACTAAGTAGAATACTGTAAATACAAATACCCAAACTAAATCTACGAAGTGCCAGTATAAACCAACTTTCTCCACCATTTCGTAGCTTCTTCTTTTTTCGTAAGTTCCTAATAATACATTAAAGAAAATAATGATATTAATGATAACTCCTGAAAATACGTGGAATCCGTGGAATCCTGTGATAAAGAAAAAGAAATCAGCAAATAATTTATTACCATACTCATTTCTGATAAGATTTGCTCCTTCTACTACGTATTTTGCTTCTGCCAAACGAGTTTCAGATTCTTCTCTTGATAAAACTGTTTTTTTCTTTTCAGCAGTCAATTTTTCTGTTCTGATTAATAATTCAGGATGTGCTTTAAAACCAGCCTGAATTTCTGCCACAGAGTATGTTGGAAGTGATTCAGCATCTTCCATGAACCAGCTTGTTTTGCTTCTTGTTAAAGCTTCTCTCTGCTCTGGTAATTTTACTGCAAAATCAGCAAGAGCTACTCTTTTTCCGTCTTTGTCAACGAACTGCAATAAACTTCCGCCGTGAGTTTCAACTGCACCGTATTCTCCTTTAATGAAGTTTTTCCACTCCCAGGCCTGAGACCCAACGAAAATTAAACCTCCAATAATAGTTAAGAACATGTATACAGCTACTTTTGACTTTTTTAACTGATGACCTGCATCAACAGCCAATACCATTGTTACAGATGAGAAAATCAAGATAAAAGTCATTAAGGCTACATAATACATAGGAGCCGCAACACCATGTAAAAAAGGAAAGTGAGTAAACACTTCATCAGCCAATGGCCAGGTTTCAATAAATTTAAATCTAGAAAAACCATAAGCTCCCAAGAATCCGGAGAATGTTAAGGCATCTGATACGATGAAAAACCACATCATCATTTTACCATAACTTGCTCCTAATGGCTGGATATCCTCGCCGCCTCCCCAAGTTTTTTCGTCGTTATTTGCAGTAGTAACTGTCGCTTCCATAAAAGATATTCGTTAAAAAGTTCCCAAATTTACGTTTTTTTCTTATTTAAAGAAATATAAAAATAAAAATAATAATACCCACAATAGGTCCAAAAAGTGCCAATACATCGCACCTAGTTCTATTCCAAGAGTTTGGACTGGATTGTATTTTTGTTTAAAATGATTATAAATTATAATTAAAAGCGAAATTAGTCCTCCCGCCAGGTGCAATAAGTGCATAAGAGCAATGACATAAAGGAAAGTTGTAGTAATTGAACTACCCTGTCCGGTCATATAATAACCGCTTTCGATGATCTGTCCGAAACCGGCAAACTGTAAAACTACAAACAAAACCCCAAAAGCCAGTGTTGCTAATAAAAAAGCAGTGGTTCCGCCTCTGTTTCCTTTTTCAATTGCCTTTTTGGCCAGAAAAAAAGTCACACTGCAGGCAATTATAACCGCTGTACTGGCATAAAAAGCTGACGGAATCTGAAAATTCTGCAGCCAGTCTGCTCTTGATTTACTCACTACAAATGCACTGGTAAGACCTGCAAACATCATTGTCATGCTTACCATCGCAAACAACAGAATCAGCTTGGCCGATTTTGATTTTCTTACCTGCTCTTCGCTTGTTATTGTCATTTCCATAACTATCTTAAAAATTTATCTACTATAAATACAATCTGAAGTAATGAGATATACGATACACTCACTAACATTAAGGTTCTCGCCGCTTTTGGCGTTCGCAGCTGGTACAAACGTACCGCATAAAACAGCATCCACAAACCTAACAGCAGCACTAAAACGGCAGCTAATGGCGAAATATACAACTGTCCTGTATAACCTAAAACCGGAAGCAATGACGCTATTATAAGCCATACCGTATACAAAATAACCTGTAAAGCTGTTTTTCTGTCTTTATTTCCTGTAGGCAGCATAAAAATACCCGCCTTTGCATAATCGTCATATAAAAACCAGCCAATCGACCAGAAGTGTGGAAACTGCCAGAAAAACTGAATCAGAAAAAGGGTACCGGCTTCGATACCAAATTCGCCTGTAGCAGCCACCCATCCTAACATAAAAGGAATCGCACCGGGAAAGGCTCCCACAAAAACAGACAGTGAAGTAACTGTTTTTAAAGGAGTATAAATACTGGTATATAAAAATATTGAAATTGCCGCAAACATGGCCGACTTGGCATTGATCGTATACAACAGTACGATCCCTGTTATCGTAAGAAGGCTTGCTACAATTAATGCGTTTACTTTAGACATTCGCCCGGAAGCAACAGGGCGGTTTTTGGTTCGGTCCATTAAAGAATCAATATCTTTTTCTATGACCTGATTATAGGCGTTGGAAGCCCCAACCATACAATAGCCGCCAACTGACAAAATAAGAAGAACACTCCATTTAAAAGGATGTTCGTCGTTTACACCTAATAAATATCCTGCTATAGAAGAGAACAAAACACTAATTGCCAGTCCGGCTTTAGTAATCTCTTTGAAATCCAGAAATATTGATTTTATTGAAAATGTGTTTTTTGCAGCGTTCAATACCGTAGTCTTTGTATATTTTTTTTGAGTGGTGCAAATGTACAAATTAGATTGTAGAATTTAGACCTATAATTTTAGATTTTTTTCAATAAAACCTTTACAGAATAGGAACGTGCCAATCTTTAACACTATTATTTCGAAAAATCTTATTAAAAATCCTAGTAATCAAAATACCAGTTAAAGATATCCGAACGCAAACCAATCGTAAACCAGGTAGTACTTTGCTTAAACGTGGTCGCCGTTTCCTGAGTTGGATCAAAATTTCTGTAAATAAAACTGCCAAAGAGCTTTAAGTTCGTTATCGGGTTTATCAAATATCCGGCCTGAACATCGGCAATAAAAATACTGGTTTTATTTCCCTGCCCTACTGTTACTCCTTTATCATACGGACGGTTATCGTCGTAATCTTTATAAATATTGCCTCCATAATTAAAACTGTCTTCTGCTGTATCAAAATCCAATCCTCTTTTCCCGATTGTAAATTTAGCATCTGCAAAATAACGTCCTTTATGATAGCGCCCTATAGCGATGAATTCTGCAAAATTACCTCCCCACTGATGCCCTACACTTTGATTATTATGTCCGTAATTGGTAATTGGATCACTGTGAGAATACACATAAGGACGTACATGGTTGTATTCTAACTGAACCAAAAGATCTTTTATTTTGAAAGCATTGTAGTATTTAGCTCCTAACTGGTACCCAAATTTATTGGCCCAGCTTTTTTCTCCTGCTGCCATATCTCCTACCGAAAATTCATCTAATAAAAACTGGCCGTATAAATTGATGCTGTTATTCCATTTGTATTTGGAAGTAATTCCTAAAAGCGCATTTCCGCTTCGGGATGATGATGAAAATTCTACCGAGCGGTAAAAAATAATCGGGTTTACAAAGTTAACATCAAAACCTCTGTTGTTTGTATCGGTCCATACTACTGACTCGAAGAGACCGATATTTAATTTATTGGTAACATTCAGACTTAAATAATGATTTGCCATATATTTACTGGCATAGGTTCTGTCAACCGTAACATCCGGACGCACATCTTTAAGCCACATATAAGTATTGGTATACTTTATTTTCCAGAATGTAGTATTAATTTTAAAATACGGATACGGACTTGCTCCGTCGCTTTCCAAAAGAGATCTGTAACCATCGCCTATAAAGTTTCTTCCGTAACCCAGTTGAAAATCAAAAATGGAACTGGGAGCAAAAGTAATATTAGCTTCTGCCAGTGGAAAATCATAGGCATCGGTTTTAAAGCGTTTTGCAATTCCCATTCCCGGAATAATCGCCGGATTACCGCCTGATGGTTTTAAAGTTTCTGCATAGGCATTGTAATATCCTGCAAATCGTCCCTGGCTTTCAAAAACAGTAGTCGTAAAATTGATTTGCTTTCCTAAACCACCTCTGAAATTTAAAGCACGAGTATTTACAAAAGTAGACGGATCAAGATCAGAAGCCTTACCCATTTGCAAATCTAAAATCGGGTTAAGCGCCAGCCAGTAATCTTCGCCCTGAATCTGAAGTAAATTTTCATTCCACAATTTTCTTCCCCACCAGCCGGAAACTTTTTTCTGAAGTGACTCGTTTACTGCTTTTAAATTATAATATTTTGAAACCTCAGTATACGTATAAGGCTTTGAAGCGGTATGATTGTTACTTCCTACCTGATTCATAGCACCGTCAAACTGTGCATAATAACTATGGGAAAACGGTATGTTTAAATGACTTTCAAACTCCGGCATATTGTATTTTTTATATACAATACTATCCAGTTCTGTCATAGGTTTTTCAACCGGTTTTAAAATCTCTGCCGCCGCCAGAGCTTCTGCCGCAATCTGATCGGCTGTTTTTAACGGAACATCTATAGATATTGTATATTTGGAATAAGTTGGTTTTCCGTTAAAAGTTGATGGCTTAATTTTTGGAAATTTTCCAAAAACATTTTTAGCCTCTTCGGTCAGCTGATCATTGGCTGCGTTTACGTAAATTACTTTAAATTCACCTTCTGCATTTACCTCAAAAAGTACTCTTACCTCTCCTTTATAATTGTTATTCTTTAACTCTTCGGGAACCTGAAAATTAGCATAAACAAAATCCTGCACCTCTTTGTAAAAGCAGTTTTCAAGATTTTTAGACTGCAGGTTTTCACAATCCGGAAAAACAGGAAACTGCTCTGCCGTAAAACCGGGTTTAATACCAATTTCCTGAGAGAAACCGACTAAAGGCAGTAAAATAACAACTAAGGGCAAAAAAAACTTATTCACGTAGATTGGGGCTTTTATTTAATATTGGTTTGGGGTACTTTCTCCGTCGGCAATTGCTTTTGCTGCCGAGGTTCCGATGCGTTTCACGCCTAAACGAATCATTTCTAAGGCATCTTCATAAGAGCGAACACCACCCGCCGCTTTTACAGGCAGGGGCGATGCATTTTCGAGCATCATAATCATAACCGGAACTGTCGCTCCGTTTGGCTGGCCATTTTCTGTCGGATAAAATCCTGTTGACGATTTTACAAAAACTGCATCATAATCGTCTTCTGCAAAATGCGACACTACTACATTTTTAATCAAGGCCGAAAGCTGTATAATTTCTTTATCACTCAATGCCGCCGTTTCAATAATCCATTTTACGGTTTTATTATGAGCGAGGCCTATCTGAGTACCAATTAAAACTTCTTGTTTTACTATATCTGTATTTCCTTCTTTGAAAGCTTCGTAATTACATACAAAATCCAAATCATCTGCTCCGTCTGCAATAGCTTCATTGGCTTCTTTAATTTTGGTTTCGAGGGCTGAATTTCCTTTTGGAAAATCTATCACGGTTCCAACAAGCAGCACTGATTCTGCTTCAAGTATCATTTCTTTGGCCAGTCTTACATATTCCGGACGGATCATAATAAGTTTAAACCCTTCCTGAATGGCTTCTGTAATTGCCTTCCTGACCACAATAACATTCTCCTCTTCCGAAATTCCGGCCTGAGAAGCTGTTTTTAAATACGTAGAATCCAGATATTGCTTAACATTCATAATAGTGAAGTTAGATCGAATGGCGCAAAAGTACTATTTAAATCAGAAAAAATACTCTTTTACAAAGCTTGATTTTACGGCAATAAAAAACCCACCGAAGCGGGTCATTATATTCTTATATTTTATCTATATATTTCTTAAAGCCTATTGCCGAAAAAACAGCTGTAACGGCTCCAAGTGTATTGGCCAGAACATCTTTTACATCTGATGCCCGGGTTTTGGTTAAAACACCCTGAAGAATTTCGATGGTTATACCAAAAAAAACCGAAAATATAAACGCAATCAAACAGGCTTTAAACTCATCTGCTTCTTTTGCTCTCAGCTCTTTCCTGAAGTATAAAATCCAGGAGAGCGTAAAAACAAAATGAAAACAAAAATGAACAATTTTATCAATACTGGGAAAATTTACTTTAGGAAGACTGCCCGAACTGATCAGACATAAATAAGCAATAATCCCTGAGCAGATAATCGCCCAGATTAACAATAATTGTTTAGGCACCTATAAGTTGTTTATAAGCTTCGTCAGATAATAAAGTATCGATTTCAGAAGGATTAGCAATTTTAACTTTAATCATCCAGCCAGCTCCGTAAGGATCCGTATTTACTGTTTCCGGTGCACTTTCTAACTCTTCATTAAAAGCAATAATTTCTCCTGTAAGAGGTAAAAACAAATCTGAAACTGTTTTTACAGCTTCCACTGTTCCAAAAACCTCATCTTTATCAAGTGTCTGATCTAAAGTTTCTACTTCAACATACACGATATCCCCTAACTCTTTTTGTGCAAAATGAGTAATTCCTACAGTCGCCACATCGCCTTCGATGCTAACCCATTCGTGATCTTTTGTGTACTTTAAATTTGCTGGTATGCTCATAATAGTATGTTTGAAAATTGATATTTTAATAAATCTGCAACAAATGTAATAATCTTCTAAGAATATCTTGTTTATAAACCTAAATTTAATTTCCGAAATTATAACGAAGTGTAAAACCGGATCTGATGTTGGTTATAGGATATGATGTTGAGATAACTGCTTTTGAGAACGAATGATCGTAATAGAATATAGCGGTCAGGTTTTTACTGAAAGCATAATCAGCCGTTAGTTTTAATGACCAGATATTCTGCCCTGCTGCCAGCTGGTTATTATCATAATCCAGATAACGTACCAGTGTTTCATTATTTCTAAGCGAAAAATCGGCTTTAATATTAATATCACTCTTGATAATTCCGGTTGGGTTATCTGCCAGTCTTGACGAAAAAATAACATCTTTAAATCGATAGCCCAGACCAATTATATATTCCATTCCCTTAACCTCTGTGAGCAGGTTATTGTCAAAACTCATTGATAATGCACGGTCTTTTTTAATTTCAGAAAGTACACGCAAAGAGCTCTTCAGCTCAAAATCCATTCTGATCAGCGGACTAAACTGTTCTACTAAGTTGACATTGGACATAATAGTCTTATTGTAGAAATTCGTGTTTACATCCTGTACCTGCGGCGTATCATTATAATCAAAATTAGATCTGAACTGATTTATCGTATACGATGCCCTGTAGTTATGCTGTAGTGAAAAACGTTTAAATTTATCTTTAAAATATTTATAACGCATTAAACCATTATACTTAATACTCCAGTTTGGAATTGGGAAACTTCTGAAAATATCCGTTGATGAATTCGAGGCATTGCTTCCGGTATAAGCCGCCAGGAATGCCGGTAATAAAACGGCCTGATTACTCTTAGTATATCCGATAGGGTACCCCTGATTGGCAACATAAACAGCATAATTAGGATCTGTTTCAGCCGGAATAGGATTATTAACATCACCATATCTCGGAATCACAACACCTGAACCGTAACGCTGTTCTGCCAGACGGTCTGCAATTATTAAACGGTTGTTTCTAAAATCATCAAAAGCAGCCGACTCGGTTTCGTTACTGGTCGAAAAAGCTGTTTTTATCATTACCGTCGAAATAGAGAACATTCCATATGTATAAGGAGACAACGGCTGATATTCTTTTGTGATCGGGTCAACACTATATTGTTCTGAAGTATTATCAGAATAAGAACGGTCCATAGATAAATCAACTTTTAAATCCGGCAGTAAATCAATATTGGCCGTAATTTTTAAAAGTGTATTGGTTACCTGCGAATAGCTTTGGTTAAATTCCTGATAAGTTGTCAGCCATCCGTTTTTCGCAGCTTCATAACGCACATCGTCCTGACTTCCGAAAATAAAGCCAAGTGTTGGTTTAGATGTTCCCAGAAAACCAATACTAGGAGTATAGCCCGGAAGAACCGTTCCGCTGTTTTTGGTATAATTGATCTGTACATTTTTAATACTCGTAAGCACTCCTATTAAACCATCATAAAAAGGACTGCTGCTCACGGTTGGTTTTGCTGTATTTACGATTTTTTCTCCCGGTTTAGGCGGTGCAGCCGGTTTGGCTTTTGCCGGAGACTTAGCACCAGGAGTCAGTCCTAAATATTTATACAGTGTCCCCATGTTTAAGGTTGTGGTCAGGGTATTTGAATTCGCATTTTGAATGGTATTCCCTAAATTATAAACCTCTCCGGTATTGGTATCTGTATATTCTGAAAATGCTGTTGAAGAACGCTGCCAGCTGTAATCTGCTTTATAAGAATAGCTTGCTTTCACAAAACCAAAAAACGGTATTTTGTTAATTGGAATTTCGTAATCCAGCATTAATTGCTGTGCATGCTGGTTAGGTGTTCCGATATCCCAGTAATCATCCCAAATATTAAAATCTTCTTTTGGAGAATTATCATCGTTTAAGAAGTTTCTAACAATGTTATTGGATGTAGCACTGTAATTCAGTTTTAAAGATTTTGTCAGGTTAAAACCAAATCCATACTGGTAATTAAACGCAAAATTTCGTCTGTAAAGCGGATCAAGTCCAAGGCTGCCCTCTTCTAACTCTACTTCTCTGTACTTCTGACGGTTGCTTTGTCTGATAATATTGGAATTAAACGAAATATTAGACGGCAGGTAATTAAAGTTTAAATCACTTAACATTTTCCAATATTCGCTCTTTTTCATAAACTTCGTGTTTTTGAAAGGAACTACTTCTTTTGGCTGAAAGGTATAGGCGTAATTTACAGCCGTATTAGACTGCTCGTCTTCATAATCTTCTACTTCATAATCATGGCGTTCTACCTGATTATACGATTGCGAAAATGTAAAATTCTCCACATCATAAACATGCGGCTTCTGTTCAGGAGCTCTGTCTTTTCTAACCCCGATAAAGTTAATACTCTTACGTTTTGTATAATCTACAGCACGTGTTCTGATATTATCTTTTTCGGCCTGGTCTGTTGTCTCTCTTAATAACTGATCCAGTTTAATATCCTGATTAAACGGATCGTATTCCGGAGTAATTACTTCTTCTCCAATCGCATAGTTAAACGGCAGGTTGATTCCCCATTTTGGAGGAAGTAATTTTCCTAAATTTAAGTTGGTAACGATATTATACTGCTGCACATCTTCACGATCACGCTCATTTGCTCCCTGTTCCAGAGAACCAAAACCAATAGTACTTTTTCTTCCTGTTGCCGAAACGGTAGCAAAATCGGCCATGTTGGTATCTACGTTTAATATCGCCGCCATACCGCCTTTGTTTTCCAGATCAGACAAACGGAGTTCGTTAAACCAAAATTCCCCTTTAAGGTCTTTGTGGTCAGCACGGCTTTTTACCCCCACCATTAAATTTCGAACCAGTCCAAAGTTTGGATTTCCCTTTATCCCTAGTTTTAATCGGGTATTACCATCTCTTGATAGCGGATCTCCTTCTATAGCGGCATCATCATCAGGATAATAAATTCCGTTTACATCTCTTTTATCTGAATTTATATCAATAGGCATTGCCTTGATTTTCATCTTGGTCAGCAATTCAAGCGCCAGGTCTATATTATTATCCTCCATCCACACCTGATCTGCACTTACAGCAGAGTTTCCGGCAGGTTTGGTTACTTTTAAAGGAATCTCTATCTGGTAAAAGTTTTGGGTAAAGTCGTTACCAAAACGAATAAATCCAATCATTTCTTCGTCTTCTAACGGAAGTTCCTGCGGCAGCGATTCAGCATGTAAAAACATTTTCAGTTTTTTGTACTGGCGCATATCGACACTTACATTTTTAAACACGGCTCTCGCATCCTGATATTGTAAACCGGTACCCGCAACACGAAGGGCCAGCGACTGCTCATTTTGATTGATAACGGTATTGTTATTGTATAGCTGCTCTCTCTGAACTCCCGGAGGCATTACATAATTTACCGGACTTTTGGTTCCGTTTTCCTGAACGTTTACTGCTGCCACATCAAATTCAACGCCGGAGTCTTCCGGTTTTGGGTGGTTTATATCCAGTTTTTCGGTATACCTTCTCCACTCTCCTCTTACTAAGTCCAATGCTCCGAAACGAACCGTCATCTGATCATTAAATCCGGTAGTAAACATACGCATGAAACGAATAGATCTAAAATCTGTAATGTTTCCAATGGTATTTTTAGGCTGGGCAACCGGAATTTTAAACTGAATCCATCTGGCACTTGTAGTAGACCCATTTGGTAATTCTACAGGTCCCAGATCACTCGGTTCACGAATATCGGTGATATAATTTTCCCCAACCTGCATTCCCGGTCTGATATCAATACTGTATTCATAATACGCATTGATGGTGCTCATGGTATTATCACGATTTATATCTTCAACATCCGGAAGGGTGGTTGAACCTCTGTTTGGATCGTTAATACTTACAGCCGAGTTTCCTTCGACACCGTTGTAATTTTTATAGCGTTCTAAAACGCCTCCTTCTGTATTTAAATAATAAACATAATCATCTGCTGCCGGGTCGGCTTCACCTGCATAATTGGTATAAACAGCACCTTCTCTTGCATTTGGGAGACCATCTAAACCTACGTCCTGATTTTTTCGATTGTCAGGATTGGTATCAAAAGCATAAATTAAAGACTGTGAAGCCGGAACATCTCCCCATAATGGCTGTGGATTAACCATAATCTGGTCCGGACCTAATCCGTTTTCATATTGTTTTCTTCCGTCTTTTAATACATCCTCAGAAACTTCCCCTAAGTTGAAATAAATTTTACCACTGTTACCCGCAGAAGCTTCACCTGCCCCAACATAAGGATCCAGAATCCAGAACTGGATATACTCAACGTTACCCTGCTCGAAATTGGTTGAATTTAATGCTCTCATAATTCCTCCAAAATTAGTTGAAGGATCGCTGGAACTAAAAGAAGGATTGTTATTATAAGGTCCTCTTTCAGATGGATAATACGTTAAATCGAGCGTATTGATTACCTGGATCTGTCCTTGCGCAATATCGGTATTAGGATATAACTCTTTGCTGTAAATTCTTCTGGTTGTATTTAACGATAAATCGTCATTGGAAATCCCGGATGGTTTTGAGGTATAAAAAACAGGATCAATAGTATACCATGCTAATTTAGCTCTTTTAAAACCATAATCTAAAGTATTAGAATTGGCATTAAAAGTATTATCTGTATCATTGTTTATCATTGGCGTTGAAGACAAACTCCAGGCATAAGCCGAACGCATATCTATCGTTGATTGTGAACCTTCAAAATCATCAACATAAATAGTAGCCTCTCCTTCAAAATCACTTGCTTTTGGCGCATCCGGTTTCAAAAAGGCTACTTCTCCCCTAATGGATAAATTAGACGGAACGTCTGTGTCTATATTAGGAAGTTTATTGGCAAGTCTGGTTAAAAACGGAACTTCTGTTGAGTAATTTCCGTTAAATCCAAAAATGGTGTTGTTTACAGATTCCTGTCCATAACTCGACTTTTGGGTAAACGGTCTTTCTGTCATTTTTAAAAATGTACCGCCAATTACAAATTTATCCGAAATTTTATGTTCGATATTGAATCCCATGAATCTTCGGGTCTGCTGCCCAAAAATGGAATTGTTTTCCAGGGAAACTTCAATTGGTGTATTGGAAGCCTGCAGCGAAGGATCTAAAATTTGTACTCTTCCTAACTGGTAATCGACGCTGTAATCAATTCCTTCAACCAGTCTTCTTCCTGCTGCAGTAACAACTACAGAACCCTGCGGAACGTTGAAAGCGCCAATTGGAATACCACTGCTTCCTGATGATTTGTATTTTCCTCTTAATAAGAATTTATTTTTATCACTGTCCTGCAATGCGCCGGCCTGTGTATTTCGGTACATGTTTCTAAAAACATATTTCTGCTGGTTAGGGTTATAAGTGCCTGGGTCATTATAATTTTCTCCGGCTCCCACTTTTAATTTTTTAAAGATAAGTTCTCCAAAAGGCTCCTTAGTAGTAAAGATTACTCTTCCGTTCTGAACATCAACTGTCACTCCCGGAATATAATCGAAGAAACCATCTCCTCCTCCCTGCGGATCATTGTTATAATTCAGACGGTCTAAGTTGAAAACATTTAATAGCGGAGTTTGTTCTACCTTCATATCAGCAGACGGATTTGAAGGAAAAGACGATCCGGTGACCGGTGTAATATAATTTATGGGAGAAGGATCTGTATATAAAATGTTTAACCTGAAATCATCCTGCTTAATTTGATAAGCCTGTGGAATCTGATACACGTTTTTCATCATCAGGTTCCAAACCGGATTCTGAACATTAGTCAAACTGCTTTTCAGCATTTTTAAAACTAAACTCTGTGTAATAATGGCCTGATTGGCATTATTACTTCCGGTAACCACGGTTGCATCAACACCATCACTTCCAAATTCCCCAACCTGATATACTTTTCCTCCAATAGTATACTCAAAAGCTACAGCCAGGATTTCATCGTTTGCCAGACGCTGCTGTAACGAAATATATCCCAATTGGGCATTAAAGGTATATTCGGCTGTAGTTAGTTTTCTGGCATTTTCTAATACCGAGTAATCTGTTGCTTCACTTACATTCGAACTGTTGAATCCTGATTTTGCTGTTACAATTTCTCTAATATTGGAATTTAAGAGTGATCCGGACTGACCAATTGTTGCCGGGTTGTATTTGTTATTACTGTTATCGGCAGGACTGTCCGGCGGATTATTAAAAAATCCTGCTGTAGGCGTAACCACTACTACCTCACTGTCTGCAACACCAGTTACCTGAGATTCTCCCAAATCCTGAAGGGCAATAATATTTCTTAAGTTGTTGTTATTGGTTGTAACACGGTTTTGTTTATTGGTTACCCAGACTTCAAGCCTTGTAATTTGTACACGGCTGTCAATTAACGGATAATTCACTAATGAGGCATCGTATTTGTTTCTAAAATACTGAGACAGGAAAAAGTGACGGTCACTGTCGTAGTCTAAAGCATACAAATCAAAGTTCTGAACAGTACCTCCATTTTCTGCTACCACACTTTTGGTCTGTGATTTTTGTTCTGAAAAAACACCTGTGATGGTTGTTCTTCCAAATTGCAGCTGTGTTTTTACCCCAAATAAACTCTGGGCTCCCCGAATCAGTGTGCTGTTCAGGGGCATGCTTACATTACCTACCTCTACTTTTTGAATAATATCGTCTTCTGAAGGAGTATAAGCCAGTTTAAACAGGTTCTGGAACGCAAATGTGGACTGGGTGTCATAATTGGCGTTTACTTCGAGTCTTGTACCTATTTTACCCATTAAACTCATACTGATACGTTGATCAAAATCGAAAGTAAGGCTTGATCTGTTTCGGGGCGAAAAGGCCGGGTTATCCTGTTTGGTATACCGAACCCCTAAATCCATCTCAACAGAACCGGTTGGTTTTACATCGATGGTGTTACTTCCAAATATACTTTCAAAAAGGCTTGAGTTAATATAATATCTTGGCAGCAGATCTTTTTTGGCCGCTTCGGCACCTGTCTTCTTACCATCTATCGCATCCATTTTTTTTCTGAAATACTCTCTTCGGGATTCTTTCAGAACTAAATCTTCGTATTCTTTAGGAGTTAAAACCAAAGGATAATCAATAGAAAAACCATCTACAGAATTGGTGTAAATATACCGGTCTGTAATGGGATCGTATTTATAACCTGAAAGTACACTAGGCGGGTTTTCTATCTCTAATTTTCCGACAGAAAACTGAGTTTTGGTTGTATCTTGCACTGCCGGATTTACCTGTGACTGTAAAACATTACCACAAAATAAAACCAGTAAAAAAATACAAATTTTACGCATACAATTGGTTATAAAAGTTGGTTTTATAAGCTTTTTAAAGCCTTTTTGATGATGGTTTCCACAGTAGCTTCAGGGTCTTCTTTTACGATCCTTTCTACTACTTTTTCAGAAGCTTTACGAACAAAACCTAAAACTTCCAAAGCAGATAACGCTTCATCTTTGTTTCTATTGTTTTGGATTACAGAAACTTCATCCAAATCATACAATTTTAACATTTTATCCTTTAAATCAAGGATTACTCTTTGTGCTGTTTTGTTTCCGATACCTTTAATTGACTGGATTACACCAACATCTCCGGAAGCAATGGCATTGATAATTTGTTTTGGTTCTATCGAAGAAAGCATCGTACGTGCAATACCAGCGCCAATTCCTGAAACCGACAAAAGCATTCTAAATATCTCACGTTCTGATTTTTCTACAAAACCGTATAAAGTATGCGCATCTTCTTTGATTTGAAGATGCGTATACAATTTTATAAAGTCAGCATTGGGAAGTAACGAAAAGGTATGTAAAGAAATATTTACATGGTATCCTACCCCGCCGCAGTCAATTACAACTTCTGTGGGATTTTTTTCTACTAATTTTCCCTGCAAATGTGCTATCATAGTATAATTTATAAGAATCAAATATAATAAAAATGCAATAAAAGTAAGACAATATTAATTGATCCTTATTTTTACAGTACTACTGTGCTAATTTGTTCTTTTTTATTTCTTTTTCCTGAGCGTCAATAACCGCAATTGCTGCCATATTTACCATTTCTTCAACGCTGGCACCTAATTGAACAATGTGAACCGGCTTGCCCATTCCCATCATAATTGGTCCGATAGAAGCTGATTTATTTAATTCTTTCATCAGCTTATAGGTAATATTAGCCGACTCTAAGTTAGGGAAAATCAGTGTATTTACTTTTTTACCTGCCAGTTTAGAGAATGGGAATTTTTCCTGAAGCATTTCTGAATTTAAAGCAAAGTCTGCCTGAATTTCACCATCTACGACCATCTCAGGATGATTTTTATGCAAATACGCCACCGCATCTCTTACTTTTGAAGCATTTTGATGAGTTGATGATCCGAAGTTTGAATACGAAACCATTGCAATTACCGGTTCAATTCCGAACATTTTTGCGGTTTTGGCTGTCATTAAAGCAATATTCACCAAATCTTCTGAAGACGGGTTAATGTTGATCGCTGTGTCTGAAAGGAACATTGGCCCCCTGGATGTCAGCATCATGTTTGCGGTTGCCACAAGTGAGGCTCCGGGTGCTTTTTCGACCAGCTGAAGCATTGGTTTTACTACACTTGGGTAACTTCTTGAATATCCTGAAACCAGAGCATCTGCTTCGCCTTCGTTAACCATCATAGCCGCAAAATAGTTTCTTTCGCGCATGAATTTCTCTGCGTCCAGTTTAGAAACACCTCTGCGTTCTCTGGATTCCCAGAATGATTTTGCAAACCGGTTGCGTCTTGCTTCTTCTTCGTTTGTTTTAGGATCAATGATTTCCAGTTCGGCATCAAAACCTAATTCTGCTTTTAATTCTAAAATAGTTTCTCTGCTTCCTAATAAAACCGGGATACCAATTCCGTCTTCATGCACGATTTGTGCTGCTTTTAAAACATTTAACTGATCTGCTTCGGCAAAAACAACTCGTTTAGGATCTAGTTTAGCACGGTTGGTAATCAAACGTACCATTTTATTATCGTTCCCCATACGTTCACGCAGCTTGTCTTCGTAAGCCGCCCAGTCGGTAATAGGATTTTTTGCCACTCCTGATTCCATAGCCGCTTTTGCAACAGCAGGAGCCACTACGGTGATCAAACGAGGGTCAAATGGTTTTGGTATAATATATTCCTGACCGAAACCTAGCTTCGTAGCTCCATAAGCTACATTAACCTGTTCCGGAACTGGTTCTTTTGCTAAAATGGCCAAAGCTTTTACAGCTGCCATTTTCATTTCTTCGTTGATTTTTCTGGCTCTTACATCCAGTGCTCCTCTAAAAATATAGGGAAAACCTAAAACGTTGTTTACCTGATTAGGAAAATCAGAACGCCCTGTAGCCATAATAACGTCTTTACGGGTTTCGACCGCCAGATTATAATCGATTTCCGGGTTTGGATTTGCCATGGCAAAAACAATCGGATTTTTTGACATTGATAACAGCATTTCCGGAGAAAGGATATTTCCTGAAGACAAACCAATGAAAACATCGGCTCCTTTTACTGCTTCTGCCAGTTCAATTTTAGCACCTTCTACCGCATATTTTAATTGTAAGTCAGAAAGCGAAGTGTTGTCTTTTGTTAAAAGTCCTTTACTATTGTACATTAAGATGTTTTCTACTTTTACACCCAATGAAACGTACAAATCGGTACAGGCAATAGCGGCAGATCCGGCACCAGAAACGACCATTTTTACTTCTTCGGCTTTTTTACCAGCTAATTCGAGCGCATTAATTAAGGCAGCCGAAGAAATGATAGCCGTACCATGCTGGTCATCGTGCATTACAGGAATATCCAACTCTTCAATTAGTCTTCTTTCAATTTCGAAAGATTCCGGAGCTTTAATATCTTCCAGATTAATCCCTCCAAAAGTAGGGGCAATATTTTTTACAGTCTGAATAAATTCTTCTACATTTTTGGTATCAATTTCAATATCAAAAACATCGATATCTGAGAATATTTTAAAAAGAAGTCCTTTTCCTTCCATTACCGGTTTTCCAGCTTCAGGACCAATATCTCCTAAACCTAAAACCGCTGTTCCGTTTGAGATTACGGCTACTAAATTTCCTTTTGCGGTATATTTATAAACGTCTTCAATGTTTTCTGCAATTGCTAAACATGGTTCTGCAACTCCCGGCGAATAAGCCAGTGATAAGTCTCTCTGGGTTGCATATTTTTTTGTTGGAACTACCTGAATTTTTCCTGGAGTAGGCTCAGCATGATACTGTAATGCCTCTCTTTTTTTACTCTCTTTGTTCATATTTTAGCTTTTATTCTAGCTTACAAAGATATAAGTCTTAGTTTAAAATGGGGGTGATTTCAGTGCTTTCTTTTGTTAAAATATCAAAATGAAAAAGTCAAAAAAAATAGCCCTATTTGATTTGGGCTATTTAGAAAAGTATTTTTATAAAAGTATTTACTGTGAAATATAAGAGTTTAGATGGTGAATGGTATCTTTTTGAATTTCGATAATGGCTTTCACAACATCGCTTATTGAAATTATGCCTACTACAATACCGTCTTCGAGCACGGGCAGGTGTCTGATTCTTTTTGAACTCATAAGTTCCATACAGTCATCAATATTATTTGAAAGCTGTACCGAAAAAACATTGCTTTCCATAATTTCCTGCACCAGTGTTTCTTTGGAGGATTTGTCTTTTAAAACAATTTTTCGGGCATAATCTCTTTCAGATAAAATTCCTTTTAGATCAGTTCCGTCAATAACCAGAATGGCTCCGATGTTTTTTTCGCCCATTACTTTCAAAGCTTCATAAACCGTTGTTAATGAACGTACAGAAAAAACATTTCTCCCTTTTGCTTTTAATATTTGCTCTACAGTCATAATCTGAAAAATTTTATTTTTATAAAGTTATAATAAAAACCAACACAATCTACAGCGAAATCGATTTTTTAAAAACACAACTAATTCATTTTAAACATAATACATCAAAATTAAATTTTTCAAAATGATAACGTAAAGAATGAAATCGTTTGGAAATGTTTTTTGATAAAAATTAGATTTTTTAACGTTTGAGGATTTTTTTAAAAGACAATTAATTTGTTGCCTATAAATATTTAAAAAATTCCGTAGGAATGTCAAATATTGCAGCAACGGATTTCAATCCGTTGAAATAAATTGAACAACATCAAATGAGTTCCATAGGAACGGTTCATT
>NZ_JBMDKA010000047.1:0-26179 GCF_057809475.1 Flavobacterium sp. FG19 | reverse complement strand
TTAGCACCACTACCTATTATGCCGCATTCTTAAATGCTGCTACAGGTTGTGAGAGCGATACAAGATTAGCTGTTGCCGTAACGGTAAGCGATCCTGTAACACCAACAACAAATTCTGCTGCACAGACTTTCTGTACAGGTACTACACCAACCGTTGCGGATATTCAGGTGAATGAGAGTAATGTTGTCTGGTATACAGCAGCCACAGGTGGAACTTTAATTCCGGGTACTACAGCTTTAACAAGCGGTAACTATTACGGAGTGATTCAGAATCCGGTTACAGGTTGCGAAAGTAATACAAGATTATTGGTTGTAGTTACGGTTGGAAACACAGTTAACCCAACTACTACTAATATTGCTCAAAGTTTCTGTTCGACAGCTTCTCCAACAATTGCCAGCATTCAGGTAAACGAAAGTAATGTTACCTGGTATGCCAGTGCAGCGGGAGGAACAGCAATTCCTGCAGGAACTGCTTTAACAACGGGAGTTTATTACGGTAATATTGTAGATCCGGTAACAGGATGCGAAAGTTCAACCCGTCTTCAGGTAACGGTAACGGTAAATGATCCAGCCGCAACACCAACTACAGCAGATACTACACAAGATTTCTGTTTAACTAACAATCCGAGAGTTATCAATATTCAGGTAAATGAAGCTAACGTAGTATGGTACAGTACAGCTGCGGGCGGGACTCCAATTCCGGCATCAACAGCTCTAGCAACCGGAACTTATTATGGAGCTGTTGCCAGTATCATAGATTGTGAAAATCCGGCTAGACTTGCAGTTGCAGTAAGAGTAAATACTCCGGGAGTTATTACGACACCTAGTGTAACACAAACGTTCTGTTTATCTGCAGCACCAACATTAGCAAATATTCTGGTAAATGAACCTAATGTGGTTTGGTATGCTTCTGCAACAGGCGGAACACCACTTCCGGCAGGAACATTACTAGCCGCAGGTACTTATTATGCGGCAGCGCTTAGTAATACCACTAATGGATGTGAGAATGCTGACAGACTTGGAATTACAATAGATTTCGAAAACGATGCTTTGGTACAGCTTACCACAACAGATGATACACCATGTGTTTTCCAGGGGGTAACCTATTCAATCGCTAATGGAAAATCAAATTATGTCTGGACAGTTACTAACGGAACAATTACGTCAGGAGGAGGAACTTCAGATGGTTCTGCTACTATTTCATGGTCAGACATTGGACCAGGAAGAGTAGAGGTTACGTATACAAATAATTGTGACGAAACTACCACTAAGTTTTTAAATGTAACAGTAGCTTCCTGTTCTGATTTAACGATTACAAATGTAGTTGACAATCCAACTCCAAATTTTGGAGAACATGTAACATTTACTATAACAGTAAATAACGTTGGTGAAGGAAGTTTTATTAATACAATTGTTAGTGAACTCTTACCAAGCGGATACGATTTAGTTAGTTTCAGTACAACAGTTGGTACTTATGATCCTGCAACACAGCTTTGGACAATTCCAAATTTAGCTGCCGGACAGAGTGTGGTACTTACGGTAGTTGCCGAGGTATTATCAAGCGGAAATTATAACAACGTTGTTGCTATAGAAATTTCGACTCCTCTGGATGTTGATGTATCAAACAATTCAGCTTCAGCTTCAGTAGAACCAATTTGTTTAACAGTTTACAATGAGTTTACGCCAAACAATGACGGAGCAAATGACTTGTTTAGAATTGATTGTATTGAAACTTTCCCTAACAATGAACTGAAAGTTTTCAACAGATATGGTGCTTTAGTATACAGTAAACAGCATTATGAAAACGATTGGGATGGTACTGCAAACGTATCCGGAGTTGTGAACAGAGGGGATATGCTGCCAACAGGTACTTATTTTTATGTGATTACCATTGGAGATGGAACGGTTAAAAAAGGATGGTTATCAATTATGAGATAAGCATTTCAATTAATCATCTAATTAATTAAACTAAATAAGTATCGTTATGAAACTATATATAAAACCAATAGAAACGTATTTTGTTTTAATATGTTCTTTTATTACAATCTGTGTAAGTGCACAGCAGGATCCTCAATATACCCAGTATATGTATAATACGATGGCAGTAAATCCGGCGTATGCCGGGTCTACTGGCACTCTCGAAGCAACCCTTTTACATCGTTCTCAATGGGTAGGGATTTCAGGAGCACCGGAAACACAGTCATTTTCGATCCATTCACCGCTTGCCAATGAAAAAATTGGTTTAGGATTAAGTGTCGTTAATGATAAAATTGGTCCTTCAAACGAATTGTACCTTGACGGAAACTTCTCGTATTCATTACCGCTGGGGTATGAAAAAAGACTTGCCTTTGGTATAAAAGCAGGAATGAGAATGTTAAATATAGACTGGTCTAAAGGGAGATATTATGACAGTAATGATGTCTTGTTAAATCAAAATATTGATAATCAGATGAAACTGGCAGTGGGAGCAGGGATTTACTATTATACCGAAAAATGGTATTTAGGATTTTCCATTCCAAGTTTTATTCAGAATAACTATTATGATGATGTACAGGAATCTATCGACTATGAGCGTCTCCATTATTTTTTGATGGGAGGATATGTTTTTGATTTGAACCCAAATTTAAAGTTCAAACCAGCATTTTTAGTGAAAGCAGTAAGCGGTGCGCCGCTTACTGCTGATGTATCGGCGAATTTTATGCTTTATGAAAAGTTTGTTATAGGAGGTTCCTATAGAACAGACGATTCAATAAGTATTCTGGCAGGTTTTCAGATATCACCAAGTTTTTATCTCGGATATGCTTTTGATTATACTGTAAGCCAATTGAACAAATATAACGACGGAACACACGAGTTCATTCTGCGCTATACTTTCAATAAAGGCCAAAATAAAATTAAATCTCCTCGATTCTTCTAAAAACAAAACATATGAAAAAATTATATATCCTAAGTTTAGTCTTGAGCATTACGTTTAGTTTTGCTCAAAAGACTAATTTAAAGAAAGCCGATGCTTTGTTTAGAAATTATTCATATACAGATGCATCGAAGGCTTACGAAGAAATTTTACAGAATATTAAGAACCCGTCGGCACAAACTTTAAAGAATGCCGCCGACTCGTATTATTTTATTTCTGATGCAAGAAATGCCCTGAAATGGTATCGAAAATTGTACGAAGTTCAGGGGAATAATCTAACTGATATTTACTATCTGCGTTATATTCAGACCATGAAAGCGGTTATGGATTATGATGAAGCAGACAGAGTTACAAAGGAATATCTGGATAAAAAAGGTGATCAGAAGGAAATAAACCGTTATGTGGAACAAAAAAGACAGCTGGATAGTTTAGAAAAAGCAAAACCTCTTTATCAAATAAAGGATTTAGAGATCAATACCAGTAAATCTGATTTTGGAGCCACTTTTTATCAGGATAAGATTGTTTTTACTTCAGCCAGGGATACTACTAAGTTTAGTGAAAAATTATACACCTGGAACAACCAGCCTTTCCTGAATTTGTATGTTTCCGAAAGAAATCCTGCTGATGGAAGCCTGTTTAATGAGAAATTGTTTATTCCAAATGTAATGAGCAAATACCATGAAGCAACAGCTACCTTTGATGCCAGTGGTAAAACAGTTTATTATACAACCAATATTCTAAAGAAAAATAAACTGGTTGTTGATGGAGATAAAACCAATAATTTTCAAATCGTAAAAGGCTCAGTTGTAGATAATAAGTTAGAGAATCCGCAGAATGTCTTCTTTAGCAGTGATGACTATTCAACCGGGCATCCCAGTTTAAGCGAAGACGGCCAATGGCTTTTCTTTGCGTCTGATATGCCGGGCGGATATGGTGAAACTGATTTGTATGTCGTGAAAATTTCAGAGGACGGAACCATGAGTTCACCGCTTAATCTCGGTCCCAAAATCAATACTATCGGTAATGATCTTTTTCCTTATTACAGAAATGGTATGCTGTACTTTTCATCAGATGGGCATTATGGTCTGGGAGACCTCGATGTTTATGAAAGTAAATTTTTATCTGACGGAAATTTTACAACACCAAGAAACCTGGGTGCGCCCATAAATAGTAATAAAGATGACTTTGCCTATATCGTTGATAAAACAGACAGTTATGGATATATCTCATCAAACAGAGCAGGAGGAAAAGGAGATGATGATATTTATTCGTTTGTAAAAGGAAAACCGGTTTGTAACCAAAACATCTCCGGAATGGCGGTTGATAGAAAAACCAAACTTCCTTTGTCTGATGTTACGGTAATGGCTTACAATTCATTTAAAGAAGTTTTAGGCGAAACCAAGACCAACTACGAAGGGAAATATGCTATCGTCGTTCCTTGTAACAAGGTTGTTAACCTCATTGCGGCCAAACCTAACTACAGCAGTGATGAAAGGACAGTCGAAACAACAAAAGAAAATGAGGCTGAAATTACAAATGTTAATTTCGAGCTTAGTAATTACGACGACTTGGTAGTTAAGAAAAGAGGTGTAGAAATGGTAGACGTTAAGCCTATTTATTTTGATTATGATAAATACGATATTACACCTTTAGCGGTTGAGGAACTTACCAAAGTGGTCTTTATCATGCAGAAGTTTCCGAATATCAGAATTAAAATTGAATCACATACAGATTCCCGCGGGAAAGATTCGTATAACTTAAAACTTTCAGATAACAGAGCTAAGTCAACAAGAGATTATATCCTTTCTCAGGGCATAGATCCCTTAAGAATTGAAAGTGCCATTGGTTATGGTGAAAGCCGTTTAATCAATAAGTGTAAAAATGGAGTGAAATGTACTGAAGAAGAACATTTATTAAATAGACGCTCCGATTTCATCATTATTCAAAAATAGTACTATATTTGCATGCTAATTATTTGATTATCAGTATTAAAGTATAGAACGTAGAAACCATTTGGAAGTTGGTTTTTTTTAAATTCTTTTTTAAGAATAATGGACAAGGAGAAAATCAGGCCGCATATAATGCAGCCTGATTTTTGATTTTAAAAACTTTCGTTTTTTAATGTTTTTTGGAACCAAAATAATCCTAATTTTGAGATTCATTTATTTTTAAAATCAGTATAAGCATTATTATTACCATTATATGAACATTCAGGAAACCATTCAGACTTTAAGAGAAGAACTTAATCAGCACAATTACAATTATTATGTACTGGATAATGCGACCATTTCTGATTACGATTTTGATATAAAACTAAAAGAACTTCAGGATCTTGAAAATAAGCACCCTGAGTTTTTTGACGAAAACTCTCCAACACAAAGGGTAGGGGGAACAGTGACTAAGAATTTTAAAACAGTTGCGCATCAATACCGTATGTATTCGCTCGACAATTCCTACTCAAAAGAAGATCTGATGGATTGGGAGAACCGGATTCAGCGGGTATTAGGAAATGTTGATTTGCAATATACCTGCGAATTAAAATATGACGGAGCTTCCATCAGTATTTCTTACGAAAACGGAAAATTAGTTCAGGCCCTGACCCGTGGTGATGGTTTTCAGGGAGATGAAGTCACCAATAATATTAAAACCATTAAGTCTATTCCACTAAAACTAAAAGGAAGTTATCCTGAAAAGTTTGATATCAGAGGCGAGATTATCCTGCCTTTTGCCGGTTTTGAAAAGATGAACCAGGAATTAATTGAAATAGGTGAAACTCCCTATTCAAACCCAAGAAATACAGCTTCGGGAAGTTTAAAATTACAGGATAGTACGGAGGTGGCTAAACGCCCTTTAGAATGTCTGCTGTATTTTGTTACCGGAAATAACCTGCCGTTTAAAACACAGTACGAAGGACTGGAATCAGCCAGAAACTGGGGTTTTAAAGTACCCAATGAAGCCAAATTAGTTCATAATATGCAGGAAGTCTTTGACTTTATTGACTATTGGGATGTACATCGTCATCAGCTGCCTTATGAAACAGATGGTGTTGTTATAAAAGTAAACAGTATCCATTCTCAGGAAGAGCTAGGATATACAGCAAAATCACCCCGTTGGGCGATTGCCTACAAATTCAAATCAGAACAGGTTTCTACAAAACTAAAATCAATATCCTATCAGGTGGGACGTACAGGAGCAATTACTCCGGTTGCCAATCTGGAACCGGTTCAGTTAGCCGGAACTATTGTAAAAAGAGCTTCTCTTCACAATGCCGATCAGATCGAAAAACTCGATATCAGAATAAATGATACCGTTTTTGTTGAAAAAGGAGGGGAGATTATTCCTAAAATTATTGCGGTCGATTTAGACAAACGTCCCGAAAACTCACAAGCAACAGAATATATTACACATTGTCCGGAATGTCAGACCGAACTGGTTAGAAATGCTGGCGAAGCCAATCATTATTGCCCTAATTTTTATGGATGTCCGCCTCAGATTGTAGGAAGAATCCAGCATTATATTTCCAGAAAAGCAATGGATATAGAAGGACTTGGAGGAGAAACAGTAGCACTGCTTTTTAATAATGGATTAGTACATAATTATGCTGATTTATACGAATTGAAAGTAGAAGATATTCTTCCTTTAGAAAGAATGGCACAAAAGTCGGCTGAGAATTTAGTAAACGGAGTTCAGAAATCTAAAGAAATTCCTTTTGAAAGCGTTTTGTTTGCTCTTGGAATTCGTTTTGTTGGGGAAACCGTCGCAAAAAAATTAGCCAAACATTATAAAAATATTGATGCTTTAAGCCAGGCTTCTTTAATGGATCTGATTTTAGTTGATGAAATTGGAGAAAGAATTGCCAAAAGCGTAATCGAGTTTTTCGAAAATGAAGAAAACAAAGTCATCATTGAGCGTTTGAAAAAATATGGTATTCAGTTTGAAATTGTAGAAAGAGTGAATCCAAATGCGACCGAGAAATTTGCCGGAAAAACTTTTGTTGTTTCAGGAGTTTTCAGTCAGTTTTCAAGAGATGAATTAAAGAAAACCATCGAAGACAACGGAGGAAAAGTGGGGAGTTCGATTTCTGCCAAAACCGACTTTGTTGTGGCGGGAGATAATATGGGACCGGCTAAACTTGAGAAAGCCAATAAATTAAATATACCTATACTCTCGGAAGATGATTTTATAACGAAACTAAATGAAGGCTAATAAACCATCGTTAATTTTATTTTTTCTGGCGCTGCTGTTTACTATTATTTTTGATTGGACAGGACAGGACTTTTTGGCTATTTACGCCAAAGCTATTGTTCTTCCCTCCATTTTTATTTATTTTTTAACCAGCAGCGAGTTTAAAATAAGAAAAACAGAAGCCTTAATTTTTTTGTTCTGTTTTATTGGTCATGTATTCGATTTAATGGATATTGAGATTTCAGAATTAGGCGGTGTTATAAGTTTTTTGATTGTATACCTTCTGATAATGAAACTTTACTTATCAGAGCATAAAAGAATAAGACTTAAGAAAAAGGACATTCTGCCAGTATCAATTGTCGTCATTCTGATTATTTATCTGCTGGTTTCTGTACTGAGTATGAAGTTTGACAATGCCGGGCAATTCAAGTTTCTTTACATACTATATGGTATAATACTAAGTTACGTAAGCTACTTTTCTTTTGTAAGCTACATTACAAAAGGAACCTTCATAACACTGCTGATGTCATTAATGGCCGTGAGTTATATTTTTTCGGATATATTCTATATTTTCAACGAATACTTTTCATATTCGGTTGTATTAGTTTTAATTCGTGATATCACCCAGATTTTGGCGTATTATTTTATGACCCGGTATTTTCTTGAAAAAAGCAGAGTGCAGAAAAAGGCTTTACACAATAATTGATCTCGCCTGGTTGCTGTGAGCCTTGTTTTTATCAAAATAAAAATCAATACGTCCCAGATTAATTCCATAACAGCCCACCTGATTTACCAGTACATTTTCTCCGGCTTTGTTTTTTACGATAGTTGGTTTGTCAAGAAAAGTATGCGTGTGTCCGCCAATAATAAGATCAATGTCCTGTGTAAGTTCAGCCAGTTTTAAATCCGAAATTTTTGAAGGTTCGTCCTTGTACTTATAGCCCAGATGCGAAAGGCAGATAACCAGATCACATTTTTCTTCTTTTTTTAATAAGCGGGTCATATCTTCAGCAATTTCAACCGGATTGTTATAAACCGTTTCCTTATACAGTTGTTTGTCAACAAGTCCTTGTAATTCAATTCCTAATCCAAAAACCCCCACCTTAATTCCATTTTTATTAAAAATTTTATAAGGCTTAACCAAACCGTTCATCACGGTGTTTCTAAAATCATAATTAGCACAGATAAACTCAAAACTGGCGTGCGGCATTTGAACGTATAAACCATCCAGACCATTATCAAAATCATGGTTTCCAATTGTAGCAGCATCATATTTCATCATGCTCATGAGTTTAAACTCCAGTTCCCCTCCATAATAATTAAAGTAGGGAGTTCCCTGAAAAATATCTCCTGCATCTAACAAAAGTAAATTTGGATTTTCCTGACGAATAGATTCAATAAGGGCAGCGCGGCGGGATACACCACCTTTGTTTGGATTACGGGGATCATCAGCCGGAAACGGGTCAATATGGCTGTGTACATCATTTGTATGAAGAATTGTTAAATGCTTAATGTCATCGTTTCCAAAACTGCTCAGTGATAAACCTAAACCAATTAAAGCAGTACTGGCAGCTGTTTTTTCGATAAATTCCCTTCTTTTCATTTTATATGCTTTTGCGTAAATCGCTTTATTTTGTAATTCTGTTCTGAAATTTTTTTACTCTTCTGTAATTCGCACATCCCTTGGTACCGGAATGGTGTCAACCTCTTTAAAATAGTCAATCAGTATATTTCGAAGTTTATAGTTCATATCAAACTTCTGAGTGTTTTTTGCAAAAAAGTACATGCTGTCTCCTCCGTTGGCTAAATAATCATTGGTGGCAACATAATAAGTTTTAGTAACATCGAAAGGTTTTCCCTGGATAAGAATGTTTTTAGCCGTATTGTCTTTAGCGATAGTAAAAGTCATTCCTGCCAGAGGATGCGGTTTTTTCTCCTTTATTATATAGGAAGTCATTTCTAAAATCTGATCCCCTTTTAAAGCCAGAACCACAAGATTGTTTTCAAATGGCATTATTTCATAAGCACTTCTCGTAGTTACATTTCCTTTTGGCAGAATTGCCCTGATTCCGCCATGATTTAAAAAGCAGATGTCAATGTCTTTTTTTTCACGGGCATTAAAAACAGTATTGCCTCTTTTAAGACAAATGTCAGCCATTAAGTTTCCTATCGTAGTCTGCCATTTACCGGTACTTTTATCCAGAGTTTCCGGACAGTAAGCAAGTACATTATCTAAGTCCTTATTAATATGGTCTCTGTAAGGTTGAATAAAACTTTCTATATTTGAGGTCTCCCCGGCATTTTCTGTAACAGGCAGTTGTTTTCCTTCTACTTTAGTTACGTTGAAATTTTTGGGACTGCAGGAAAGCAAAGAGATAAATGTTAAGAATATAACAAAAAGTTTTAAAAATCGGTTATACTTTTTTAGTTTTACCATTTTAAATGCGGCTTAAATAATTAATTTTGTAATTTGTAAAAATACTATGTTTTTAGATTATATAAAGGAATTTTTTGTAAAAAAATCATTAAAAAATGACTTGCGTATTGTCAAAAACGAAGTTTTTACCAGTAATATCCAAACTGTTGGTCTGCTGGTTGATGAGAGTAAATTTCGTTATTCAAAAGAGTTGATAAATGAACTTGTATTAAATGGAATTGCTCCCGAAAACATAAAAATTGCAGCTTACAGACGTAAATTCAAAAAGAAAAAAACGTATTCCAAACCCACTTTTGGCAAAAAACACATTGACTGGAGAGGAAAGGTAACAGAAATGTTTTTAGAAGAATTTATAGAAACCGAATTTGATCTTTTGATTAGTTATTATGAAGTTCAGAACAGCATCTTAATGATGATTACAAGCAAATCAAAAGCCAGGTTCAAAGTAGGGTTTTCATCAGTAGATACAAAATTAAACCGATGGATGATAAATACTACTACGGCAGAGTATAAACTTTTCGTTTCAGAATTGTTTAAGTATTTAAAAAGTATAAAATAAAATTATAATTCATAATATGCAATCATTAATAGGAACGGGTGTTGCACTGGTAACTCCATTTAAAAAAGACTTTTCAGTAGATATCGAAGCATTACAGCGTATTGTTAACTTTTCGATAGACGGAGGAGTTGAGTATCTTGTGGTTATGGGAACTACTGCAGAAAATGCAACTCTTACACAAGAAGAAAAAGAGCTGGTTATTAACACCGTAATTGATGTTAATAAAGGCAGGCTGCCTTTAGTTCTTGGAGTTGGGGGAAATAATACGATGCAGATTGTAGAGGAATTAAAAACAAGAGATTTTTCAGCTTTTGAAGCGATACTTTCAGTTTCTCCTTATTATAATAAACCTACACAGGAAGGAATTTACCAGCATTTTAAAGCGATTGCCGAAGCATCACCGGTACCGGTTATATTGTACAATGTTCCTGGCAGGACCTCAAGTAATATGCTGCCGTCAACTGTTATTCGTCTGGCCAATGATTTTAAAAACGTTGTGGCCATTAAAGAAGCGGCCGGAGATATTGTTCAGGCTTTTAAACTTATTAAGGATGCTCCAAAAGATTTTCTTGTAATTTCAGGAGATGATATGATTGCGCTGCCAATTGTTTTAGCAGGCGGAGCAGGAGTGATTTCAGTAATTGGGCAGGGATATCCAAAAGAATTTTCAGAAATGATCCGTTTAGGACTTAATAAAAAAGCGGCAGACGCTTTTAAAACACAATACTTCCTGGCAGACTGTATCGATATGATTTTTGAGCAGGGAAATCCTGCCGGAATCAAACAAGTATTTCAGGCTATGGGAATTGCCGAAAATACAGTTCGTCTTCCATTGGTTTCTGTTGATGATGATTTAGCAGAGAGGTTGAATGAGTTCGTAAAAAACAGCATTAAATAATTGTTAAAGTGTTAGTATTTTAATATACTAAAAAATTATTTTGCAGTCGCTAAATTAATACCTAAATTTGCCACCGAATCTTCGGTGTGGTTTTGCTTT
Source organism: Flavobacterium sp. FG19 (assembly GCF_057809475.1). Classification (NCBI taxonomy): domain Bacteria; kingdom Pseudomonadati; phylum Bacteroidota; class Flavobacteriia; order Flavobacteriales; family Flavobacteriaceae; genus Flavobacterium; species Flavobacterium sp. FG19. The sequence goes on along the minus strand of NZ_JBMDKA010000047.1, from coordinate 15,088 downwards.
GGCATAATGTCTAACGAAATCATAATAAAAGTAAGAAAATGAAAAAAATAGTATCTCTGATAATTGTTGCTGTGCTTGTTTGTTCTTGTAGTGAGTATCAAAAAGCCTTAAAAAATGAAGATGTTGCAGCAAAGTTTGAAGTAGCGACAAAAATGTATGATGCTGGTAAGTATAACAAAGCAATCCGTCTTTTTGAGCAGCTGGCCTCAACTTACAGAGGGAAGCCTCAGGCCGAAAAGCTTTTTTATATGTTTTCACAATCTTATTACAAAACAAAACAATACTATTTAGCCGGCTATCAGTTTGAAAGTTTTGTTTCGGGTTATCCGCGAAGTGAAAAAGTACAGGAAGCTGCTTTTTTAGGGGCTTACAGTTATTCTAAATTAGCTCCGGTTTACAGTCTGGATCAGGCAGACACTGTAAAAGCATTAGAAAAATTACAGGCTTTTATTGATAACTATCCAAATTCAGAATATGTACCTCAGGCCAATGCCACAGTACAGGTTTTAAATGGTAAATTAGAGAAAAAAGCATATGAAAATGCAAAAGGGTATAATACGATTTCAGATTATAAATCTGCTTTGGTAGCTTTTGATAATTTTATTGCTGATTTTCCGGGAACACCTTTTAAGGAAGATGCTTTGTTTTATAAATACGATTCAGCTTATCAATTAGCAATAAACAGTATCCCTGCTAAAATGGAAGAACGTCTGAATGTGGCAAAAACAGCTTATAATAACTTAATGAAGTTTAAAAGCGATACAAAATATAAAAAACAGGCAGACGAAATGTATGCCAGAGTTGAAACCGATTTACAAAAATTTACTAAATAAAAAAGTCATGGATTTAAAAAAGACGAATGCTCCTGTTAACACAATAACTTACAATAAAACAGTTATTGAAGAGCCAACAGGAAATGTGTATGAAGCAATTACCATTATGGCTAAAAGAGCAAACCAGATCAATTCTGAAATTAAAAAAGAACTGACTGAGAAATTAGAAGAGTTTGCCACTTATAACGACAGTCTTGAAGAAGTTTTTGAAAATAAAGAACAAATTGAAGTTTCTAAATTTTACGAAAAATTACCAAAACCACACGCTTTAGCTGTTCAGGAATGGTTAGACGGTAAAACTTACCACAGAAGTTCAAACAAATAATACAGTACAATGTCAGTTTTAAACGGGAAAAAAATTCTGCTGGGAGTTTCCGGTGGAATTGCAGCCTATAAAACAGCCTCATTAGTACGACTTTTTATAAAAGCAGGTGCACATGTCCAGGTGATCATGACACCTGCTTCTAAGGATTTTGTAACACCGCTTACATTATCTACCTTATCTAAAAATCCGGTACATTCCACTTTTTATAATCAGGATGATAAAGATGCTGTCTGGAACAACCATGTCGAATTGGGTCTTTGGGCAGATTTAATGCTTGTAGCTCCGGCAACAGCAAATACATTATCAAAAATGGCAGCAGGAAATTGCGACAATCTTTTAATTGCTGCTTATCTTTCTGCAAAATGTCCTGTTTATTTTGCGCCTGCCATGGATCTGGATATGTACAAACATCCTTCTACTATTTCAAGTTTTAATGCCTTAAAGCAGTTTGGAAATATAATGATTCCGGCTGAAAAAGGAGAGTTGGCAAGCGGCTTGTCAGGAGAAGGCCGAATGGCTGAACCTGAGAATATTATCGCTTTTCTTGAGGCGGATCTGGAAAGTAAACTTCCGTTAAAAGGAAAAAAAATACTAATTACTGCAGGTCCTACATACGAAGCTATAGATCCTGTACGTTTTATAGGAAATCATTCTTCAGGTAAAATGGGGTTTGATATTGCAAATGAGGCAGCTGATCTGGGAGCTCAGGTTGTTTTAGTTTCAGGACCTACACATTATAAAGTGAAGAATTCTTCAATTGAGGTTATACATGTAGTGTCGGCGCAGGATATGTATGAGGCCTGTCACAATTATTTTAATGATGTTGATGCTGCTATCGCTGCCGCGGCAGTAGCAGATTACAGACCTAAAGAAGTGGCACTTCAGAAGATCAAGAAAAATACCGATGAATTTTCTATCGAATTAGAAAAAACAAAAGATATTTTATCTTCTTTGGGAGCAATAAAAAAGAACCAGTTTTTAATTGGTTTTGCTTTGGAGACTGAAAATGAAATTGAAAATGCTAAACTGAAAATCCAGAAAAAAAACTTAGATTTGATTGTTTTAAATTCCCTGCAGGACGAAGGGGCCGGTTTTAAAAAAGAAACCAATAAAGTCACTTTTATCGATAAAGATTTTACGATCGAGCCAATGGAATTAAAATCAAAAGAATCTGTAGCAGCTGATATTTTGAATAAAGTCGTTTTGCATTTCGCAAAATCGTAAAGATTTAAAAATATTTCTGAAAAGTAAGAATAGTTATGCTATTTTTACATCTTATAAAACTTTATCTGTATGAACAAAATAGTTACTTTATTAGTTTTTTTGATTTTTGGCTTTACTCAGGCTCAGCAGTTAAATTGTACTGTAACTATTAATACAGAAAGACTTCCTAATTCCAATCAGCAGATTTTTAAAACGCTTCAGAGTTCTCTGGCTGAGTTTGTAAATAAAACAGACTGGACGGGTGCGGCCCTCAAACAAAACGAAAGAATCAACTGTTCGATGTATATTACATTATCGTCCTACAGTTCAGATCAGTTTACCGGAACGATACAGGTACAGTCTTCCAGATTGATTTATAATTCAACTTATTCGTCGCCAATTTTAAATTTTAACGATAAAGATTTTAATTTTTCATACACAGAGTACCAGCCGCTTTTATTTAATCCTTCTGTTTTTGAATCCAATTTGGTGTCAGTGATTTCCTTTTACAGTTATATGATACTGGGAATGGATGCTGATACTTTTCAGATGGGAGGGGGCGATCAGTATTTTGAAACAGCCCAGAATATTGCCAGTGTTGCTCAGCAGGGAGGTTCCAAAGGCTGGACTCAGTCAGACGGCCTTCAGAATCGTTATTACTTTATAAATGATATGCTGGCTCCGATGTACAGTGATCTTCGACAGGTTTCATTTTTATATCATACAGGTTTAGATACGATGAGTAATGATTTGAAGGGAGCAAAAGAGAAAATTAAATCAGCTGTGATCCTGACAGGTAAAGTAAATTCTGTAAGACCCAATGCATTTCTGACCAGAGTATTTTTTGATGCCAAATCAGATGAAATTGTATCTGTATTTTCCGGAGGTCCCAGTATTCCGATTTCGGATTTGACAGATGTTTTGAATAAAGTCTCTCCATTAAATTCATCTAAATGGTCACAAATTAAGTTTTAATAACTTAATTTTTTTTATTTTCTTCGTAGCACTTTTATTTTTATAATTTTCCTTTATGATAACTTCACTGTCAATTAAAAACTATGCTCTAATTGAAAAGCTTTCTATTGATTTTTCAAAAGGTTTTTCTATAATTACAGGTGAAACAGGTGCTGGTAAATCGATTATTTTAGGGGCAATTGGTCTCGTTTTAGGAAAAAGAGCCGATCTGACTTCATTAAAAAACAAAGAAGAAAAATGCGTGATCGAAGCCCAGTTCGATATTTCTAAATACAGTCTTAAAGAATTTTTCGAAACAAACGATCTGGATTATGAAGACGAAACCATAATAAGACGTGAAATTTTACCATCGGGCAAGTCCCGTGCTTTTATAAATGACAGTCCTGTAAATCTTCAGGAACTGCAGGATTTAAGTCTGTTTTTGATTGATATCCATTCACAGCAGCAGACACAGGAATTATCAGATGAAACGGTTCAGTTTAAGATAATCGATGCTATTGCCGGTAATTCGGACACTATTTTGTCGTATCAGCATCTGTTAAAAGTTTATAAATCCGAGAAATCAAAACTAAACGCCCTGCTTAAAAAACAAAGTGATTCGGGAAAAGAACAGGAATACAATACTTTTCTTTTAAACGAACTGGTTTCGGCAAAACTAAAATCAGGTGAACAGGAAGAACTGGAAACTGATTTTGAAAAGCTGAATAATGTTGAAATTATAAAAGATTCCATCGATAAATCACTTGCTATTGCCAATGAAGAGCAGTTTGGTGTATTTCATAATCTAAATGAAATAAAATCAGCTTTACAGAAAATCGCGCCATTTTCGGCCGAGTATCAAAATCTGTTTGAAAGAATCACAAGTTTGTCAATCGAATTTGACGATGTTTCAAAAGAACTGCAAAATTCTTCCGAAAAATTGTTAAATGACCCGGAACAGCTGGAATTGGTAAGTCAGAAATTACAGTTGATATTTAACCTTCAGAAAAAACATCATGTAAATTCGGTAGAGGAACTGCTTCAGATTCAGGCTGATTTAGGCAATACTCTTTTGGAGTTAGACAATATTGAAGAAGAAATAGAGAATCTTTCTAAAGCAATAGAACAAAAAGCAGAAGAATTAGATACACTGGGGGCAGATATACATACCAGCAGAAGTAATGCTATTCCTGTTTTATCTGGTCAGCTGATTTCAATTTTGGAAACGCTGGGGATGCCAAATGCCCGTTTTAATATCGAACTTATTCCTTCGGAAACTTATTTTACGAATGGAAAAGACGAGTTACAGTTTTTGTTCTCTGCCAATAAAGGAACTGACTTCGGACTGCTTAAAAAAGTGGCATCAGGTGGTGAGATGTCCCGTATTATGCTCGCTGTAAAAGCAATTTTAGCCCAGTATTCAAAACTGCCTACTTTAATTTTTGATGAAATCGACACCGGTGTATCGGGGGAAATTGCAATTAAAATGGGTGAGATTATGAAAGAAATGAGTACTAAAATGCAGATTTTTGCTATTACCCATTTACCACAGATTGCTGCAAAAGGAGATTCGCATTTTAAAGTTTCCAAAGCAACAATTGATGATGATACACAGTCAGAATTAAAGCTACTGTCTCAGGACGAAAGAGTTATAGAAATTGCGCAAATGCTGTCGGGAGCAGTCGTTTCCGATTCGGCTTTAAATCACGCTAAAGCCTTGTTGAACTAAAGAAATACTTTATATTTGTCATCGAAAAATAATAAACAAACGTAAATAAGTTAGTCAGTAACTTTTATACGAATAAATAAAACAAGTATGATCATAGAACCTAGAATGAGAGGATTTATTTGTTTGACAGCCCATCCAACGGGATGCGAACAAAATGTTAAAAATCAAATAGAATATATCAAATCAAAAGGTGCGATTGCCGGAGCTAAAAAAGTATTGGTTATTGGAGCATCAACTGGTTTCGGATTAGCTTCAAGAATTACAAGCGCTTTTGGATCTGATGCTGCTACAATAGGAGTGTTTTTTGAAAAACCGCCCGTTGAAGGGAAAACGGCTTCGCCAGGCTGGTATAATTCTGCTGCATTTGAAAAAGAAGCTCATAAAGCAGGTTTATATGCAAAAAGCATCAATGGGGATGCTTTTTCAAACGAAATTAAAAGAGAAACTTTAGACTTAATCAAAGCTGATTTAGGTCAGGTAGATTTAGTTATTTACAGTTTAGCTTCTCCGGTACGTACAAATCCTGATACGGGAGTGACGCATCGTTCAGTTTTAAAGCCAATCGGACAGACCTTTACCAACAAAACAGTTGATTTTCATACCGGAAATGTATCTGAAGTTTCGATTACACCGGCAAATGAAGAAGATATTGAGAATACAGTGGCTGTAATGGGAGGTGAAGACTGGGCTATGTGGATGGATGCTTTAAAAAATGAAAATTTATTAGCAGAAGGAGCGACCACAATAGCATATTCATACATTGGACCTGAATTGACTGAAGCAGTGTATCGTAAAGGGACTATTGGTCGTGCTAAAGATCATTTAGAAGCTACAGCTTTTACTATTACAGATAATTTACAGTCTATTGGAGGAAAAGCCTATGTTTCTGTAAACAAAGCATTAGTAACACAAGCAAGTTCTGCTATTCCGGTTATTCCGTTGTATATTTCTCTTTTGTACAAAATCATGAAAGAAGAAGGTATTCATGAAGGATGTATCGAGCAGATCCAGCGTTTATTTCAGGACAGATTATACAAGGGTACTGAAGTTCCTGTTGATGAAAAAGGAAGAATCAGAATCGATGACTGGGAAATGCGCGAAGATGTTCAGGCAAAAGTGGCTGAACTTTGGAAAGAAGCTACTACAGAAACGCTGCCGTCTATTGGAGATTTAGCCGGTTACAGAAACGACTTTTTAAATTTATTCGGTTTTGAATTTGCAGGTGTAGATTACAAAGCAGATACAAACGAAGTTGTTAATATCGAAAGTATCAAATAAAAAAAATACCGTAGTATTGCCTAAAACCATCAACCAAAAGTTGGTGGTTTTTTTATGAATATACCTATCTTTGTTAAAATTTTTCAAAGTTTAAAATATACCACTTAAAAACCGCATTCCTGTTATGATTTTTTCTTTAATTGTACCTGTGTATAATCGTCCTGATGAAGTTGATGAACTTTTAGAGAGCCTTACAAAATCGGATTACAATGAGCCTTTTGAAATAGTTCTTGTCGAAGATGGGTCTTCTGTTCCCTGTAAAGATGTAGTGATGAACTATCAGGGAAAACTGAATATATCGTATTATTTTAAACCCAATTCCGGTCCCGGTGATTCAAGGAACTTTGGAATGCAGAAAGCAAGAGGGGATTATTTTATCATATTTGATTCAGATTGCATTATTCCGCCTAATTATTTAACTGAAGTCAAAAAAGCCTTAGATGAGAAATATGTAGATTGTTTTGGCGGGCCTGATAAAGCTTTAAAAAGCTTCTCAAGCATTCAGAAAGCAATCAATTTTGCTATGACCTCTTTTCTTACTACAGGAGGAATCAGGGGCGGCTCAGAGAAGATAAATAAGTTTCAGCCCCGCAGTTTTAATATGGGAATTTCCAGAAAAGCTTTTGAGGTTTCCAATGGTTTTGGAAACATTCATCCAGGCGAAGATCCTGATTTATCCATTCGTTTATGGAACTTAGGCTTTGAAACCAGACTGTTTTCAGAGGCTTTTGTGTATCACAAACGCAGAATCGACTGGGAAAAATTCTCTATACAGGTAAAGAAATTTGGTATAGCAAGACCTATATTAAATAGTTGGTATCCAGAGCATAATAAGCTGACTTTTTTCTTTCCTACTGTATTTATCTTAGGGTTATTATTAGCTTTTTTACTGTTAATTTTCAATATTGATATTTTTTTACAATTATATTTTGTATATTTCGTTATAATTTTTCTTACAGCGAGTATTCAGAACCGAAGTATTAAAATTGGGTATCTGTCTGTGATTGCTGTATGGAAACAATTTTATGGTTACGGAACGGGGTTTTTAGAATCTTATGTAAAAGTAATTTTATTAAAGAGAAAACCACAGGACGCTTTTCCTCGTATGTTTTTTAAAATATAGTATGACAAAGATTATTGGTCTGACCGGCGGAATAGGGAGTGGTAAAACTACCATTACCGGATTTTTTAAGGAAAGTGGAGTCCCTGTTTACATTGCAGATGATGAAGCCAAAAAAGTAATGCAGTCATCAGAAATTACAGATCAGATAAAAACTTCTTTTGGAGAATCGCTCTTTGATAATAATGTTTTGAACCGGGCGAAACTGGCGGCAATAGTATTTAATGACAAAGAAAAATTAGAGAAATTAAATTCAATAGTACATCCGGCTGTAAAAAAAGATTTTCAGTCCTGGCTGTTAAAAAATAAAGAACAGGATTTTGTGGTATACGAAGCTGCTATTCTTTTTGAAAGCGGCCGATATAAAGATTTCGATTATATAATTACGGTTACCGCACCCGAAGAAGTAAGGATAGAAAGAGTGATGAAACGCGATAACACTACAAGGGAACAAGTTCTGGACCGAATGAAAATGCAGTGGAATGACGAAAAACGAATTTCTTTGAGCAATTTTGTTATTAATAACAGTAATCTTAAAATTGCTGAACAAGAAGTTGTTGAAATTCTTAAAATTTTGAAAATAAAACAAAAACAGTCTTAAATGTTAATATTTGGTTAATGTATTATTTAGTATATTGTTAAAATATTAATTTTGTTTCGATGAATAAATTATTTTTTAGAATACTTGTTTTATTGATGAGTCTGTCCTTGATAGGGATAATTCTGGTACAGGTATTTTGGTTTAATTCTTCATTTAAAAATAATGAAGAACAATTTAAATACCACGTTACCCAGGTAATCGGAAATGTAGCTGACAAACTTGAGCAGCAGGAGGAGTATAGTTTCTACGATAAATACAACCGTATAAAAGACAGTACTGGTAAAATTCCTAAAAAGGAAGATTTGATGGAAGTATTGTTTGTACAAAGAAATACCAAAACAAACAAAACTATTGTTTATTCAAGTACTCTTACAACTGAAGATTATGATATAAACGGATCACTTTTTGATAAAAAATTCAGCAGTGAAAGATTCAAGAATTTTAGTTCTAAAAGAGTAACCGAAGTTTATAATAACAATAACGGAATTGATAATAATAATTTAGGACAAAGTATTATTCCGGATCTTAGAATTGAAAAATCGGGCAGCCTTGATATTTTAAATAAAGTACAGCAGCAGATACAATATAAAGACATTGCTTCTTTAACTCCAATTGAAGGCAGGGTTACAAAAGACAAACTGTTCAAGCTTTTAAAAAAGGAACTGGAGGAATATCAGGTTAAAACCAAGTTTGAGTTTGGAATTTACAGCAGCGGTGTTCCTACCAAAGTCAGATCAGATGGATTTCATTATGATAAAGATGCAACTTATAATATTCCGATATTCACAGATAATGAAGGAAACAGCCGATATCAGTTATCGGTTACTTTCCCGAATAAAAAGAAATTTTTGTTATCAGAATTATTAAGTATTACAATTTTATCAATTGTGTTTACATTAATCATTATAGTAGCTTATACAAGTGCTTTAAATCAGCTGCTGCGTCAGAAGCATATTTCTGAAATCAAAACGGATTTCATAAACAATATGACACATGAGTTTAAAACACCAATTGCAACGATAAATCTGGCATTAGATGCGATAAGGAATCCCAAAATTATTGAAGATAAAGATAAAGTACATCGTTATCTGCAAATGATCCGGGATGAAAATAAAAGGATGCATGCTCAGGTAGAAAATGTTCTTCGAATTTCGAAATTAGAGAAAAAAGAACTTGATATTACCAAAGAACCTACTGTAGTTACGGATATTATTGACGATGCTATTGAGCATGTAAATTTAATTTTAGAAGACAGACAGGGCAGTGTTGAAAAACATTATAATGCAGCAAGGACAACTTGTTTGATTAATGAAGTACATTTTACTAATGTATTAGTGAATATTTTAGAAAATGCAATAAAATATTCTCCGGATATTCCTAAGATTGAGATTTTTACAGAAAATGTAAAAGACATGATTCTGATAAAAGTAAAAGATCACGGTTTAGGAATGAGTAAGATAGCTCAAAAAAGAGTTTTTGAGAAGTTTTACAGAGAACACACGGGAGACCTTCATAATGTAAAAGGACATGGTTTAGGTCTTGCGTATGTAAAACGAATTGTAGAGGATCACAATGGTCAAGTATATGTAGAAAGCGAAAAAGGAAAGGGTAGCACCTTTATAATAAAAATACCATTAATAAATTAAAATATGGAAAATAATAACAAAAGAATACTTTTAGTAGAAGATGACCTAAATTTTGGGGCGGTTCTTAAAGATTATCTAATGTTAAATGACTTTGAAGTTACTTTAGCTAAAAACGGTATGGAAGGTTTCGAGAAGTTCAAGAAGGATGTATATGATTTATGTATTCTGGATGTAATGATGCCTTATAAAGATGGTTACACCTTAGCCAAAGAAATTAGAGAAAAGAACAGTGAAGTGCCTATTATATTTTTAACCGCAAAATCGATGAAAGAAGATGTGTTAAAAGGATACAAAGCCGGTGCTGACGACTATTTAAATAAACCTTTTGATTCTGAGGTTTTATTAATGAAAATTAAAGCCATCATTCAAAGAAAATCCGCAGATACAAAAGCTGAGCAGGTACAATTTGAATTTAATATTGGTAAATTCCACTTAAACTCAAAATTGAGATTCCTGACTTATCAGGATGAAGAACCCATTAAATTATCTCCAAAAGAAAATGAATTGCTTAAAATGCTGATTCTTCATGAAAATGATTTAATGCCGAGAGAATTAGCTTTAACAAAAATCTGGAGAGACGACAACTACTTTACTTCAAGAAGTATGGACGTTTACATCGCCAAACTTAGAAAATATCTAAAGTCAGATGAGGATGTAGAAATCTTAAACATACACGGAGAAGGTTTCAGATTAGTTGTGAAAAGCAAAGTTTCTGAATAATAATTCACCTGAATAAAAATAATAAGCTCTGAGAAATCAGAGCTTTTTTTATGCCATTATGTGTAATTGTATCATTTTCGATTCATCAAAAACAGTTTTTTAAGGAGCAGGTATCTGGAATTTTGATTTTTTTTTCACGGAAAGCTCTCTATTAAGTTTTATTCTGCTCTCTGAGTGTTTTTTCTATAAAAGAAGCGCAAAAAAGTATACTCTTTTTTTTGTCCTATAGTATTGTTTTTAAAGTAATTGAGTTTTGTTTTTGAGGTTTTTAAGAACTACCGAATAATTTTTTGATGAATTTTCTTTAAAAGAAATTTGGAAAATCAAAAAACAATTCTGAATATTTGCAGACGAAAAAAATAATAACCCTTTAAAAACGAAGAAAAATGTTTGTACTTACATTGACATCACAAAGCTTCACACCAAACGGATTTGGTGCAGCAGTTCTTCGTGGCTTATTTCAATCTTAGAAATATATTTTTAGATATATAAAAAAGCCCGAAGATATTTAGTTTCGGGCTTTTTTTATTCTAGACACTTCAAAATTTTCCCGAAAAACCGATTTTATTTTATTTATCCGTCAGGGATAAAATGTTTAAGTCTTAATGGCTTGTAATTTAATGCACTGTAATTTTTTAAATGGAAAATTATGCGGTAGAGGAGTATGCTTTGTGTACTCGTTTTAAAAGTAAAAAAAGGAAAAAGAGATTAGTAAAACAAGATTTTGAAAAGCAGCTTATTCAGTTAAGAAAACGGGAAAAAGAACTTTGGAAAAAACGGATCAGTCTGCCTTTGGTTCCATTAGAAGTTCCGTATCAAAAAGGCTGGCAGCGTAATTTCAAATTAAGAGATGATGTTGCCCGGTCGGCTGAATCTGAATTTTACAGAACATTACTGGAAAAAATAAATACATGGCAGTTTTCTCCCGAAAAATCTTTTAAAAGAAAGAAAAAGAAAAAAAGGAGAAATATGTATGTTGAAAAAATCCAGACTGTAAAAGAATTCTGTGAATGGGAATGGAGAAGTTCAAAATTAGAATTGACTGAAAGAGAAAAAGCACATTTTTATAAGCGGGAACGCTGGTGCAGCAATTTCAGGAGATATAAAATCCATTATGTGTTTAATGAACCGTGGAGATATGTACTTCGTGTTAGTCCCTACATGATAACACATACAAGGATGATTGATTCTGATCTGGAAACCGAAATTCAACTTCTTGATAATTATATAACTAATCTCAGTCTAAGAGGAAAAATAAATAAATTAACAGCTGGGTCTTCTCATAACCGGAAATACTATCAAAGTGAAAATCCCAGAGAAATAAACCCAATTAAAAATAAAAGTCTGCATTTGTTGTATCAGGAATATGCGGACGAGATGATATAAATCATGGGAAATAAATTAACCGGAAAAGACCTGATTAAGTTAGGTTTTCCAAAGAATAATTCAATAAATATCGCCTTAGGGCAGATTAACAGATATAGAAAAAGAGAAAAAAAAGAATCTATTTTAACAGAAGCAAAAGACGTTTTGTTACATCCTGAAAAATATGAAGGAAACGGAACCTGGGGAAAAGTGGCCGAAGGTTTGATTAAACCGGTTCAGGTAAGAATGCATCAGCTTAAAAACACCAGAGCGCCGTTTAAAATTTTTGGCGAAAATGAAATCGATGAGCAGGCCAAATTTCAATTATATGATTCATTAAAACTGCCAATTTCAGTCGCTGGAGCCTTAATGCCAGATGCACATTCTGGTTATGGATTACCAATCGGTGGTGTTTTAGCGACAGATAATGCCGTAATTCCGTATGGAGTTGGCGTTGATATTGGATGCCGAATGAGCCTTTCGATTTTTGATCTGCCGGCTTCTTATTTTAAAGGAAAGGAACATCAATTGGATGCCATTTTAAAAGAAAATACAAAATTTGGAATGTATGAAACGCATGCTTCACGTGTAGATCATGAAGTGTTTTACAATAGCGGATTTCAGGATATTCCATTGTTGAAAAATCTTCTTCCAAAAGCCTATAAACAATTAGGAACATCTGGCGGAGGAAACCATTTTGTGGAATTTGGAATTGCTAAGATTGAGCATCCTGAGAACGAATGGAAATTGGAAAAAGGTGAATATTTTGCAGTTCTTTCTCATAGTGGTTCCCGCGGATTAGGCGCAAACATTGCAAAACATTATACGTATTTAGCAACAAAGCAGTGTCCGCTGCCCAAAAATGTACAGCATTTGGCATGGCTGGATTTGAATACACATGACGGCCAGGAATACTGGCTGGCGATGAATTTGGCCGGAGAATATGCAAAAGCCTGTCATGATGATATTCACAGACGAATTGCCAAAGCGATTGGAAAAAGGGTAGTGGTAACGATTGAAAACCATCACAATTTTGCATGGAAAGAAATCGTAAACGATCAGGAATGTATTGTACACAGAAAAGGCGCAACACCTGCGGGAGAAGGACAATTGGGAATCATTCCGGGTTCTATGACGGCACCTGGTTACATCGTGAAGGGAAAAGGAAATGCTGAAAGTTTGAACTCTGCTTCACATGGTGCCGGGCGTTTGTTTTCGAGAGCAAAATGTAAAAGCACTTTTACACAAAGCGAAATTAAGAAAGTTTTAAAAGCCAATGATGTAACCTTAATTGGTGGTAATATCGACGAGGCTCCAATGGCATACAAAGACATTACAAAAGTAATGGCAAACCAAACGGATCTCGTTGAAGTTCTGGGAACTTTTACGCCAAAGATTGTTAGAATGGATCGTTAAAAAAAATAAAGATTATGGAAAGGTTTCAGGATGAAAATAAATGGCTGGGAGATTTTTATAACGAGATTTTCGTGAAATGTCCCAAATGTCAATCTAAAGGAGTTTTGAAAGAAGTTCCTCGAAATTGTGAATGTGGAAAATGCACTATGATGACTTTTGAATGCAAATCCTGCTTTCATAAGATTGATGAACCGGTTTATAAATATAAAACGTTTGGTAAATACTATTGTGGCAATTGTTTTGAAAAATTTGAATTAGAATCTCAAATCTTTAAGAAAGTACCTGAAAAGTATAAAGTTAAATGTCCACATTGCAGTTTTCAGGAAGAAATCAAGCCCAATACTTACGCATTTAAAGAAGAGTCAGAGAGGGATGGTTTAATTCGTGATGACTGGTATAGTTTACCGCTTTGGTTTCAGAAAGAATTCAAAGGAAATGTTTTTTGGGCTTACAATCAGGAACATATAATGTATCTGGAAAGATATATTAAAGCTGATCTAAGAGAGAGAAATAATAATGGAAGTGGTAATGGGACCATGGTGTCACGACTTCCAAAATTTATTAAAGAAGCAAAGAACAGAGAAAAGCTTCTTAAAATAGTAGAAAAATGGAAAGAATAATTCAAATAACAGCGGGTCGCGGACCTGCTGAATGCACCTGGGTTGTGGCTCAGGTGCTTAAAAAAGTTTTGGAAGAAGCACAGGAACAGAATTTAGAAGTGGTTTTACTGCAAAGAGATAAAGGAGAGGAGAATGGAACGATTGAAACTGCCTCAGTTTCTTTGAAAGGAAAAAACGCTGATCAGTTTGTAAAATCCTGGGTGGGAACGATTCAATGGATTGGCCAGAGTCAGTTTCGAAAAATGCACAAACGTAAAAACTGGTTTATTGGAATTTTTGAAATTGAACTACAGAAAAATACGTCGGTTTCAGAAAATGATATTCAGTATCAGGCGATGCGAAGTTCCGGAGCTGGTGGTCAGCATGTAAACAAAGTAAGTTCGGCCATTCGGGCAACTCATATCCCTACCGGAATTGCAGTTGTTTCTATGGATAGTCGTTCTCAGCATCAAAACAAAAAACTCGCAACTGAAAGATTATTAAAAAAATTAGAGGACGAAAAACTGATTCAGCTTAAAAATCATATGGGAAAACAATGGGAAAATCAGCTCAATGTAGAACGTGGAAATCCTGTTAGAGTTTTTACCGGAAGCGATTTTAAGAAGAATAAAACAGAGAAAAGTTACAAAGGAACTCGTCAGAAATTAAAAAACGATTTACGCAATGAAAACAATTGATAAATACCTTTTTCAGGCTTTGGATAATTATCCTTACTGGCTTGAAGGAACGATTGAGTCTTTAGATTACGCTTTTTCTTATAACGATACAAATACCATGGTTTTGTGTTTGTATGGAAGAATTCAGGCGGAACAATTAATGAATTATGAAGAAGCCAAATCGTATTTTCAGCAGGCTTTAGCGATTAATATTCATGCTCTTGAAGTGTATCCGTATTACTTAAAAACGTTGATTTTAAATGAAGATTACGAAGAAGCTGAGAAATTAATTGATTTTGCCTTAACAATTAAAGGAATCAACAAAGCGGAAATTTATGTCAGAAAAGCAATGCTTTTAGAGGCACAAAAGGAGTTTAAAAAAGCATTAAAAGAAATTAAAAATGCAAAACTTCATTCCCTGCAATTCAATTACGAATCTGATATTACAGATATCGAAAAAAGAATTGAGGATAAAATGAATCTGCTGAAAAAGAAAAAAGAGAAGAAATCTAAGAAAGATTCTAAAAAGAAATCGAAGTGATTTTAAACAAAAAACGATGCAAATTTTAGACTGCACCCAAAAGTTTAGACGAATTTATAATTAAATTTGATAATAATGAGC
>NZ_JBMDKA010000046.1:0-26383 GCF_057809475.1 Flavobacterium sp. FG19 | reverse complement strand
AATGTTTTTGGAATTTTATGGTTGCAAATTTGTAACATAGAAAATGCCTTTTATACTGTAAATTTTCCGCTACGAATTCACGAATTAATCTAAATCATTTCGAATAAATTAGAGTGATTCATTACTCTAATTTATTCAAAATTATGTTCAAAGATTATAAAAAATAAATTCGTGAATTCGTGGCGAAAAAAACTATACCCTCATAAAACAAATCAATTACGATAATCAATTTTTAAAATTGCAATTTGTATTTTTGAATCATAGAAAAAAGCTCACATGAAAATTGTTATATCTCCGGCGAAATCACTGAATTTCGAAAAAGAATTACCAACATCTCAATATACTGAACCTTCATTTTTAAAAGAAGCCAGAGTGGTTCATAAAGTAGTAAAAACAAAAAAGCCAGCTGAATTATCAGAGCTGATGTCGATTTCAGATAAACTAGCCGACTTAAACTGGAAAAGAAATCAGGAATGGAAAACGCCTTTTACCGCAGAAAATGCGCGTCCGGCTGTTTATACTTTTGACGGGGATGTTTATACTGGTTTGGATGCTTATACCATTCCGTTAGAGAAACTGGATGTTTTACAAGATAAATTGAGAATCCTATCAGGTCTTTACGGACTTTTAAAACCGCTTGATTTAATGCAGGCCTATCGTTTAGAAATGGGAACTAAAATGCCAGTCGGCGAATATAAAAACCTTCATGAATTCTGGAAACCTGTTGTAACTAAAGCTTTGAACAAAGAATTTAAAAAAGACGAATTATTTGTGAATTTAGCGAGTAATGAATATTTTTCTGCGGTAGATGTAAAAGCTTTAAAAGTTCCGGTTATTACTCCGGATTTCAAAGATTATAAAGACGGAAAGTTAAAAATGATCAGTTTCTTTGCTAAAAAGGCGAGAGGGATGATGGTTCGTTATATCATCGATACTAATGCTGAAACTATTGATGATTTAAAAGGCTTTAATTACGAAGGATATCAGTTTGATGCCAATCTTTCAAAAGGAGATCACCTGGTTTTTACAAGATAGTTTTTTTAAGGTGCTGAGGTTCTAAGTTTTTTTAACCGCAAAGACGCAAAGGTTTACGCAAAGTTCGCAAAGGTTTTATCACAAAGCTTTGCGAACTTTGCGTTTTTTAGGATTCTAAGAAATAAAATTCTTTGCGCCCTTTGCGGTTAAAAAATACTTCAAAAAAATAAACGCCGAATTCTAAAGGATGAATTCGGCGTTTCTGCGTATTATAAACTTATTATTATTAATGCATTGCGTCGGCTGCACTAATTTTGTTCTTCCCTTTTTTAATAAAGAGAATAATCGGTATGCAACATAAAAACATGATTCCTAAATAAAGGAAAATATCCATATAAGCCATTACAGTACTCTGTTTCATTACTGACATTTCTATGGCCTGATACGCTTTTTTCAGAGCAACATCAGCGCTGTATCCTTTTGCCATAAACGCGTGCTGCATTCCTGCAATTCGCTGTTGTACTTCAAATTTGGCCGGATCAAGATTATTAATCAAATCTACTCGGTGCGACTGGCTGAAACGGGTAATGAAAGTGGTAATGATCGCAATACCAAAAGATCCGCCCAATTGACGCATCATTCCGGTAAATGCTGCTCCTTCTCCAATTTGTTTTCCTTTTAAAGTTGAAAGAGAAAGTGTTGTAATTGGAACGAAAAGTAATCCTAATCCAACTCCTCTTAAAATTAAAGGCCAGTACATATGTTCAACTCCAGTATCTGGTGTCATACGGCTGTACATCATAAAAGTAAAGAAGAAGAAAATTAAAAATCCAACTCCAACCATATAACCCTGCGGAACTCCTTTCTGAATCATATTCCCTACAAACGGCATCATAATGGCTGTTGTAATAGATCCCGGAATCAATAATAATCCGGCATCAGTTGCGGTCCATCCTAAAATCGACTGCGTATAAATTGGAATAATTAAAGTGGAACCGTATAATCCGAAACCAAGGATAAAACACATTATGGTTCCAATTCTTAAGTTTCCATCTTTCAAAACACTTAAGTTTACAATTGGATGTTTGTATGTGAGTTCTCTCCATATAAAAAGAACCAGTCCTAAAACCGTAACAACACTCAAGGTTACAATTAATGAATCATTAAACCAGTCATCCTGCTGCCCGTGTTCCAGTACGAATTGTAAAGAACCAATAAAAGTACTCAACAAAATAATTCCCCACCAGTCAACCTGATTGGCTTTTAATTTCTCTCCATATTTAGGACTTCTAACAAAAGTTAGAGCCAAAATGGTTGCAATAATCCCTAATGGAATATTGATATAGAAAATATACGGCCAGGAATAATTATCTACTAAATATCCTCCTAAAGGTGGACCAAGAGTTGGACCAACAATTACACCCATTCCGTAAATAGCCTGCGCCATTCCACGTTTGGCTACCGGGTAACTTTCTGTAATAATCGTTTGGGCTGTTACCAGTAACGCTCCACCACCCATACCCTGTACGAATCGGAAGGCTACAAGTTCCCAAATATTGGTGGCGTTACCACACAAAAATGAACAGACTGTAAATATTATAATGGAAGCCACAAAATAGTTACGTCTTCCAAATTGCTGTGATAACCAGCTCGTCATCGGAATTACAATAACATTCGCAATTGCGTATGCTGTAATTACCCATGCCACATCGGTCAAGGTAGCACCAAGACTTCCGCGCATGTCTGTCAGCGCTACGTTTACAATCGTAGTATCTACGATTTCCAGCAGTGCACAAAGTACTGCTGTAATCGTAATGATAACTCGTCTGAAACCGTATTCTACTAAATCGTCGTCTGCTTGTACTGCTCCTGCCATGTTTTATTTTAAATGTACATCAACGTCAACGTTCATTCCTGGTCTTAAAAGTTTTACTTTTTCAGGATCGTTAGATTCGTCGATCGTGATTTTTACCGGTAATCTCTGAATTGTTTTTACGAAGTTTCCTGTTGCGTTATCAGGAGGAAGTAATGAAAAACGAGATCCTGTTGCCGGAGAGAATGATGATACAGTTCCTTTAAACTCATAGTTTGGATAAGCGTCTACTTTTAAACCTACTTTTTGTCCCACAACCATTTTATTTAATTGTGTTTCTTTAAAGTTGGCCACAACCCAGGCTTCGTTATTATTGATGATGTAGAATAAAGATTGTCCCGGCTGCACCAATTGTCCCGGCTGGATATCTACTTTAGAAACCTGACCGTCAATGGCAGCAGTAACTACAGTATATGAAAGGTTTAAGTGTGCAACATCTAACATTGTTCTGGCTTTTTTGATGTTGGCTGCAGCAACTTCTGTTTGTTTGTCAGAAACTTTAGATTTTGACTGGATAACCGATTTTTGATAAGAAGTGGCTTTTTGCTGCTGTTCTAAAACACGTACCTGGTTTTCAGCTTCTTCTTTTGCAGTTAAAGCCTGCTCATATTGCTGTTTGGTAATTGTATGTGTTTTGTACAAGTTGTTGTAACGGTTATAATCGTTGGTAAGCTGTCTCAATCTGATTCTTGCGCTTTCGATAGAACCACTTGCCGATCTCATTTGTGCATCAGATACAGAAATACTGGCATAAGCACTTCCGATATCTGCTTTTGCAGCTTCGTATTGTCCTTCAGCTCCCAGTAATGCAGCGTTAGCTTCGTCAATCTTTAACTGATAATCTCTCTTGTCGATTGTAAATAAAGTATCTCCTTTTTTTACATAATCATTATCTTTCACATAAACTTTACTGATATATCCGGAAACTCTCGGGATAATCGGATTCATTCTCTTTTCAATCTGAGCATCATCTGTTTCTTCGTGGGCTTGTGAATGTAAATATTTAGAGATTCCATAAGTTCCGCCTCCTAAAATCAGAACTGCAAGTATGATGATGAATTTTTTATTTGTTTTTTTCTTTTCCATGAGAGCTGTCGATTATATTTTTGAAAGATTGAATGATTGTGATAATTGTCCTGATACTGAAAGTAGTTCGTAATATTTTTGAATGATGGCTGCTTTAGATAAAGCGGTATTGATTTTGGCATTCAGATGCTCAACATCGGCTTCCACCAGATCATTAGTATCTGCTAAGCCATTGTCAAATTTATCTTTTACCAGTCTGTAGTTTTCAGCGGCCTGTTGAAGGGCTTCGTCATAAACTACGCTCTGGTTAATTGCTAAATCGTAATCTTCAATAGATTTTTGAACTTCAACTTTAATACGGTCTGTTAAGATTGCTTCAGAATTTTTTACTTCAAGAGCTTTGCTTTCAGCTTCTCTAACATGTGCATTGTTTTTCAGAATCCCTGATAAATCATATGTTAAGCCAAGTCCGAAATTCATAGCATATTTTACTGTAATGAAATCTTTAAGATCAAATGCCGTATAACCTCCTAGTAAAGCAAGTGAAGGATAATATCCTGCTTTTGCAATTTTAATGTTGGCTTCACTGGCTTTTGACTGAAAACGAAGTGCTTCTAAATCCTTTCGGCTTTCCAATGCCAAAGCATCAGATGTTGGTGCATTGCTGGTTTTTAAATTAAAAAAATCATCTTCGTTCACCTGTATCTTTACAGATGGCTCTAATTTAAGCAATGTTGTCAGATAATAATTGATATTATTGATATTATTGTTAGCTTCATCGATAGATAATTGTGTTTTTGAAACTAATAACTGGGCTTTCAATAAATCATTTCTCGGAATAATTCCGTTTTTTTCCAGTTCAGTAAAATCAGTGACACGCTGTTTGGCCTGTTTTTGATTTTCGTTTAATAAATCCAGTGTTTTTTGTGCTTTGTACAATGCCGTATAATACGTTATGGTACGCAATGCAATATCTTCTTTCGTTTTAGCCGCATTAGCTGTTTCAGCTTCATACAAATTATCGTAAGCATTGATGCTGCTTTGGATTTTAAATCCGGAGAAGATTGGCAGACTAAGATTTGCCATTCCCAGCATAGCTTGATTTGGAGAAGGCATTGGATCAGAACTGGCTTCATCTCCGCTGTTGTGCATGTCGATAGAAGCTTTTGTCAGACGCTGGTATTGACCGGAAATTTTTAATTCCGGGTATTGGTTGTTTTTAACCGTTTGAAGTTCATACTTTTTTGTGTTTACCTTAGTGTTGGCAAGCGTAACCTCGTTACTCTTTTCCCAGGCCATTTTTACGGCTTCGTCTAAAGTTAAACTTGTTTTTTCTTGTGCTTCTGCTGAAGTTATTCCGATAAAGAAAACTCCAAAGAGCATTAATTGACTAATTTTCATAAACAAGTAGCGCTTTTATAGTTTGTTGAATGTGCTTTTTTAGATCGTTGTTGATGTAATTATTAAACATTTCTTCTGTTTTTAAATCCAGTAATTCTTCGAAGAATGAGCGGTTCATGTGAAAGTGAAAAAAGGTTCCGATAATGGTTGGCGTAATGAGCTGGATATTAACATCTTTTCTGAAAACTCCCTGAGACTGGCCCTGTTTGATAATACTTTCAACTGATTTTAAATTTCCTTTTTTAAGTTCAGTAAAAGCCTGAAGGCTCTTTTCTCTTTTTTTGTTGTAAAGTTCAAAATGTAAAACCCTGTAAATCCCTTTGTTAAGACAGATTCGGTTAACGTAAATTTCGATTAATTTATTGACTTTTTCAAGAGGTTCGAGATTTTCCTGCAGTAAATTTTCGAGTTGTAGTTTTAAATCAACCGTTTTGTGAAGAATTAAGGCTTCCAGAAGTCTTTCTTTTGAACCAAAATAGTACGAAACCATGGCAATGTTGATTTTTGCCTCTTTAGAGATGTCCCGTATCGATGTACCTTCAAATCCTTTCTCAGAAAACAGCTTTTCAGCTACATTAAGAATCTGAATCTTTTTATCGTTTAATTCGATGTTTGACATGGTATTGTTTCTAATCGGATGCAAAATTAAACAGTTGTTTAATTTAAACGCTTGTTTAATTTTGTTTTAACATAATATTAACATAAAACGGTGTAGTTGTTTTTAGTTCTTAATATCCATAATTTATACGGAATTAGTAAGTTTTTTGGACAGTTAGGTAAAAATTAATATCAACTTTTAGGTCTGTTTCCAAAGCATCATCTGCAATTTTTAATGTCTGCCATGAAGTCGTAGGATAGATTTGGATATCTTTTGTCCAGTTTGTTTTTATGGGCATAACAAAGTCTTTGCTGCAATTTGAATAACGGTAATGGAGTAATCCATTTTTAAATTGATATTCTAAAACAGGAACCATATTTGTTCTCAGATATTGATCAAACAGATACTGAAAATTAATCCCGGATTTGCTATTTATATAAGTTTCGATCTCCTTTGTTGTGACAACTTTATTATGATAATCGCGATTTAGACCACGCAGTAGTTCTCGAAATTTTTGATCATCATTCATAACAGCTCCTATCATATGTATAACAGCCCAGCCTTTTACGTAATTGTCGTTGCTTCCATCTTCGTTTATTCCATAGCGTCCTATAACAGGTTTGTCATTTTCGATCGTTCTGAATCGGCCATTCATAAATTCATTTCCAGCCTGCCTGCCACATAAATCTGCTATGACCAGTTCTTCGCCTAGACCGGCAAACCCTTCCTGAATCCATCTGTCAGCAATATCGCTTGCTGTGATATTATTGCCAAACCATTCATGAGCTATTTCATGAACAATAATTTTATCTGTTTTTTTTCCCCAGCCTGTATTCGAAATATCACCTCCTTTTTTGTTTGTTCCCTTTTTATAAGAACTGCCGTAAGCAACTGCACTTTGATGCTCCATTCCAATGTAAGGAGCATCAGCCATCTTAAATCCGTCTTCATAGAAAGGGTAGGGGCCGTACCAATGTTCCAGGGATTTCATGGTAATTTTAACTTCTGGAATCATGTGGGTTACAGCTTTTTCTTTATTATAATCCAGAATCCAGAAGTCCATGCTTAAAAGGCCTTTTTCGCCATTAAAAGTTTCATTGATATTTATATAATGCCCAATATAAAAAGTAATGCCGTAATGATTAATTGGGTTTTTTACTTCCCATTTATATGTTGAAGTGTGGTCGGTATTTTTAATTTTACTTTTTAAACGTCCATTTCCAATCGCTGTTAAACTGTCTGGGACAGAAATACTGATACTTGCTCCTTTGTCGGGTTCATCATATAAGGCATTTTTGCAGGGATACCATAAGCTAGCTCCTTTGTATTGACAGGCGACTGAAATCCATGGGCGGTTTAATGAATCTTTTGCCCAGACTAAACCTCCATCCCAAGGCGGTTTTATTGATTCTGTAGGTTTTCCGGAATAATAAATCGTGATTTTGTTTTTTCTGGAAAGGAGCTTTTTAGGAAGTTTTACATACCAGATATTTTCGTTCTGAGTATAATTTATTTTTTGATCTTTCTGAAAAATACTGTCAATTTTAAGAGGAGCGACAAGATCAATCTGCATTAAATCAGAATGGTTTTTGTTAACAACAATGTATTCGATTATATTTTTTCCTGATATTGTTTGGGTAATGTAATCAGGTTTTATGGTAAGATCGTAGTGCTGTATATCCCACCAAATTCTTTCCGGAGTAATCGAGCCATTTAAAGTATCTTGTTTTGATGGTATACGCAATGTAGAATTTTCCTGTGCGTATACCGTACAAAACATAAAGTTTAATAAAAAAAGAAATGTTGTTTTTATTATAGAATATTCCTGCATAACAAGGTTTCTAAAATTGAAATACCGTGTAATTTACACTTAATTATCGAATCTCTCCAACAAACTCCTCAATTTTCCTGCTGCCGCTTTCGTTTAAATGTTTGATAAAAGCACTTCCGATAATAGCGCCTTTTACATATTTAGCTGCCTGATTGAAAATTTGATTTGCTTTTAAAAATATTACCTCAATTTTTCTCAACCCACTTTTTATTTTCATAATTATAAACTCTCAATTCAGTTCCAAAACAACTAAACACACGACCATACATTAGTACTGCTGTTTTATCTTTGTTTAAAATTGGTTTAGAAAAATACAACATTCCTGTTGGACATTTTTTAATAAGTTTGGCACTTCGGTTTTTAGTTAACTCACGTATTGAATCTCTTTCAATAATAATATTATTATCTTTTTTTAAAAGAAGATTATCCAAAATAAAATTTTCGGAAACTTTTTCTAGACTATCTAATTCATGTTGATTTTTTAAATCAAGCCTTTTAATTAATTCTTCCTTAATATTAAATCTTGGATTTTCAGCAAGGCTTGTTTTAATCATAGATTCATTTGGGATTTCCAATAGACAATTACATGAATCATTTTTAAGTACTTGTTGAATTAGTCCATTTGCTTTTTGATGATAAGTTAATTGCGAATACTCTTCTTTTTTTTCACAACTTAAAATAATAAAAAGGATAACAAATACGAAATGAGATTTTTTCATGTGAAATTTTTAATTAAAAAAATTAGCTTAAATATACATTAATTATTGAGGTATAAAAAAACGACACCAAAATATGAATGTCGTTTTATAATTATATTTTTTTAGAAATTATCGAATCTCTCCAACAAACTCTTCAATTTTTTTACTTCCGTTTTCGCTTAAATGTTTGATAAAAGCACTTCCAATAATAGCGCCTTTTGCATATTTAGTTGCCTGATTGAAAGTTTCTTTATTTGAAATTCCGAAACCTACGATTTGAGGATTTTTTAAATTGAGATTTGAAATTCTTTCAAAATAAGTTTCCTGAACATCTCCAAAACCAGATTGTGAGCCAGTAACACTCGCAGAACTTACCATATAAATAAATCCGTTTGAAACGCTGTCAATAAAACGAATACGTTCGTCTGAAGTTTGAGGTGTAATAAGGAAAACATTGATTAAGCCGTATTTTTCAAAAATAGCTTTGTATTCATCTGCATAAACATCTACAGGAAGATCAGGAATAATTAAACCGTCAATTCCAATTTCGGCGCATTTTTTACAAAAAGCTTCCACGCCATATTGTAACATCGGATTAAAATATCCCATGATGATTAACGGAATTTTTACGCTTTCGCGGATGTTTTGCAGTTGGTCAAAAAGAATCTGTGTTGTCATTCCGTTATGAAGCGCCTGTGTAGAACTCGCCTGAATCGTTGGTCCATCGGCCAGAGGATCGCTAAAAGGAAGTCCGATTTCAATTAAATCAACTCCGTTTTTTTCTAAATCCTGGATAATCTGCACGGTGTCGTTTAAATTCGGATATCCGGCAGAAAAATAGATCGAAAGGATCTTTTTATCTTCTTGTAATTTTTGAGTTATTCTGTTCATTTTTAGTATATTTTTCTCCTGCAAGGTTTACAAAACCTTGTAGGTGTTTTTATGTTTTTAAGTGATTTATACCTGCAAGGTTTTGTAAACCTTGCAGGAGTTTGGACTAATTGATAATAACTTTTGTTGTCCAGGTATCATTTTGTTTTTCAGCCAATAATAATCCAGAATCAGAATCATTCATCTGTCCAACTAATTCTCCTTTGTTATTCCAGAAAGCGCTTTGTCCGGCAGACGGACTTCCCCAGGATTCTCCTGCAAAGTTTGACATCAAAACATTCATTTTATGTTTTTGGGCATAATGCTGGAGATTTCTGTAAGCATTTGGAATTCCGTTTGGCGAAAAGAAAATACTGGCGATGTAAATATCAGTTTCTTTTTTACTGGCATTTTCCGGATGCTTCGGATTATCGATATCGGCACAAATGGCAAATGAAATGCGCTGCTCTTCAATAACAATCATTGGATTATAATCAAATGCCGACTGGAAAAACTCGTCTTCACCTTCATGTAAAAACTGTTTGGTGTAAACAGAAAGAGAATGGTCAGGAGAAATAATAAATTCGCCAATAAACAATTTAGATTCCATGGCAATCGGTGCGCCGGCAATAATGACGATATTATTTTCAGCAGACAGTTTTCGTAAATGATCCAGACGAGAATCTTCTTTTTCAAAAATCAGTTGATGTGCTCTGTCTCTCTCATAACCTGTTATTGACATTTCAGGAAAAACTATTAATTGCGCTCCCTGTTGTACCGCCAGTTCAACAAGACGATAATGATCTGATAAATTGGCTTCTATATTGTCACGAATAGGTCTGGTTTGCGCTGCAGCAAGAATCATTTTTTTATTTTTATTTCTATTATTTGTTTTCCGTATATACCCATGCTGTTGTTCCCGATTTCAGTTTTACCTGAATTCTTCTGTATGAATTAGATTCAAATAAATCCACTTTTGCCAAATCGGCGGCGGAAACTTTGAAAACAACACCATGAATAGTTTCTGCAGCATTTTCACTGGCTATTGCAACCACATAATCCGCCATTCCAAACTCTTCTTCTATCTGCAGACTTTTTAGTTTGTAACCCAGCAGCTGGTCCGGCGTGCCCGCTAAAACTTTATTAAAAATCTGCATTTGAATTTGTTTTGATCGTAATGTTCCGTAGGAGAATAACTGTTCCATAATTATTATTTTTCTCGTTATTTGATTTCGTTTGGAATCGTTTTTTAGTTGTCCAAATTACGATTTTTATTACAATTTAAAATAGTCAATATAATTATCTAAATCTTTATCTCCACGACCCGAAAGGCTGATCACTACAATATCTTCCGGTTTGAATTTCTTCTGGTCTAAAACCGCAAAAGCATGGGCACTTTCGATGGCCGGAATAATGCCTTCCAGTTTGGTCAGTTGTAAGCCGGCATTCATGGCATCATCATCGGTTACAGAGAAAAATTCCCCGCGTCCGGTTTGCGCCAGATGAGCATGCAGAGGGCCAACTCCAGGATAATCCAGTCCTGCCGAAATAGAGTACGGTTCTGTAATTTGTCCGTCAGGGGTCTGCATCAAAAGGGTTTTACAGCCGTGAATAACGCCAACTTTTCCTAATTTGCTGGTTGCCGCACTATGACCGCTGTCAACTCCTTTTCCGGCTGCTTCAACGGCAATAATACCCACCTGCTGCTCGTGTAAAAAGTGGTAATAAGTTCCTGCTGCGTTACTTCCGCCGCCAATACAGGCTACTACATAATCTGGATTTTCACGGCCTTCTTTTTCTTTTAACTGCCATTTAATCTCTTCTGAAATAATACTCTGAAAACGGGTTACCATATCCGGATAAGGATGAGGACCAATAGCCGAACCAATAATATAATGGGTATCTACCGGATTGTTGATCCAGTCACGGATGGCCTCGTTTGTCGCATCTTTTAAAGTTCTGGAACCTGAAAGTGCCGGACGGACTTCTGCACCTAACATTTTCATACGGGCTACGTTTGGAGCTTGGCGTGCAATGTCAATTTCTCCCATATACACAATGCATTCAATTCCCATAAGGGCACAAACTGTTGCCGTTGCAACTCCGTGCTGACCCGCTCCGGTTTCGGCAATGATTCTTTTTTTGCCTAAACGCTTTGCTAATAAAATCTGTCCAATTGTATTATTTACTTTATGTGCACCGGTATGATTTAAATCTTCTCTTTTCAGGTACACTTTAGTATTGTATTTTTCAGATAAACGCTTGGCAAAATACAACGGACTAGGACGTCCCACATAGTCTTTCAGCAGTTGGTTAAACTCCGCTTTAAAATCCGGTTCATCCATTATACTGAGGTATTTCTGGCGTAGTTCTTCTACATTTGGATATAACATTTCAGGAATATAAGCTCCGCCAAATTCTCCGTAATATCCTTTTTCATTAACGTTAAAACTCATTTTTTTAAATTTTAAAAGTTGGCAACATCAAATTTGCGTTTGAAATTGCTAAATAAATTTCTGTTTTTAAGTCCTGGTTCGATTTCAAATTTACTATTTACATCGACAGCGTAAATAGGTAAATTGGTTTTTGAAATTTCTTCAATGGCTTTTAATTCCTTCATTCCGATGCCGCCGCTCAAAAAGAAAGGTTTTTTGGAATTGTATTTTTTTAATATCGTCCAGTCAAATGTTGTTCCGTTGCCGCCGGGTAATTTTCCTTTGGTATCAAACAGAAAATAATCGCAGACCGGCTCAAACGGCTTTATAATTTCAAAATCGAAGTTTTCATCGGCCGAAAATACTTTTATGATTTCGATTTTTTTAGGTAATTTTTCTTTTAATTCTGATAAAAACGCAACGGATTCATGACCGTGTAACTGAACAGCCTGTAAATTGTATTTTATGACTTTTTCCAGAATTTCGTCCTGACTCTGATCGACAAAAACACCCGTTTTTTTGATCGTTTTGATAAGTTCAGGAATCGCTCCGTCAAAATATCGCGCGGATTTGTCCCAGAAAATAAATCCCATATAGTCAGGCAGAAGTGCGCCTACTTCGAGCATATTTTCAGGATATTTCATACCGCATATTTTAAGTTTCATTTTTTTATTTGTTTTTTGCCGCGAAGGCGCTAAGACACTAAGTTTTTTTTATTTTTTTGCCACTAATTTCACGAATTTCCACTAATTAAATTCGTGTTAATTGGTGTAATTCGCGGCAAACCAAAATTATATTTTGCTGATGAATTCTGTTGCTGCTTGACCAGCGTTGTCGGTTTTCATGAAGTTTTCTCCAATTAAGAAACCTTTGTAGCCGTAAGGCTTTAATTCCTGAATGGCTTCGATTGATGAAATACCGCTTTCGGAAACTTTCACAAAATCATTTGGGATCTGTGAGGCTAATTCTTTACTGAAATCCAGACTCACTTCGAATGTTTTTAAATTTCGGTTGTTTACACCAATCATGTCTAAACTTGGCATAATTGATTTTTCCAGTTCTTCAAGATTGTGAACTTCCAGTAGAACTTCTAAACCTAATTTCTTTGCAAATTCAGACAAAGATTTGATTTCGTCACGTGTTAAGACTGCGGCGATTAACAAAATTAAATCCGCACCATGTGCCTTGGCTTCTAAAATCTGGTATTCGTCTACAATAAATTCTTTTCGCAAAAGTGGAATATTGACTGAAGCTCTCGCCAAAAGTAAATCATCTAAAGAGCCTCCAAAATATTTCCCGTCTGTTAACACCGAAATACCACAGGCTCCGGCATCTTCATAACCTTTTACCACTTCTTCAACAGTAAAACTATGGTTGATAATGGATTTAGAAGGGGAGCGGCGTTTGTGTTCCGCAATAATTCCCGAATTGCTTTCTTTTAATTTTTGACTTAAAGAAATAGTCTGTTTTCCAAAAAACACGGAAGCTTCTAACTGAGAAACCGGAATAATCGATTTTTTAAGAACTACTTCTCGTTTTTTATCTAGTATTATTTTATCTAGGATATTCATTGCTTATTATAATTTAAAGATTGAAAAATTTAAAGATTTAAGAAAGAGTAATCTGTAAATTATGCATCCGTTTTGGTGTTTAGATATTTTATAAAGTTTGATAAGTTTTGAGATATTTCTATACTTAAATCATAACTTTTCTGGATTTCCAATTGATTGCAAAAGTTAAGTTCTTTTGATAATATCAGCATACTTCTAACTTCTGCACAGCTTCCTTTTGAAATTTTGAGATAGCGTATTAGTTGTTTGTTATTATTGTATTCTGATCCTTCTGCAATATTATTTGTAATTGAAACCACCGCTCGTTTTATCTGATCTTTAAAACTAAATTCTCTTTCAAACGGTTTGGTGTTTACTAATTCGAAAATTAGTTTAGCTAATAGAATGCCTTTTTTATATACTTCAAATTCTTCAAAAGATTTTGTCATAATTTTTCAATTTTTAAATCATTAAATCTTTCAATTTGTTTAAAGACTGAAGTGCTTTTCCTGATAATAAGCTTTCTTTAGCTTTTTCAAATCCTTCAAGCGGAGAGCATTTTGTAACTGTTGCAATTGCCATGGCAGCATTGGCGCAGACCACATTGTTTTGCGCTTCGTTTCCTTTTCCTGAAATAATGTTTGTGAAAATTTCAGCCGATTCTTCGATGGTTTTTCCACCTTCAATTTCGGTTTGGGACAGAAGACGAACACCAAAATCTTCCGGTTTCAGCATTCCTTCCATATGATTGGAAATGGTTTTGGTTGGCCCGGTTAGTGAAATTTCATCATAACCGTCAAGCGAATGCAGGATCGTAAAGTTTACATTGGTATTTTGATACAGATAAGCATAAATTCTGGCGAGTTCTAAATTAAAAACTCCTACAAGCTGATTTTGTGGAAATGCAGGATTTACCATTGGACCTAACATATTAAAGAAGGTTTTTACGGCCAGTTCTTTTCTTATTGGACCTACATTTTTCATCGCCGGGTGAAACAGGGGAGCGTGCAAAACACAAATTCCGGCTTTATCAATACATTTTTCTAAAAATTCCGGATCATTACTGAATTTAATGCCCATTTTTTCCATCACGTTGCTGGATCCCGAAATAGAAGAAACGCCATAGTTACCGTGTTTGGCCACTTTAATTCCGGCTCCGGCTGATACAAAGGAGGCTAAAGTCGAAATATTGAAAGTATCTTTTCCGTCACCACCCGTTCCGCACAAATCGATGGTGTTGTAATCGGATAAATCAATACGGATACATAATTCTAATAAGGCTTCACGAAATCCCGAAAGTTCATCAATGGTAATGCTTCGCATCATGAATACGGTCAAAAAAGCCGAAATCTGGCTTGGATTATATTGACCTGTTGAGATATTAATCAATACTTGTTTCGCTTCCTCTTTAGAAAGTACTTCGTGATTGATTAATTTGTTTAATATAGTTTTCATTTTTTTTTTTACTGCTAAGGTTCTGAGATACTGAGATACTCTTTTTTACTGCGACTGATTACCGAGACTGTAAACTAGCTTTTAATCCAGTTTTCTAAAATCCTTTTTCCTTTTGGGGTTAAAACACTTTCAGGATGAAACTGAACGCCTCTTACATCATAATTTTTGTGGCGTAAAGACATAATCTGGCCGTTTTCATCAACAGAAGTGGCTTCCAGATCTTCTGGCAAATTACTGTCTACTACCCATGAATGGTATCTTCCTACTTCGAATTCATTTCCTAAGCCTTCAAAAAGAATTTCGTCTGAAACCACTGTTTTTACATTTGTGGCAACGCCGTGATATACTTTATCCAGGTTTGAAAGCGTTCCGCCAAAAACTTCTCCGATAGCTTGTTGTCCCAGGCATACACCAAGAATACTTTTTGTTGGGCTGTATTTTTCGATTACGGCTTTTAATAAACCCGCTTCGTCCGGAATTCCAGGGCCTGGAGAAAGTAGTATTTTATCAAATGATGCAATTTCATCGATTTCAAATTCGTCGTTTCTGTAAACCGTTACTTCACAGTTTAAATCTTCCAGATAGTGCACTAAGTTGTAAGTGAAACTATCGTAATTGTCTATAACTAATATTTTTTTCATTTTTTTTTAAGTTTCTAAGCTGCTATCCCGATAACTTCGGGAATGGACACTAAGTTTTTTACTGAAAACTGAGACTGAGACTGGCAGCCAAAGTTTATTTTTCCCGAACGTATTTCTCAATAATAACACGATCTACTCCTAATTTTTCTACTTTTTCAACTCCTTTTTGAACTAAGGTGTCGTTTTGAACTTTAACTACAAATTCGAATTTATTATTTTCCCAGTCGCGGTTATTGAAAAACTCCAGATTCTCTGTATAAATACTGTCTTTTAGAGTATATTTTCCACCTCCTGCAAAATATAATGCTGTTGTGGAATCTTTTCCGTTTTTCAAATCATGATTTAAAAAAGCAAAATGAGTTTCGTTTATAATTTTGATCATTTTTGTGTTTTTATTGAAAGTAGAGAAAGTCGAATCTTTCTCAGTAGTTTCAGCTGATATAAGACGCCAGGTTCCTTCAATTGGATTTTTCTTTTCAGAATTGCAAGACGTCAGAGTAATAATTAAAATTAAAATCGAAATTGCTTTTTTCATGGTTTTTGTGGTTTGTTAATTGTTTCAAGTTTCAAGTTTCAAGTTTCAGGTTTCAGGTTCTATTACTGAACACTAAAAACGGAACACTGATTACTAAATTTTCTCTGCCATTTCCAGGGCTGTATTTAAAGCTCTTAATTTATTATAGACTTCCTGCATTTCACTTTCTTCGTCTGAGCTGGCAACTATTCCTGCGCCGGCCTGGCAATGTAACTGATGGTTTTTAGAAAGAAAAGTTCGAATCATAATGGCATGGTTGAAGTTCCCGTCAAAATCCATAAAACCAATTGCTCCTCCGTAAAAATTACGATTTGTTTTTTCGTAATCTTCGATTAACTGCATGGCTCTGTGTTTTGGGGCACCGCTTAAAGTTCCGGCCGGAAAAGTATCGGCAACTACCTGCATGGTTGTTGCTTTATCGTGTAAATGTCCGGTTACTTTTGAAACCAGGTGAATTACGTGAGAGAAAAACTGAACTTCTCTGTATTTTTCTACATTTACATCATGACCGTTTCGGCTTAAATCGTTTCTGGCAAGATCAACCAGCATAACGTGTTCACTGTTCTCTTTTTTGTCTTCCGAAAGTTCTTTGGCTAAAAGGGCATCACGTTCGTCATTCCCAGTTCTTTTAAATGTTCCGGCAATTGGGTGAATTTCCGCTTTTCTGTTTTTTACAATAATCTGAGCCTCCGGTGAAGAACCGAATATTTTAAAATCACCATAATCGAAAAAGAACAGATACGGAGATGGATTGATGCTTCTTAAGGCTCGGTAAACATTAAATTCGTCACCTTTAAAACCTTGTGTAAAACGACGTGATAAAACGAGCTGGAATACATCGCCTCTAAAACAGTGTTTTTTGGCTAAAGCAACATTGTGTTTGAATTCTTCGTCGGTTAGATTGGAGAAACCTTCGCCTTCTTTTGTAAATTTGTAGGAAGCTATATTTCTGGACTGCAGCAATTGTTCGATTTCAGAAATATTGTTTTTTCCATCCACACTATGACAGAAAATATACGCTTCATTTTTAAAATGGTTAATAGCAATAATGTTTTGGTAAACGGCATAAAAAACATCCGGAATTGAAGTGGCATTGTCTTTTTTGGCAATAGAAACTTTTTCAAAATAACGTACGGCATCATAAGAAATGTAACCAAACAGACCGTTGTTTATAAATTTGAAATCGTTTTTCTCTGATTGAAACTTTCCTGAAAATTCCTGAATTACTTCGGGGATATTGGTTGAACTGTCAATTTTATTTTGCTCTGATGTTCCGTCAGGAAAAGTTTTGGTGATGACCTCATTTTCGATTTTGATAGTGGCAATCGGATTGCAGCAGATATACGAAAAACTGTTGTCATTTCCGTGATAGTCACTACTTTCAAGCAATAAACTGTTTGGGAATTTATCTCTTATTTTGAAATAAATGCTAACCGGCGTAACGGTGTCTGCCAGTATTTGTTTGTAATGTGTGTTGAGTATAAAAGATTTCAAAGTATGTTGTTTTTTAATTTTTACTATATTTTTTATAAAAGTTTCGGTCAAAAAAAAAGGCTTGTCGTGATGACAAGCCTTTTATATTTATAGTTTTGAAAATACCATAGGAAGCTTCGTTCACGACGTCTGACGTAAATTGTTCCACCACCAAGTATTGTTCATTATTGTTCTCATATCTTATTTTGTTGTGACAAAGATATAAATGTAATTTGAATTAGAATACATAAAACTGGAAAAAAAACTTTTCTAAATTCTGAAATTTGTTAAATTTTAAAACCTAGAAATACTTTAAGTCCTTAATTTCCAATGGCAAGCGTATTGTTCACGTTTGCTCTGAAATCCGGGCTTATTTTTATGTTAGGAGTTGTAAACAAGTCTGTATTTTTCATTTTGGTATATTCTAAACCGGAATTTGGATTGTAATAATTCTGAATGGCATCATTAGAACTCGAAGATTCACTTGTAATTCCGCCCGCACAATTATTCACGATGGTGTTTTTAAAGCTCATTTTTGACAGGTTGTCGTTTCCGTTTCCGATGTTTCCTTCTAATAAAACAAAAGGGGAAAAGCCTGAAACAATACTGTTATTTAAACTGAAAAATGTATTTTCTCTGACGTAAACAGATTCTCTGACCAATCCCTGATTGTTTTCTTCCAGGTTTACCAGCGTAATATTGCTGGCCGTAATTTTGGTCATTTTTTTGCTCATATCTGTATTTTGTACTTTATCATAAGAGTCTACTTCAAAACATCTTGATCCTGAAATATCAGACGAGAACGGATGACGAACCGCAATACTGTTAGTAATGTTGATTTGTGCACCTTGTGTAAAATCAAAATCATCATCGGTAGTTCTATAGGAAATTAAATTGTTCATGTTTAAATCTCCGCCATAACATTCGAAAGAATCATCATTTGAAAAACTGATCTGGATACTGCTTAATACTGTTTTTCTTCCAACTCCGGCTAAAGAAAGCCCGTTTAATTCCTTAGAAGCACTTAATTTTCGCCCGGCATATTCAATTCTGACATATTTCAAAATTCCGGAATTATCTTCAGGGTCCTGACCTCCATAATGATTTAAATTTGGATCTAAATCAAATGGTAAAGTGTGAATACCTCCCAGAGTATTTATAGGCGCTTTTCCTAAAATAATAATCCCGCCCCAGTCTCCTGGTTTTCTATTGTTTTTTTCATTTTCTGATGTAAATACAATGGGGTCGGTTTCAAGGCCTTCGGCCATAATTTTTGCTCCGTTTGTAATTACGAGAGTTCCGCAGGTTTTGTCATCCCCGCGAATTACTGTTCCTGGTTCTATGGTTAAAGTGGCATTGTTTGTAACATACACTACACCAACTAAATGATAAGTATTGCGTTTTACTAATCGGGTATCTTTATCAATTGTTCCGGCAATTATGTTAGTTGCTTCGCTGTACTCTTGTTTGGCAGGATTAAAATTGGTCCAGTTGTTCATCCAGTTATTGGTGCCAATTATTCCTTTTGCCTGCTGCTGGGCTTGTATAAATAATGTACTTAATAATAGGGCAGCAGCAATGCGTAATTTTGTTTTCATAACTATAATTTTGAGTTTCTAGTTGTTGAGTTTTTATTTTCCTCAAAATTACAGGCCCTATGTTAATCAAAACGGGGATGGTTGTTACGAAAGTGTT
Organism: Flavobacterium sp. FG19; assembly: GCF_057809475.1. Taxonomy (NCBI): domain Bacteria; kingdom Pseudomonadati; phylum Bacteroidota; class Flavobacteriia; order Flavobacteriales; family Flavobacteriaceae; genus Flavobacterium; species Flavobacterium sp. FG19. The sequence goes on along the minus strand of NZ_JBMDKA010000046.1, from coordinate 7,327 downwards.
ATTACAATATTAAGAACGTTATGTTTTTGAAAAGAGGTAAAAAAGAAACCCCAACAGCATCAAACTGTTGGGGTTTTTCTTATATAGGAATTAGTAAGCCTGAAATTAGAATTTTAAAGCTACAGTTAATTCGAAATCATCATTGATAGTTTTGTCTCCTAAGTTTTGGAAGAAGTTACCAGAGTTGTATTTGATGTCGTATTTAGTTCTGTCAACTTTGAAAGCAGCTGTAGCAGTATCTCCGTTTACAGTGATATCGAAAGTTACTGGTTTAGTGATTCCTTTAATTGTTAAATCAGCAGTTACTGTGTAAACGTCAGCAGATTTAGAACCAATTTTTTTGAAAACTAATTTTGAAGTTGGGTATTTATCCGTTCCGAAGAAATCGTCAGCTTTTAAGTGACCGTTTAATTTTCCCTGGTATTCTCCTGTTAAATCAGTAGCAGTTAATGAAGTCATATCAACTGTGAAGCTTCCTCCTGTTAATTTTTTTCCTTTGAAAACAACAGCACCTTCTTTGAAGTTAACTGTTCCTGAGTGCTCTCCGGTTACTTTTTTACCTACCCATTTAATAGTAGATGCTTTTACGTCGATTTTTTTAGTTTGTGCGTTTACTGAGATACCAGCTGCTGCTACGAATAATGCTATTGCAATTGTTTTTAAATTTTTCATGTTGTTAAAATTGAATTTAGATTAATAAATAATTATATAGTGATAAATAATTCCTCTTGTGATTTTCTAACTTTTTTGTAATGCTGTGTGTCGTCTTCTTCATGTCTGTAACCTACCGTTGCAATAACTGAAGCATTTAAACCTAATTTATCGAAACCTAAGATTTCATTAAAACTGGCCGCATTGAAACCTTCCATTGGCGTTGCATCAATTTTTAACTCAGCCGCCGCTCCTAATAAGTTTCCTAAGGCAATATAAGTTTGTTTTGCAGTCCAGGTATTTTTTGCATCGGCAGCAAGACCTGCAATTTGTCCTTTCATCATATCGCTGAAACCAGCTAATGCATCTGCAGGAACTCCTCTGGTTTCACTTATATTCTGAATGTATTTGTCAACAGAACCGGCATCAAGGTTTAAGTCGTTTGCAAAAATGAAAAGGTGAGAAGCATCAGTAATTTGAGTTTGTCCCCAGGCTACTGCTTTTAACTGCTCTCTAATTTCCGGGTTCTTTACGATCACTACTTTGTATGGCTGTAATCCGTAGGAAGAAGCACTTAGTCTTACCGCTTCTTTTAAAGTATTTAAATCGGTATCAGAGATTTTTTTGGCTGCATCAAATTTTTTAGTTGCGTATCTCCAATTTTGATTTTCTAAAAATGTGCTCATAATATTAATTTTGTTGGGTTCGGTATTTTTCTAATAAATTGTTTAATAATTCTAATTCTTCCGGACTTATATTCCGGGCAAATGCACGCTCATGCGCATCTACTTTCGGGTCTAACTCTTTTAATACGTCCAGTCCTTTCTGCGTAATTAAAACCTCAATTTTGCGTCGGTTGTCCGGACAAACGTTTCTCGTTACCAGTTCTTTCAGTAATAATTTGTCAACTAATCGTGTCGTGTTGCTTGTTTTGGCTAACATACGTTCCTGTATGACACACATATTAGCAGGATTTCCTTTTTGTCCTCTTAATATACGCAGCACATTATACTGTTCTCCGGACAAATCAAACGGTTTCATTATCTCGTTGAAATGATCCTGAATCACATTTTGTGTGTACATAATGTTCAGAATAACTTTTTTCGCATTATCCATCTTAACTGTACTCTTAATAACCTCTTCAATTGTCATAGTCGTAAGTGTATAATTTGTATATACAAATGTATAGCTTTTAATAGTTGTATATACAAGTGTCATGTTAATTTTTTGTTAATTTAAAAAGATGCTGTAGGAAAGAAGAGAACAGATCTTTTTTTAATCAAATAAATGTAGTGTATTTTATGTGTTTAAATATCTGATATTTTGTTGTTTAACTAAAATTTAATCCTGAAGAAAAACTGAGATAATGTAATTTTTAAAAAGTTTTTCAAAGAGAATTTTTAGTGTCCAAAAAGAACAGCTAGGTATAATTTGCGTAGTTTTTAAATTCTCTCTGACTTAAAAAATCTTTTGAAAAAGAATTTTCATGACTGATTTCTAAATTCTTCTAAAAGAAAACCATTAGAAATCTCTCTGAAATTTGAAATTTCTTTCCTGATCCAGTTTTCATCATGCCCTAATTCTTTTGCCATTAACAGTGCCGTTTTTTCAGCCGACTCGATGGCGGCCCTGGCATCCAGGAATAGTAAACGAACACGCCTTGCCAGTACATCATCTACAGTTCTGGCCATTTCATAACGTACAGCCCAGACTACTTCTGCCAGAGTAAATTCATGATCAGGGTGCAGTTTTTCTTTTAAGTCAGGTTCGTTCTGTTGTAATTCCAGTATTTCAGGAATATCTGAACCATAAATATAAAGGTGATTTTCACGGTCTGAAGCAGTGGTAGCTTTATTTCCATGAATGGCTAAATGCATGGTTGTACACGGCTTTTTAGGAAGCTTGCCTTTTAGTATGGCTTTGTCGATTATTTCTTCTGCCATTTTTCGGTATGTTGTCCATTTCCCTCCGGTAATGGTAATTAATCCGGTTTCAGAAACAATAATTTTATGGCTTCTGGAAACTTCTTTGGTGTTTTTGCCTTCTTCTTTTGGAGCAGCCAGCGGACGTAAGCCTGCAAATACTGATAGTACATCGGCTCTGGTTGGTGTCTTAGCTAAAAAGCGCTGTGCGGTTTCGAGGACAAACTGAATTTCACTTTCTAAAGCGATCGGTTCCAGACTTTGTTTTTTTATTAATGTGTCAGTCGTGCCCACAACGACACGATTATGCCAGGGAACAGCAAACAAAACCCTTCCGTCTTTTGTTTTTGGAATCATCAGGGCGTGTTCGCCGGGCAGAAAAGATTTGTCAAACACCAAATGAATTCCCTGGCTGGGAACGATATATTTTTTATAAACCGTATCGTTTAGCTTCATTATGGCATTAGTAAAAACGCCTGTAGCATTTATTACAACAGCGCCTTTTAAATCATAGGTAATTTTAGTTTCCTGATCGGTTACCTGAACTCCGGTGATTTGATTATTGCTGTCTTTTACTAAATTGACAACTTTTATATAATTTAAAACACAGGCTCCATTTTCTACAGCAGTCTGGGCAAGATTAATGGCGAGCCGGGAATCATCAAATCGTCCGTCGTGGTAAATAACACCATTAACTAATCCGCTTTCCTGTATGTTGGGAAGCATTTCGATTGTTTTTTTCTTCGAAATATATTCAGAACGCCCGAGACTTAAACAGCCTGACAGTAAATCATAAATTTTTAATCCAATTGTATAAATAAAACTGCTCCACCAGTTGTAATTGGGAATTACAAAAGACTGGTTTTTGACTAAATGACCCGCATTTTGTGCCATTAATCCACGCTCTTTTAAAGCTTCTCTTACCAAATGTACATTTCCCTGTTCGAGATAACGTACACCACCATGAACGAGTTTGGTGCTTCGGCTCGAAGTACCTTTTGCAAAATCTACGGCTTCAAGTAAAATGGTTTTATACCCTCTGCTGGCTGCATCTATAGCGGTTCCTAGTCCGCTGGCTCCGCCGCCTATTATAATAACGTCCCAATTTTCGGTATTTTGTAATCTGGATAGCTGCTCTGAACGGTTCATATGGTAAACTTTGTTTGGGACTTATTGTTTAAAAGCAAACTTAGCAAAACGAAATTAAAAACTCATGAAGAAGTACACTTTGTCAGCAATTAATACTTTGCAAATGTTTGTTCAGGACTGTTTATGTTTAAACTGTCAATGTCCTTACGGGAAATTTTAGATTTTTGATTAAAAAACAAAACCCGATAAATTTTACAACTTATCGGGGATTAAACTATAAATAGTAAAGTAAAAAAAATTAGTGAGGAAGTTTGTCTTTTATCAAACCATAAACCCAGGTTCCGGCTATGGCACTTATTAAGGTAACTACAATAACCGTTGCTCCTGTACCGATTTGAGCGAAAAGAGGTCCCGGGCAGGCTCCTGTAATGGCCCAGCCAAAACCAAACATTAATCCGCCGTAGATTTGTCCTTTGCTGAAAGTTTTTGGCTGAATTTCGATTTTTTCACCCTGCAGGGTTTTGATATTGAATTTTTTAATCAGGAAAACTGAAATTACTCCAACTGCAACGGCGCTTCCTATTACGCCATACATATGAAATGACTGCAGGTGAAACATCTCCTGGATACGAAACCAGCTGATAATTTCGGCCTTGACAAATACAATTCCGAAAAAGATACCAACAATTAAATATTTTAGGTTTGCGAACACTGTTTCTTTTTTATGGCTGGCGTTGATTCCTTCGCTGTCGGTGTTTTTATTTTCTAAAGTACTCATTTTTGAAAATTTTTAAAGTGAAAGAATATAAGGCAGGATCAAAAGTGACATTATAAAACCACCAATCATAAAACAAATTGTAGCGACTAATGAAGGCCACTGCAGGTTTGAAATTCCCATAATGGCATGACCGCTGGTACAGCCTCCGGCATAACGTGTTCCAAAACCTACTAAAAACCCGCCTACAATCATCATAATAAATCCGCGCAGGGTAAATAAACTTTCCCACGAGAATAACTGTGCCGGAACTAAACCAGTATGATCTGTGATTCCGTACCCTGCTAACTGTTCCGCAAGCTCCGGAGTAATTACGACAGAATCCGGATTTGACAGCAGAAAGGCCGCGATAGCTCCTCCAAAGAAAATTCCCAGTACAAAAAATAAGTTCCAGCTTTCTTTTTTCCAGTCATACTTAAAGAATGAAATATTCGAGGGAATACAAGCCGCACAAATATGACGAAGTGAAGAACTAATCCCAAACGATTTATTTCCGATAATTAATAAAATTGGAACTGTTAATCCAATTAAAGGGCCGGCAACATACCAAGGCCAAGGTTCTTTTATAATTTCCAGCATATTTTTTAGGTTGTAAGATGCATAGGTTCAAAGGTTCAAAGGCTGAAAACTTTGTGCCTTTGTAACTCTGAACCTTTGAGCCTTTTTAAATTATTTTAATACTTTGCTTTGACAGACAAAATCTGATTTTGGAACATTTGTTTTTGAAATCGCTCCAAAACCGCCTTCAATTTCACTGAAATTTCTAAAACCTCTTGCCTGAAGAATAGAAGCGGCAATCATGCTTCTGTATCCTCCCGCGCAATGCAGATAAAAATGTTCATTAGGGTTAATATCTTTTACCCAGTCATTAATATAAGCCAAAGGTTTGCTGTAAGCGTCGTCAATATGTTCTGCTTCGTATTCTGTTTCTTTACGAATGTCTACCACTTTAACTTCGCCCAGTTTAAATTCATCTGCAAATTGTCCGGCTGTGATTCTGTTTACAGTATCAATTTCAAAACCTGCATTCTGCCAGGCTTCAAATCCGCCTTCCAGATGTCCAATGATCGTATCGAAACCAACACGGCTTAAACGGGTTACGGTTTCTTCTTCCATTCCGGCCGCAGTAACCAAAATTATGGGTTGTTTTACATCAGCAATTAAAGTTCCAACCCATGGTGCAAAATCACCATTGATTCCGATATTAATGGATTGTGGAATAAATCCTTTACTGAAATCGGCTGCACCTCTTGTATCCAGAATTAAAGCTCCGGTTTCTTCTGCTACTGCTTCAAATTCTTTTACATTTACAGCTTGCATTCCGTTGTGTAAAACTGTTTCAAAGCTTTCATAACCTTGTTTGTTCATAGCCACGTTCATACTGAAATAAGCGGGAGGAGGCAGTAATCCGTCAGTTACTTCTTTAATGAATTCTGCTTCGGTCATATCGGCACGCAAAGCATAATTAGTTGCTTTTTGGTTCCCGATAGTCGAAACGGTTTCTTTGCTCATGTTCTTTCCGCAGGCGCTTCCGGCACCATGAGCAGGATAAACAATTACATCATCAGCCAGAATCATAATTTTATCCCGTAACGAATGGTATAGAATTCCGGCTAACTGATCCTGAGTCATTCCTGAGGCTTTTTGTGCCAGATCCGGACGCCCAACATCACCGATAAATAAAGTATCACCAGAGAAAATCGCATGATCTTTTCCGTTTTCGTCGATAAGTAAAAATGTGGTGCTCTCCATAGTATGACCCGGAGTATGCAATACTTTAATCGTTACTTTTCCGATTTTAAATTCTTGTCCGTCTTTTGCAGAAATACAGTCAAACTCACAGGCAGCATTAGGTCCGTACACGATTGGTGCTCCGGTTTCTTTACTTAAATCTACGTGCCCTGAAACAAAATCGGCATGAAAGTGCGTTTCAAAAATGTATTTCAGTGTAACCTGATCGCGTTCCAGACGATTTAAATAAGGCTGGATTTCCCTTAAAGGATCAATAATCGCAGCTTCTCCGTCTGAAGTTATATAATAAGCACCCTGTGCAAGGCAGCCGGTATATATTTGTTCTATTTTCATAATAGGTATTGTAAAATGATGGGGTACAAAGATAACTTTGTTTTCGGTTAAAATAGGTGACTAATGTTACAGAAATTAGGTTTTTGTGTAAAAAAATGCGGATTTTCTCCTATCAGTTATATAAATGAAATTAAACTTGAGCAATTACGCTTTTACTTCTAATTTTGCATATGACGAATGTCATTTTTTAATAAAAAAGTAAAAAATACAGAGATGGATACAGCAGATTTAGGGAATCAGATTGCTTTTATAAAAGAAATTGATAAGGTAAAATACATTCAGCGAAAAACGAAACTGTTTAACAGCGACAGGTGTGAAAATGATGCCGAACACAGCTGGCATCTGGCCTTAATGGCAATTGTTTTAGCAGAACATTCCAATGAACCCATTGATGTTTTGAAAGTCGTAAAAATGGTTTTGATTCATGATATTGTAGAAATAGATGCCGGAGATGTTTTTATTTATGATACAGTAAAAAGCCATCATAATACCGATGAAGAACGATTGGCGGCGAATCGTATTTTTGGACTGCTTCCCAAAAATCAGGCAGAAGAACTCATTGCCATCTGGGAAGAGTTTGAAGCCGGAGAAACCAGTGAGGCTAAATTTGCCAGATCGATGGATCGATTAGAACCGTTGCTGCAAAACACCTCTAATAACGGCGGAACCTGGAAAGAGTTTGATGTAACCTATGATAAGGTTTACGAGAAAAAGAGTGTTATTAAAAAAGGTTCGGAAACACTCTGGAACTATGCCGAAGGTTTGATTAACGAAAGCGTTGAAAAAGGCATTTTGAAGAAATAAT
>NZ_JBMDKA010000045.1:0-27569 GCF_057809475.1 Flavobacterium sp. FG19 | reverse complement strand
GTGTAATGGTAACACTACGGTTTTTGGTGCCGTCTTTCTAGGTTCGAGTCCTAGTGGACCAACAAAAAAGCCTCTCGTTTGAGAGGCTTTTTTTTATGGAATGAATTTTGGGTGAACTGCATTTAAATTTTAAGTGTAATTACAGGTCTTACAGCATGGTTTACCAGTCCTTCGCTGATGCTGCCGTTAAAGAAATGTGCAAAGCCGGTCCTGCCGTGTGTACACATCCCTATTGCATCTGCATTTACACGATTGGAGAAGTTGATAATTCCGTTTTCGATATTGGTATCATTGTAGATATGAGTTTCGAAATTGTCAAGTTTGAACTCATCTGTAAAATCTTTAGCTGTTTTCTCAATAATATGAGTTGGCTTAAAACTGTTTGGGGTACAGATGGTAACTAAATGTAATTTTGCGTCATATAATCTGGCAAAGTTTAATAGTTTTTCAAATGGTTTTTTGGTTTCTTCTGTGAAGTCAGAAGCAAAAACGATATTAGAAACGTTGAAATCCGGGGTGTCTTTTTTGATGACCAGGACCGGAATTTCTGAATTTCGAACTACTTTTTCGGTATTAGAGCCTATTAGTAATTCTTCTACACCTGAAGATCCGTGAGATCCCATAACGATTAAGTCGATATTTTGTTCTTTGCTGATTTGGGTGATTCCGTGGATAGGTTTATCCATTTTTACTATTTCAGTTACAGGAATTCCTTCCAGAAAAGCGCTTTCTGAAATTTTATCGAGGGTTTCGTTTGCTTTCTGCATGAAAAGCATGGTTTCGGGAATGCTTACACTTCCAAAGATGGCGTCATTTGACTGGTGCGGAAATTCAAGCATGTGCAGGATAATAATCTCAGAACCGTTTTTTCGGGCGATTTGGGCGGCAACTTTTAAGGCGTGTTCTGCGTGTTCTGAGAAGTCAGTAGGTACTAAAATTCGTTTCATGATTTTAGGGTTAAGTGTTTAAAAAATTCATTATTAATTTGGTCTTATAAAGATAGGAAATATTTTTGCAGCAATCTATTTATTTGATTTATAAAAAAATCACTATATTTGCGCTGTTATTTAATAAAATCTAAATAATGAGGGGGCTGAATGTCCCCTCTTTTTATAAAATTATGACATTTAAAGAAAAAGTAAACGGATTAATTGCAGAAGCTCTTTTGGAAAAGCCATCGATCTTTTTGATTGATCTGACGGTTTCAGATTCTTTTAAAATTAGTGTTGGTTTAGACGGGGATAACGGGGTTGCATTGCAGGATTGTATTGATATCAGTCGTGCGATTGAGAATAATCTGGATCGTGAAGAACAGGATTTTTCTCTTGAAGTAGCTTCTGTTGGAGTTGGATCTCCTTTGAAATTGATAAGACAATACAAGAAAAATATTGGTAGAACACTGATTGTTACTACAAATAATGAAAAAATCGAAGCAGAATTGATAGAAGCTAACGATGTTTTTATAATTTTGTCTTGGAAGGCAAGAGAACCGAAAAAAGTAGGAAAAGGAAAAGAAACAGTTCAAAAAGAACAACAAATACCTTATACAGAAATTAAAGAGGCAGTTGTTACAGTAACATTTTAATTAAAGAATTCGCATGGAAAATTTAGCATTAATCGATTCATTCTCAGAGTTTAAAGATAATAAACTTATTGATCGTGTAACGCTTATGGCAATTTTGGAGGACGTGTTTAGAAATGCATTGAAGAAAAAATACGGTTCTGACGATAATTTTGATATCATTATAAATCCGGATAAAGGAGATATGGAGATCTGGAGAAGAAGAGTTATTGTTGCTGACGAAGATCTTGATTTTGAGAACGAAGAAATTACGCTGACAGAAGCAAGAAAGATTGAAGCGGATTTTGAAATTGGAGAAGAAGTTTCTGAAGAGGTTAAGCTGATTGATTTAGGAAGAAGAGCTATTTTGGCTTTGCGTCAAAACTTAATATCAAAAATTCACGAACACGATAATACGAATCTTTATAAACAATTTAAAGATATTATTGGTGATATTTATACTGCCGAAGTGCACCATGTTCGTCCAAGAGTTGTTATCTTAGTGGACGATGAAGGAAATGAAATTGTGCTTCCAAAGGAAAAACAAATTCCATCTGATTTTTTCCGTAAAGGAGATAACGTAAGAGGGATTATTGAAAGTGTTGAATTAAAAGGTAACAAGCCTCAGATCATAATGTCCAGAACTTCAGAGAAGTTTTTGGAGAAATTATTTGAGCAGGAAATTCCGGAGGTTTTTGATGGTTTAATTACTGTTAAAAATGTTGTTCGTATCCCTGGAGAAAAAGCAAAAGTAGCAGTAGACTCCTATGATGACAGAATTGATCCGGTGGGTGCCTGTGTAGGTATGAAAGGATCGCGTATTCATGGAATCGTTCGTGAGTTAGGAAACGAAAATATCGATGTAATCAACTATACAAACAACATTCAGTTGTTTATTACAAGAGCATTAAGTCCTGCTAAGGTTTCTTCGATCAAAATTGACGAAGAAAATAAAAGAGCTGAAGTTTTCCTGAAATTGGAAGAAGTTTCAAAAGCAATTGGTAGAGGAGGGCACAATATTAAATTAGCCGGTCTTTTAACAGGTTATGATCTGGATGTAATAAGAGAAGGTGATTCTGCTGACGGAGAAGACGACGACGACGTAGAATTAACTGAATTCTCAGATGAGATCGAAGGCTGGGTTATAGAGGAATTTGCAAAAATTGGTCTTGATACAGCTAAAAGTATTTTAAGACAAGAAGTAGAAGATTTAGTAAGAAGGACAGATCTGGAAGAGGAAACAATTCTGGATGTGATGAAAATACTAAAAGAAGAGTTTGATAGTTAAAAACAGACTCTTGCAACACAACGAAAAAAGGTAATAATAAAAAGGTTATATGTCTGAAGAGAGAGTAATAAGAATAAACAAGGTTTTAAGGGAGTTAAATATCTCGTTAGAAAGAGCTGTTGATTATCTAAAAGATAAGGGAATTGCTATTGATGCAAATCCAAACGCTAAAATTTCTGACAGTGAATTTAATATTCTGCAGAGCCAATTTGCGGGCGATAAGGGGAATAAGGAAGCTTCTAAAGAAGTAGGAGAAGAAAAAAGAAAAGAAAAAGAAGCGCTGCGTATTGAGCGTGAAAAGGAAATTGAGGACAAACGCAGACAAGAAGAGGAGCGTCAGAAACAACAGGAAATTATTAAAGCAAGAGCTGTTGTGACCGGACCGGTTCAGGTGGGTAAAATTGATTTAAATCCAAAGAAACCTGCAGCTGTTTCTTCTGAAGAACCAGTAAAGGCTGAAGAGCCAAAAACTGTTACTCCGCCTCAAACAGAAAAACCAGTTCAGAAAGAAACGATACAGTCTGAAACAAAGGCAGCTGTTTCTGAAGAAAAGAACGTTGAAAAACCTATTATTACCGAGAAAAAAGAAGTAAAAGCGGAAAATTCAAGAACAGCTCAGGAGCCGATTATTTCTACGGATCCGGCTACTTCAGAAGATACGATTACTACTCAATATCAAAAATTATCAGGAACGACTCTTACCGGGCAGACTATTGACTTGTCTCAGTTTAATAAGCCTAAGAAAAAGAAAGAGGATCCTAAAAACAATCAAAACAAACAAGGCGGTGGAGTACCGGGAGCAGGAGGAAATAACGCAAACAAAAATAAGCGTAAAAGAATTGCTCCTAAACCAGGTACGCCCGGAGCTGTAAAACCTGCACAAGGAAATAATCCTCAGGGTCAGGGCGGAACTCCAAATCCAAATAAACAAGGACAGAATAATCAGGGAGGAGGATTTAATGCTAACAGAAGTTCTAGGCCAGGTTTTGTAAAAGGAAACCGTCCGGCTATCGTAGCAAAAGTTGAGCCTACTGAAGAAGAAGTAAAAAACCAAATTAGAGAAACTCTTGAAAAACTTCAGGGTAAAGGAGGGAAATCTAAAGCGGCTAAATATAGAAGAGATAAAAGAGAAACACACCGTCAGAAATCTGATGATGAGCAAAGAGCGCTTGACGAAGGAAGTAAAACAATTAAAGTTACCGAGTTTGTTACAGTAGGGGAAATTGCGATTATGATGGATGTGCCGATTACGAAAGTAATTGGAACTTGTATGTCTCTTGGTATCATGGTAACCATGAATCAGCGTTTAGATGCTGAAACGTTAACTATTGTGGCTGACGAATTTGGTTATGATGTAGAATTTATCACGGTTGATATCGAAGAAGCAATTGAGGTTGTTGAAGACAGAGAAGAAGATTTAGTAACCAGAGCACCAATTGTAACTGTAATGGGACACGTTGACCACGGTAAAACCTCTTTACTGGATTATATCCGTAAAGAAAATGTTATCGCTGGTGAGTCGGGAGGTATTACACAGCACATTGGAGCATACGGGGTTACTTTAGATAACGGACAAAAAATTGCATTCTTGGATACTCCGGGTCACGAGGCGTTTACCGCGATGCGTGCACGTGGAGCTCAGGTTACCGATATTGCTATTATTGTGGTAGCAGCCGATGATGATATCATGCCGCAGACAAAAGAGGCAATTTCTCACGCACAGGCTGCGGGAGTGCCAATTATATTTGCCATCAATAAAATTGATAAACCAAATGCTAATGTTGATAAAATTAAAGAGCGTTTGGCTGGTATGAATTTACTTGTTGAAGATTGGGGTGGAAAAATTCAGTCACATGATATTTCTGCAAAAGTCGGAACGGGAGTTAAAGAATTATTAGAGAAAGTTTTATTAGAAGCTGAGATTTTAGATTTAAAAGCAAATCCAAATAAAGCAGCGCAGGGAACTGTTGTAGAAGCTTACTTAGATAAAGGAAAAGGATATGTGTCTACCATTTTAGTACAGCAGGGTACGCTGAAAATTGGAGATTATATGCTGGCAGGAAAACATCATGGTAAAGTGAAAGCGATGCATGATGAGAGAGGGCATACTGTTTTATCGGCAGGACCTTCAACTCCGGTTTCTGTTCTAGGTTTAGACGGAGCACCGACAGCAGGTGATAAGTTTAATGTTTTTGAAGATGAAAAAGAGGCTAAACAAATTGCATCTAAGCGTTCTCAATTAATGCGTGAGCAGTCTGTTCGTACTCAAAGACATATTACGCTTGATGAAATTGGACGTCGTATTGCTCTTGGTCAGTTTAAAGAATTGAATGTAATTCTTAAAGGAGACGTGGATGGATCTGTTGAAGCATTGTCCGATTCGTTCTCTAAATTGTCTACAGAAGAGGTTCAAATTAATATCATTCATAAAGGAGTTGGTGCGATTACGGAGACAGATGTTAACTTGGCTTCTGCATCAGATGCTATTATTATTGGATTTAACGTTCGTCCAGCAGGAAATGCAAGGCAGTTGGCAGATAAAGAAGAAATTGATATCCGTTATTACTCTATTATTTACGCAGCTATCGATGACTTAAAAGATGCGATGGAAGGAATGTTAGCACCAGAAATGAAAGAAGAAGTTTTAGGTAATGCTGAGATTCGTGAGATTTTCAAAATTTCTAAAGTAGGTTCGATTGCTGGTTGTATGGTAACAGATGGTAAAATCTTAAGAACTTCTAAGATTAGAGTTATCAGAGATGGGGTTGTAGTACATACAGGTGAATTGGTTGCTTTAAAACGATTCAAAGATGATGTTAAAGAAGTAACTAAAGGTTATGACTGTGGTATTCAGATAAAAGGATTTAATGATATCGAAATTAATGATGTTATTGAAGCTTACCATGAAGTAGCCATCAAAAAGAAATTGAAATAATATTCGATAACTTATATGCGAAGTCCCAATGAAAATTGGGACTTTTTTTTTGACAGAAATTGTGCGGGTATGGTTTTACAGGTATTACTGATGAGTTTCATTTTTGTAAAGGTGTTTCATTTTATAATATGAAACGGAATTTTGTAATTGGGGATTGCAATGGCCGCAGAAATGTTTGTTTCTTTGTTTTAGTGATTTGCGTTTTTTTAGTATGCCGGTATTTTGATTTTGAGAAGTTAAGATAAAGGCCGGTGAGGGGTTGAGTTTGGATTAAAAGGAAGACTGGATATGAGACTAAAGATAATTCGTGTTATAAATGCAATTCTGGACCGAAGTTTAAAACCAGATAAGGTTGTTGGTAATTTTACAACTGTCCGGGAGCTGAGAGAAATAATGCCGGCATTACTGGACGGATATTTGTCTGAAGAAGAAATGCCGGACAGTCTGCTTTTGCTGTCGCCGCCTCCATTAGAAAATTCGGCCTTTTTTAAACTTGATTTAGAGCAGGCAGAAAAAGCGGTTGCATTAAAAAATGAGAAGCGTTTTTTACAGGCAGCAAGAGATGCGGATTTGTCTTTTCCTTTTGTTGTTAAATCTTTTGAACTGGTTTTGGGTATTGAAATAAACGAGACAAAAACACCTAAACTTTGTGTGCTGATGCGTCGGGTTATGACAGATGCGGGTTTGTCTACCTATGCGGCTAAAAATCATTACAAACGAAAACGCCCGTTTATGGTGAATAATGAGAGGACCTGTACTCCGGATCTGGAAGATTCATTAAGAAAGGTTGGCTCGTTTCCTTCGGGTCATGCTGCGGTGGGCTGGGCATGGTCATTAATTTTGATTCGGCTTTTTCCTCATAAAGAAACAGAGATTTTGTCTAGAGGGTATGATTTTGGGGAAAGTCGTGTTGTTTGTAATGCACATTGGGATAGTGATGTAAAGATGGGAAGGGTTATGGGACAGGCAATCGTGGAACTGCTTCTTATAAATCCTGCTTTTCTGGCCGATTTTGAAGAGGTCAGAAGGGAAGTAGCAGGAGATAATAGCTGAACTTTAGAGTAAGAAATATCTGTGTTTTAAAAAGAAAAGCTTTTTGTTTGGGATTTTAATGTTATTTTTGATAGTAAATAAATTTTTAAAATATGAAACGATTTTTAGTCTATACGGTTGTCTTTTTTGTTGGTTTTTCTAATGTATCATTCGCTCAGGAAGATGTCGAAAAACCTGCGCCTCCGGCTGGCAATGCATTGGTAGGGGATTTTTATGGTGAAGATGTTTCTGCAGTATCTGTGTCCAAAGCGGTTTCGGTAGAGAAACTGGAGAATGAACTTAAGAATATTAAAAAAGCAGAAGGAGTCTTAGTGAAAGGGCAGGTGACTAATGTTTGTGAAAAAAGAGGCTGCTGGCTGACACTTAAAACAGAAGATGGTTCTTCTTTCTTTGTAAAAATGAAGGATTATGCCTTTTTTGTTCCAACAGCTTTAAAAGGTAAAAATGTAGTTTTGGAAGGAGCTGCCGAGAGGAAAATTACCTCGGTTGAAGAGCTTAAACATTATGCTAAAGATGCTAAGAAGGCTAAAGCGGAAATAGAAGCTATTACCAGTCCAAAAGAAGAAATACGCTTTTTGGCAGATGGTATTAAAGTGGTGAACTGATTAACGGCTTTAACTCAAAAAACGATATAGGAAAGCACTTTCTATTACAAAAAAAAGCGGGATAATTTATCCCGCTTTTTTGTTTGTTTTGTGTTTGAAATTGTTATTTTCCAGGTTTAAGTAAAAATACAGTTTTGTATTTTTTCCTAATCTCAGCTAAGTTTCTTTCTGCTTCAATTCGGGACTCAAAATTCCCTACAATAACCTTGTAATTAGGGGTGTTGAAAATGATGGTTCCGTCAATATTCGTGTATTCTCTTTTAAAGTCAGATAAGGTCTTTTTTGCTTCGTCGCTTTTACCGCTGAAAATTTGAATCCGATAAGAATCGTTTGTGCTTATTGATGTGTTAAATTTACGTTTATCGTTCAGTAACTGCTCGAATTTAGGGTCCTGATTCAATGTTAAATTTTGGCCGTGAATGTGAATATTACAGGCTAATGTAAACATTGTTAGAGATAAGAAAAGTTTTTTTGAGGGGGTTAAAATTCTCATAATGTGATGGTTTTTATGCAAAAATAGTATTTAAAGTCCGGATGTAAAATTTTAATATTATTTAGAATTGATATAAATTGATATTTAAGAGTATTTTAAGGTTTTGAGAATAGTTCATAAGTCGTATTTTTGTGCAAGTTTTAAAAGAAGGTATTAATTTTTGTCTGATTTAGTGCAGAAAAAATCATACCAAAAATTAGTAGATAATTATTATACTATATGAAAAAGGTGGGTAACCATAATTCGATCTCAAGAAAATTATTACTTAGTTTATCGCTAACGTTGATTTTCTCCCTAACTTCATTTGCTCAAGATCCTGCTGCAGCTCCTGCGGCGACTGAAGCTGCTGCTGCTCCGGCTGCGGCATCTGGTGGTGATCCGGTAAAAGGGAAAGAACTTTTTAATGCAAATTGCGCTGCATGTCACAAATTAGATGCTAAATCAACAGGTCCTGCTTTAAGAGGTGTTGCTTCTAAGCATGATATGGCTTGGATTTACAAATGGGTGCACAACAGTTCTGACATGATTAAGTCAGGAGACCCTGTTGCTGTTAAGCTTTTTGAAGAAAACAACAAAGCTGTAATGACATCTTTTCCTCAATTATCTGAGGCTGATATTGATAATATTATCGCTTATACTTCTGAAGAAAAAGCTGCTCCTCCTGCTGATGCTAAAACATTGCCAACTGGTAATCCTCAAGATGGTGGAAGCGGAATTTCTAATAATGTAATCTTAGGAGCTCTTGCTCTTGTAATGGCTATTTTAGTTGTTATGTTGTTCATGGTGAACAAAGTATTAACTAAAGTTGCGGCTAACAACGGTATTGAAGTTGCTCCAAAAGAAGGCAGAACTCCAATCTGGAAAGCTTTTGCTAAGAATCAGTTTTTAGTATTGGTTACTGCTATATTTTTACTTTTAGCCAGTGGTTACTTTGTATACGGGTATTTAATGCAGGTTGGTGTGGATCAGAACTATGAGCCGATTCAGCCAATTCATTACTCTCACAAAATTCACGCCGGAGACAATGAGATCAATTGTAAATATTGCCACTCTGCTGCACGTGTAAGTAAAACAGCTGGTATTCCTTCTTTAAATGTTTGTATGAACTGTCATAAAAACATTTCTGAAGTAGCAGAGACTACAGCTACTGCAGAATACAGCAAAGCATTCTACGATGGAGAAATCCAAAAATTATACGATGCTGTTGGATGGGATAAAACTAAACAGGTTTATACTGGAAAAACTAAACCGGTAAAATGGGTTCGTATTCATAATCTTCCTGACTTTGTTTACTTCAACCACTCTCAACACGTTTCTGTTGCGGGAATTGAATGTCAGACTTGTCACGGTCCTGTGCAGGAATTTGAGATCATGAAGCAGTACTCTAAATTAACAATGGGATGGTGTGTGGACTGCCACAGAAAAACCGATGTTAAGATGGAAGGAAATGCTTACTATGATAAAATTCATGCTGAACTTTCTAAAAAATACGGTGTAGAGAAATTAACTGCAGCGCAAATGGGAGGTTTAGAATGCGGTAAATGCCACTATTAATCGAATTATTAAGATTTTAATATATATATACAATGTCATCAAACAAAAAATACTGGAAAAGTGTTGAGGAGCTAGAAAACAGCTCTATTGTTGAGGCGCTTAGAAATAACGAATTCGTTGAAGAGATTCCTACAGAAGAATTCCTTGGGAATGCAGATGCTTTAGCTTCGTCTGGAACTTCACGTCGTGACTTTTTAAAGTACGTAGGATTTAGTACTGCGGCAGTTACACTGGCTGCTTGCGAAGGTCCTGTGCACAAGTCTATCCCTTATGTATTACAACCAGAGCAAATCATTCCTGGTGTTGCAGATTATTATGCAACTACTGTTTTTGATGGTTTTGATTTTGCCAACCTTTTGGTTAAAACTCGTGAGGGTCGTCCAATTAAAATTGAAAACAATACCATTGCCGGTGCTAAGTTTTCTGCCAATGCAAGAATTCATGCTTCTATCTTAGGTCTGTATGATAGCGGACGTTTGAAAGGACCATTGAAAAAAGGTGAAAAAACTAGTTGGACTGCTGTAGATTTAGAAATTAAATCAAGCTTAGCTGAGGCAAAAGCAAAAGGCGGTCAGGTGGTAATCTTAACTAATACATTAGCGAGCCCTTCTACCGAAAAATTAATTGGTGAATTTATTGCTAAGAACCCAAACGCAAAACATGTAGTTTATGACGCAGTTTCTTCATCTGATGCACTGGATGCATTTGAAGCTGTATACGGAGAAAGAGCGTTAGTGGATTATGATTTTTCAAAAGCTTCATTAATTGTATCTGTTGGTGCTGATTTCTTAGGAGACTGGCAGGGAGGCGGATATGATTCAGGATATGCTAAAGGACGTATTCCTCAAAATGGAAAAATGTCCCGTCATTTCCAGTTTGAATCTAATATGACATTATCAGGAGCAGCCGCTGACAAGCGTGTTCCGATGACTACGGCTGATCAAAAACAAGCTTTAGTTCAAATTTACAATATAGTTGTTGGTGCTTCTGTTCCTGTTTCTTTAGATGCGAAATATAAAGAAGAGGTTGTAAAAGCAGCTCAGCAATTAAAAGCTGCAGGTACAAAAGGTATTCTGGTTTCAGGTATCGAAGATAAAAATGCACAATTATTAGTTTTAGCTATTAATCAGGCTTTAGCTAGTGAAGCATTTAGTACTGCAGGAACAAGACAAATCAGAAAAGGATCTAATGCTGTTGTAGCTCAGCTGATCAAAGATATGAATGCAGGAAGTGTTCATACTTTAATTATGAGCGGTGTAAACCCGGTTTATACTTTGGCTAATTCTGAAGCTTTTGTTTCAGGACTTAAAAAAGTGAAAACTTCAGTAGCATTCTCTTTAAGAGAAGATGAAACTTCTTCTGCTGCTACAATCGCTGCTGCGGCACCTCACTATTTAGAGTCTTGGGGAGATGTAGTAATTACAAAAGGAACTTATAGTTTAACACAGCCAACTATTCGTCCTATTTTCGAAACAAAACAATTTCAGGACGTTTTATTATCATTAAACGGAACACCTGGAAATTTCTACGATTATTTAAAAGCTAATTCAGGGGCTATTATTGCAGGTACTACCTGGAATAAAGTTTTACATGATGGTGTTTTTGTTTTGGAATCAGCTGCTTTAGCGGGTGGGTCTTATGATTTCGCCGGTGCAGCAAGTGCACTTTCAAAATCTAAAGCTTCCGGAGAACTTGAGTTGGTATTGTATACTAAAACGGGTATGGGTGACGGACAGCATGCTAATAACCCTTGGCTGCAAGAGTTTCCTGATCCAATTACCAGAGTTTCATGGGATAACTATATTACAGTTTCTAATGCAGACGCTAAAAAATACAATTTATCAAACGAAATTGTTGCTAATGGAGGATTGAATGGTAGTTATGCTACTATTACTACTGCAGATGGTAAGAAATTAGAAAACGTTCCGGTAATTGTTCAGCCAGGACAGGCGGTAGGTACAGTTGGTTTTGCTGTAGGATACGGTCGCAAAGCTGGTTTAAAAGAAGAAATGCAGGTAGGTTTAAACGCTTACGCTTTATATACAAATTTCAATAGTGTTCAGTCTGTTACCATTGCTCAGGCAAAAGGAGAGCATGAGTTTGCTTGTGTTCAGGGACAGAAAACTTTAATGGGTAGAGGAGATATTATTAAAGAAACTACTTTAGAAATCTTCAATACCAGAGATTCAAAAGAATGGAATGAGCCGCCAATGGTATCTTTAGACCACCAGGAAGTTGAGGCTACTACTGTTGATTTGTGGGAATCATTTGATCGTACTACAGGTCATCATTTTAATCTTTCGATTGACTTAAATGCCTGTACAGGATGTGGTGCATGTGTTATTGCCTGCCACGCCGAAAACAACGTTCCGGTTGTTGGAAAAGCAGAGGTAAGAAGAAGCCGTGATATGCACTGGTTACGTATCGACAGATACTATTCTTCTGAAAGTACTTTTGAAGGAGATAACGAAAGAAAAGAAGGTATTGCCGGTTTATCCAGCTCATTGTCTACATTCAATGAAATGGAGAAACCAGGAGATAATCCACAAGTAGCATTCCAGCCTGTAATGTGTCAGCACTGTAATCACGCACCTTGTGAAACAGTTTGTCCGGTTGCTGCGACTTCTCATGGTCGTCAGGGGCAAAACCACATGGCATACAACAGATGTGTTGGTACTCGTTACTGTGCTAACAACTGTCCTTATAAAGTGCGTCGTTTTAACTGGTTCTTGTACAACAAAAACAGTGAATTCGATTATCATATGAATGACGATTTAGGTCGTATGGTATTAAATCCAGACGTAAACGTTCGTTCTCGTGGTGTTATGGAAAAATGTTCATTCTGTATCCAAAGTACACAAGCTGTTATTCTTGAGGCTAAACGTCAGGGAAGAGTAGTGGCTAAAGATGAGTTCAACAATGCTTGTGCATGTTCTGCAGCTTGTTCTTCTGGTGCTATGGTATTTGGAGATGTAAATGATAAAGAAAGCGAAGTGGCTAAATTAGCAGAAAGCGAAAGAATGTATCATTTATTAGAGCATGTTGGTACAAAACCAAATGTTTTCTATCACGTTAAAGTTAGAAACACTTAGTAAATTATTAATTAAGAAACAATATAAAGGATTATGTCGTCTCATTACGAAGCACCCATTAGAAAACCTTTAGTTATAGGTGATAAATCATATCACGATGTAACTGTAGATGTAGCAGCACCTGTTGAAGGACCTGCAAATAAACAATGGTGGATTGTATTTACAATCGCATTAGTAGCCTTCCTTTGGGGGTTAGGTTGTATAATTTACACCGTATCTACCGGTATCGGAACATGGGGATTAAATAAAACAGTAGGCTGGGCTTGGGATATTACTAACTTCGTTTGGTGGGTTGGTATTGGTCACGCCGGAACCTTAATTTCTGCGGTATTATTACTTTTCCGTCAGCGCTGGAGAATGGCGATTAACCGTTCTGCAGAAGCGATGACTATTTTCTCTGTAGTTCAGGCAGGTTTATTCCCAATTATTCACATGGGTCGTCCATGGCTGGCATACTGGGTTTTACCTATCCCAAACCAATTTGGTTCATTATGGGTTAACTTTAACTCGCCACTTCTTTGGGACGTATTTGCGATTTCAACGTATCTTTCAGTATCATTAGTTTTCTGGTGGACTGGTTTATTACCTGACTTTGCAATGCTTCGTGACAGAGCTATAACTCCGTTTAATAAAAGAGTTTATTCTATTTTAAGTTTTGGATGGAGTGGTAGAGCAAAAGACTGGCAGCGTTTTGAAGAAGTATCTTTAGTATTAGCTGGTTTAGCGACTCCTCTTGTACTTTCTGTACATACAATTGTATCTATGGACTTTGCTACTTCTGTGATTCCTGGATGGCATACTACAATTTTCCCTCCGTATTTCGTTGCAGGAGCGGTTTTCTCTGGATTTGCGATGGTAAATACCCTGCTTATCGTTATGAGAAAAGTTTCTAATCTTGAAGCGTACATTACATTACAGCATATCGAGTTAATGAACATCATTATCATGATTACAGGTTCTATTGTAGGTGTAGCTTATATCACTGAGTTATTCGTAGCCTGGTATTCAGGTGTAGAGTATGAGCAGTATGCATTCTTAAACAGAGCTACCGGACCTTACTGGTGGGCATACTGGTCGATGATGACTTGTAACGTTTTCTCTCCGCAGTTTATGTGGTTCAAGAAACTTAGAACAAGTATCATGTTCTCATTTATTATTTCGATTGTAGTAAATATCGGAATGTGGTTTGAAAGATTTGTAATTATTGTTACTTCTTTACATAGAGATTACCTTCCATCTTCATGGACAATGTTCTCACCAACTTTTGTTGATATTGGAATTTTCATTGGAACAATTGGTTTCTTCTTCGTATTGTTTTTATTATACTCTAGAACATTCCCTGTAATTGCTCAGGCAGAGGTTAAAACAATTTTGAAAGGAACAGGAGATAATTACATTAGAGAAAGAGCAAATAAAGATTCACATCATGAGTAATAAAGTAATATACGCCATTTATAATGACGATGATATTTTGATGGATGCAGTAAAGAAAACCAGAGCTGCTCATCATCATATTGAAGAGGTTTTTACTCCTTTTCCGGTTCACGGATTGGATAAAGCCATGGGTTTAGCACCAACAAGATTAGCAATTTGTGCTTTCCTATATGGATGTGTTGGTATTTCTGTTGCAACAACCATGATGAGTTACATCATGATTCATGACTGGCCGCAGGATATTGGAGGTAAACCAAGTTTTAGTTTCATCCAGAATATGCCTTCTTTTGTGCCTATTATGTTTGAGATGACAGTATTTTTTGCTGCGCACTTAATGGTAATTACTTTTTATATGAGAAGTAGATTATGGCCATTTAAGCAGGCTGAAAATCCTGATGTAAGAACAACAGACGACCACTTCTTAATGGAAGTAGCTGTAAATAATAACGAAGCTGAGCTTGTTTCTTTCTTCGAAGGTACAGGAGCTGTTGAAGTTAAAGTAATTGAAAAGAATTAAGTGTAGCTATGAAAAGGATATATAAAATAACACTTTTAGTTGGTATAACTATTTTAGTTTCTTCTTGCCACAATAATTCGGCACCAAACTATCAGTATTTTCCAAATATGTATGAGTCTGTAGCTTATGAGCCATATACAGAAGCAAAAATATTCAAAGAAGGTAAAGAAGGACAGCTTCCTGTTAAAGGAACTATTAACAGAGGTTTTGAGCCTTACGAATATGAAAACTCAACTGCCGGTTATGAATTAGCAAAAGCTAATTTAAAATCGCCTTTGACTGAAGAAGAGAAAAATTCCGGAAAGGGAAAAGAGCTTTTCGAAATTTACTGTATTAGCTGCCATGGTGCAACTGGAAACGGTAAAGGTAAATTGGTTGAAAGAGAAAAATTTCTTGGAGTACCTAGTTATAAAGACAGAGAAATCACTGAAGGAAGTATCTTTCATGTTGAGACTTATGGTTTAAATGCAATGGGTTCACATGCAAATCAATTAAGTGCTCACGAACGTTGGTTAGTTGCTGACTATGTTCTGAAACTAAAAAGCCAATTATAATTGTTGAACAAACTGATCGTAATAGATATGTATACATTTTCAAGTAAATTAAAAACTTTTTCTATCATCTTAATGGTTCTGGGACTGTTAGGAATTGGGTATGGTTTTTTAAGTGCACCTAAAGATATTCAAGAAGTTGAAAAAATACTAGCTGCTGAAGCTCATGGAGAGCATGGTTCTGCTCATGCAGAGACTGCTGAGGCTTCTCATAAAGAAGCAGGTCATCATGAAGCTGCCGCAGTTTCTCACGAAGAGCATAAAGGAGGGGAGCATGCAAAAGTGGGTGCCGCTGATGAACACACAGAGCATTTAACTCACGTTTTGCACCAATTACAAAACAAACCTTGGTCTGCATTATATGTAGCCTGTATTTTCTTCTTATTGCTTTCAATGGGAGTTTTAGCTTTTTATGCTATTCAACAGGTTGCTCAGGCTGGATGGTCTCCGGTTTTATTTAGAGTTATGCAGGGTATAACAGCTTATTTACCTGCAGGTTCTATTATCTTTTTTATCATCTTAGTTTTATGCGGATTACATTTTAATCACATTTTTGTATGGTTAGGTGAAGGGGTAACTGATTCTAAGAGCCCTAATTATGATGCAATCATTGCTGGTAAATCCGGTTATTTAAACTTTCCTTTCTGGATTGTAAGAGCTGCCATCTTCTTAATTGGATGGAATGTTTACCGTTATTTCTCAAGAAAAAACTGTTTAGCTCAGGATGAGGCTAATGATGATCTTTACTACAAAAAGAACTTTAAAATCTCTGCAGGTTTCCTGGTATTCTTCATTGTATCCGAGTCTATCATGGCCTGGGACTGGATTATGTCATTTGACCCGCACTGGTTTAGTACTTTATTTGCATGGTATGTATTTGCTTCTTTCTTTGTAAGTGGTATTACTACAATTGCATTAGTTACTTTATACTTAAAATCTAAAGGGTATTTAGAATATGTAAATACAAGCCACATTCATGATTTAGCTAAATTTATGTTTGGTATCAGCGTATTCTGGACTTATTTATGGTTCTCTCAGTTCATGTTGATCTGGTATGCTAATATTCCTGAAGAGGTTACTTATTTCGTAACACGAATTCAGTTGTATAATTTACCTTTCTTTGGTGCCGTTGTTATGAACTTTGTTTTCCCGTTATTAATATTAATCAATACTGATTTCAAACGTCTTAGCTGGGTTGTAGTTATGGCAGGTATTGTAATATTATTAGGTCATTATGTTGATTTCTTTAATATGATTATGCCTGGTACAGTTGGAGATAAGTGGTTTATTGGAGTTCCTGAAATTGCGTCTATTCTTTTCTTCTTAGGGTTATTTATATTTGTTGTATTTACTGCATTAACTAAATCTCCTTTGCTTGCAAAAAGAAATCCTTTCATTGAAGAAAGTAAACATTTTCATTATTAATATTTAAAGAAGTAAACAGATGACAAGTTTGTTGGTAATTATAGTTTTAGTTTTATTAGCAGTTGCTTTATGGCAGTTGACCAAGATATTTGATCTTACTCAGGTAGGAGCATCTTCGGACGATTCTCAGGTAGCGACAGATAATGATAATAACATTCAGGGATATATTTTGTTTGGCTTTTTAGCTTTCATTTATATATTTACTATTTATGGTTTACTAAAATGGGGTAATTTGGCACTTCATACTCCTGCTTCTGAGCATGGTAGTTTAGTAGATAGTTTAATGAATATTACCTGGGTTTTAATTTTTACAGTTCAGGTTATTACACAAGGTTTATTATACTGGTTTTCTTTTAAATATAAAGGGAATAAAGATAAAAAAGCATTATTCTTTGCTGATAGTAATAAATTAGAAGCAATCTGGAGTATTATTCCGTCAGTAGTTCTGGCATGTTTAATTCTTTACGGATTATATGCGTGGAACAATATCATGTTTGTTGATAAAGACGAAGATGTTATTGAAATTGAATTATATGCACAACAGTTTAAATGGACTGCAAGATATGCCGGAAAAGACAATGTTTTAGGAAAAGCTAATGTACGTTTGATTGAAGGTGTGAATACTTTAGGAGTTGATATGTCAGATCCTAATGCTCAGGATGATATTGTAGTTTCTGAACTGCATATTCCTAAAGGTAAAAAAGTACACTTCAAAATGCGTTCTCAGGACGTTTTACACTCTGCTTATATGCCTCACTTCAGAGCGCAGATGAACTGTGTGCCTGGTATGGTTACTGAATTTGCTTTCATTCCAACTTACACTACTGCTGAGTACAGAGAGTTAGATTTTATGAAAGAGAAAGTAGCGCATATTAACAAACTTAGAGCTGAAAAAAGTGTTGAATTAGTGGCAAAAGGAGGTACAGCTTTAGATCCTTATACATTTGATTATTTACTTTTATGTAATAAAATTTGTGGAGCTTCTCACTATAATATGCAGATGAAAGTGGTGGTTGATACTCCTGAAGAGTATAAAAAGTGGTTAAGTGAGAAAACAACTTTAGCAGAAGATATCAAAGCGGCAGCTGCTGCAGAGAAACCAGCTGAAGGAGCTGCTCCGTCAACAGATACTACCACTAAAGTAACAGATACTGTAAAAGCGGTTGTAGATACGGTTAAGGCAGCGGTTGCTAAAGTTGCTATGAAATAATAAAATTAAGAAAATTTAAAGTACAAATATATGTCAGCAGAAGCGCACGGTCACGATCACGGACACGATCACGAGCACGAACATCATCATAAAGACACATTCATTACTAAATATATTTTTAGTATTGACCACAAAATGATTGCTAAACAATACTTGATTACTGGTATTGTTATGGGAATAATTGGTATTGCAATGTCTTTGCTTTTCAGAATGCAGTTAGCGTGGCCAGAAGAGTCTTTTAAAATATTTAATGTTTTATTAGGAGATAAATTTGCACCTGATGGTGTAATGGCTAATGATATTTATCTAGCTTTAGTTACAATTCATGGTACCATCATGGTATTCTTTGTATTGACAGCAGGTTTAAGTGGTACTTTTAGTAACTTACTTATTCCGCTTCAGATTGGAGCAAGAGATATGGCTTCTGGATTTATGAATATGATTTCATACTGGTTGTTCTTTTTATCTGCTGTAGTAATGTTATGTTCGTTATTTGTAGAAGCAGGACCAGCATCTGCAGGTTGGACAATTTATCCGCCATTAAGTGCTTTACCGCAAGCGATTCCAGGATCTGGTACAGGTATGACTTTATGGTTAGTTTCAATGGCTATCTTTATTGCATCTTCATTAATGGGATCATTAAACTACATTGTAACTGTTATTAATTTAAGAACAAAAGGAATGTCTATGACAAGACTTCCACTTACAATCTGGACATTTTTCGTAACAGCTATTATTGGTGTTATTTCATTCCCGGTTTTATTATCTGCAGCTTTATTATTAATCTTTGACAGAAGCTTTGGTACTTCATTCTTCTTATCTGATATTTATATTGCTGGTGAAGTTTTACATTACCAGGGCGGATCTCCGGTATTGTTTGAGCACTTATTCTGGTTCTTAGGACACCCTGAGGTTTATATCGTAATTTTACCAGCGATGGGTCTTGTATCTGAAATTATGGCTACAAACTCCCGTAAACCAATTTTTGGTTACAGAGCGATGATTATGTCAGTGCTTGCAATTGCATTTTTGTCTACAATCGTTTGGGGTCACCACATGTTTATTTCAGGTATGAATCCTTTCTTAGGATCTGTGTTTACCTTTACAACTTTATTGATTGCAATTCCATCGGCTGTAAAAGCGTTTAACTGGATCACTACTTTATGGAAAGGTAACTTACAGTTTAATCCTGCTATGTTATTCTCTGTTGGAATGGTTTCTACGTTCATCACAGGTGGTTTAACCGGAATTATTTTAGGAGACAGTACTTTAGATATTAACGTTCATGATACCTATTTCGTAATTGCTCACTTCCACTTAGTAATGGGTATTTCTGCACTTTACGGAATGTTTGCTGGTATTTACCACTGGTTTCCTAAAATGTACGGAAGAATGTTGAACAAAAACTTAGGTTATATTCACTTCTGGGTAACTGCTGTTTGTGCTTACGGTGTATTCTTCCCAATGCACTTTATTGGACTGGCAGGTCTTCCAAGACGTTATTATACAAATACGAACTTCCCATTATTTGATGATTTACAAAATGTGAATGTTTTAATTACAACTTTTGCTCTTGTAGGAGGTGCGTTCCAGTTAGTATTCTTATATAACTTCTTTGTTAGTATTTTCTACGGTAAAAAAGCGGTTCAGAATCCATGGAAATCGACAACATTAGAGTGGACTACTCCGGTTGAGCATATTCACGGAAACTGGCCAGGTGAAATTCCTCACGTATATCGTTGGCCGTATGACTACAGTAACCCAAATCATGATGTAGATTTTGTTCCTCAAAATGTACCAATGAAAGAAGGTGAACAAGTTTTACACCACTAAAAATATCAGGAAGGCTGTCAGAAATGACAGCCTTTTTTGTTTAGTTTATACTTTATAGGTTCTCTAACTATTTTACAAACTAATTAGTTTCTATATCTTTGCAGGATGAACGAAAATCTTGATCCTACTACAAGAGGATATAACTCAGAAGAATTAGATCTTGAAAAAAGATTACGTCCGCTGTCATTTGATGATTTTGCCGGTCAGGACCAGGTTTTAGAAAATTTAAAAGTATTTGTTGCTGCTGCTAATCAGCGTGGTGAGGCACTTGATCATGCTTTATTTCATGGACCTCCCGGTTTGGGAAAAACGACTTTGGCTAATATTCTGGCAAATGAATTGAATGTTGGAATTAAAATTACTTCTGGTCCGGTTTTGGACAAACCTGGTGATTTGGCCGGACTTCTTACCAATCTCGATGAAAGAGATGTTCTTTTTATAGACGAGATTCATCGTTTGAGCCCAATTGTTGAAGAATATTTATATTCGGCAATGGAAGATTTTAAAATTGATATAATGATTGAGTCCGGTCCGAATGCGAGAACTGTTCAGATCAATTTGAATCCTTTTACCCTAATTGGCGCTACTACCCGTTCTGGTTTACTGACTGCTCCTATGAGGGCCCGTTTTGGAATTTCATCACGTTTACAATATTATTCAACAGAGCTTTTAACAACCATTGTAGAAAGAAGTGCCGGAATATTAAAAATGCCTATTGATCTGGAGGCAGCCATTGAAATTGCAGGACGCAGCCGAGGTACGCCCCGTATTGCTAATGCCTTGTTGCGAAGAGTTCGTGATTTTGCACAAATTAAAGGAAATGGAACTATCGATTTGGAAATTTCAAAGTATGCTTTGAAAGCCCTTAATGTGGATGCGCATGGCTTAGACGAAATGGATAATAAAATTCTGTTAACGATTATTAATAAGTTTAAAGGAGGACCGGTGGGACTTTCTACTTTGGCAACAGCCGTATCTGAAAGCAGCGAAACTATTGAGGAAGTTTATGAACCCTTTTTGATTCAGGAAGGTTTTATTATGCGTACACCCCGTGGTCGTGAAGTAACAGAGAAAGCGTATAAACATTTAGGAAAGATAAATACTAATATTCAGGGTGGATTATTCTAATGTATTATGAAACATTACTTCTTACTTTTATTGTTTGTTTGTTGCAGTTCTTTTAGCCAGACAAAGTATTTTCCCCACCTTGCTTATGGTAAATCATCCCAGCAAATTTTAGATTTATATGTCCCTGATGGGAATTTAAAAGAGCTGCCAGTTGTTATTCTTATTCATGGAGGATCCTGGTCAATGGGTGGACTTGAATATACAAGTAAGCATGCACAGGATATTGCTAATAAGGGATTAGTTGTTGCCAATGTCGATTATCGTTATGCAAGTGATACGATTTCTGCTAAAGATTTATTAGCAGATATTGATGCAGCAGTTAGTTATGTTTCAAGAAATTCTGCTAAATATGGTTATGTTAAAAAGGGATATCATATTGTAGGTATTAGTGCCGGAGCTCATTTGGCATTGTTGTATGGTTTCACTAAGAAGAATATGAAATCTATAACAGCATTATGCGCACCATCAAGATTAGATTCTCCTGAAGTATTAGAATTTAGGAAAAAGAATGGCCGCTTAGATATCATTGAAAAATTAGCCGGAACTAAAATAGATCCAGTTGGAGATAATGCGGCATTATTTAAGATAAGCCCGTTTAGTAATATTTCAAATGTACCAACATTTTTAATTCATGGAGATGCTGATAATGTGGTAGATGTTAGTCAGTCTCAAAATCTTTATAATGAGTTAAAGAAAAAAGGTGTCGAGGCAAAACTTATTATCAGAGAAGGTAAAGGACATGATGTAGGAATGAATACACCTGATACAGAAATCAGTAATATAAAAGATACTACGGAATGGATTTTTCAGCACAATAAATAAATTTGATTAACAAGGTAAAATAAATACAAACATTCAAGGAAGTTTGTTCTAGTTGATATGTCTAATAATGTAAAATATATTTACCCTAACAAGTTACCAATAATCAGATTTTTTAAAGATGCCGAAGGTGTTCGAAAAAATCCGATTCCTTTTCATAAAAGGTATTTTGAGAAATTGGGAGACTCTTTCTCTATTAGAATTGGTTTTTCAAAATACATTATCTTGTCGAGAGACAATGAAATTGCCCAGCATATTTTAGTTAAGAATCAGAAGAATTATCATAAGTCTAAATTCCAGTCGGTATATCTTTCAAAATATTTAGGAAAAGGACTTTTAACCAGTGATGGTGATTTTTGGTTAAAGCAGAGACGACTTATTCAGCCGGCATTTCATAAACAGAAAATGAACCAGCTGGTTGATAATATGGATAAGACTATTGCTTTAGAAATAGCCGGTTTAGCTGAAGGTAAGCCAATAGATCTTTTTCCGGTAATGAGTAGTCTGGCATTTAATGTAGTGGCGAAATCTTTATTTCAGCTTTCCAGTGCAGAAGATAAGTTTGAAAGAATAAAATTTATTATAGAAGAAGTCCAGCAGTTTTTAATTAAAGAAATCAGACTTCCACATAAAGCG
This sequence comes from Flavobacterium sp. FG19, assembly GCF_057809475.1. NCBI lineage: Bacteria > Pseudomonadati > Bacteroidota > Flavobacteriia > Flavobacteriales > Flavobacteriaceae > Flavobacterium > Flavobacterium sp. FG19. Next base: position 5,435 of record NZ_JBMDKA010000045.1, on the reverse strand, counting down.
TGGTGGTTTTCACTGAGTGGTCAGGTAAAAAAACACCTTCAACTGGCGGAGGAAAATAACAATATCATTCGGGAAATCATAGAAGAGCGGAAAGCTTCCGGTCAAGAAATAAATGATTTACTGAACATGCTTTTGGAGACCCGATATGAAGATACGGGAGAAAGTATGTCTATTGAACAATTGATCGATGAAATTAAAGTTTTGTTTATCGCCGGTCATGAAACTACAGCTAATGCACTGACTTTTACGCTTCATTTATTAGGAAGAAATCCCGAAGCCCAGCAGAAGATCTTAAATGAGATTACAGATATTGAATCGCAAACAGATAATCTAACAGAGAAACTCCAGAAAATGGTCTATACTACTGCTGTTTTGAATGAATCGATGCGCTTGTATCCACCGGCCTGGATTACCGACAGACAGAACCTTGAGGATGATTCTTTAGGACAGTTTAAAATAAAAAAGAACACCTTAATTGGAGTTTCTTTTTATGAGCTGCACCGTAACCCAAAATATTGGAACGATCCTGATGAGTTTATTCCGGAGCGTTTTCTTGGTGAGCAAAAGAAAGAATCAATGCCTTATTTTTATCCATTTGGGGCAGGTCCCAGAATGTGTATCGGTACCGGATTTGCCATTTATGAAATGTGTCTGACATTATCACAAATTATTAAAAAGTACAGGATAAAATCTAATAATGATGTTGTCGGGTTTAATCCGCTTATTACTCTGAAACCTGTTAATGTGGAAGTTTCTTTTTTTAAAAGATGAGTATCAATTCAAAAGAGACATATTCGAAATTTATAAAATCTGAAGCCAAAAGGCTGGGATTTATTTCTTGCGGAATATCTAAAGCAGGTTTTCTGGAGCAGGAAGCACCCCGTCTGGAAAAATGGTTAAATAATAACCATAACGGACAGATGGCCTATATGGCAAACCATTTTGACAAACGTTTGGATCCTACTTTACTGGTCGATGATGCTAAAAGTGTGGTTTCACTTCTATTAAATTACTTTCCTTCTGAAACCCAAAACAGCGACAGTTTTAAGATTTCGAAATACGCCTACGGTCAGGATTATCACTATGTTATTAAGGACAAATTAAAAGAACTGCTCTTTTCAATTCAGGAAAATATCGGTGAAGTTTCCGGCAGGGCATTTGTTGATTCTGCTCCTGTTTTGGACAAAGCCTGGGCAGCAAAAAGCGGCTTAGGATGGATTGGAAAAAACAGTAATCTGATCACCCAAAAAGTAGGTTCTTTTTACTTTATAGCAGAACTTATTCTCGATCTGGATTTAGAATATGACCATGCGGTTACAGACCATTGCGGTTCTTGTACAGCCTGTATTGATGCCTGTCCGACACAGGCAATTCTGGCGCCTTATATTGTAGACGGAAGTAAATGTATTTCTTATTATACCATCGAATTAAAAGAAAATATTCCCGTTGAAATGAAGGGAAAATTCGACGAATGGATGTTTGGCTGTGATACCTGTCAGGACGTCTGCCCATGGAACCGGTTTTCAAAACCGCATTCTGAACCCCTTTTTAATCCTAATCCGGATTTACTTTCCTTTTCAAAAAAAGACTGGACTGAAATTACCGAAGAAACTTTTCGTTCCGTTTTTAAGAATTCTCCTCTAAAAAGAACAAAATTTGAAGGACTTAAAAGAAATATCGATTTCTTAAAATAAAGTCTTGGTAAGAATTTTTTCTTACAACTTTTGGTTGTTTTTTATTCTTTATGGTTTTGTTTTTAATGTATTGTTTTTCAATATTTTAACACTTTTTAACGTGTTTTTTTCTTTTTTGTATTGTAGGATAAATTTGTGTTTTTGTTGCTAAAATCCCTAAAAATTAATTTTTCTTTAATAAATTAAGAAATTTCTGCTATTATCTTGTGAAATTGCTATGTTTATTGACTTGCCAAAGTTAATTTATCATAAAGAAAAGTGTATTTCAACGTTTTTCCTTGTAGTTGATCGACTAATATAGTTAGTATTGAGGTCTTTATATATTTTCGCTGCACCAAAACTACTAATTTAATCTAAAGACGACTATGTGTCTTGAACCAAAAATACCTGTGGTCCAAACGCCTTCTCATTGTAATGATGCTGGAAATATTTTTTTTCATCATCAAAAAACCAATCTTTTCATTTTTTCGTATTTGCTTAATGTTCTGAAAACCAGAAAGAGGTCTTCAGTTTCTATAATTACTATTACTCAAATTAATAACGAGTCTGTCTATGCGTAACTCTACTTTTAATTGGTTTAATTCCTTTAAATCAAGTTTTCTTATTTTATTCTTTTTATTACTAAGTTATAACGCTTCGGCCCAGTTTTATACGAAGCATTATATTGCTCCTGCACCATGGCAGTATTTTAGTAAAGCAAATGAAATTGTTATAGCAACAAATTCTACATCTACTGTCAACATTACAGTATCCAGAAGCAATGGGACAGTGATAACGACTTTAACAGCTGTAAAAGGAAATCCGGCAGTGTATAGATTTGCAGGGCTTCCCAGTGCGGCTCCGGCATATGCTTTTAATACGGTTTTAAACGGGGCTGGTTTGATAGTTACGGCCAGCGATCCGGTTTCTATAAACCTGAGAAACGTTGCTTCAGATGCTCTTGGAGGAGATGGAAGTGATCAGGATATTAAAGGAAATGCGGCTCTGACCAGCTTTGGAGATGCTGGAATTGGTATTCGGTTCAGAGTAGGATATTACAGAGACGGTTCCTTAGGGAACTTTAATGGATATGGGGATCAACGCCCTATTTACAGCGTTATGGCTACTGCTGATAATACAACAATAAAGATCAATAATGCCATTGTAACAACTTTAAATTCAGGACAGAGTTATTTGTTTAAAGCAGCTATTGGAACATTGGTAGAATCTTCTAATCCTGTTGTAATGAATACTTCTGCTGCGATAGATATGCCTGGAGGCTGTGGAGATGGTGCTTATAATCAAATTCCGCCGGAAGCTGTTTTAGGAACAGAGTATTTTATAGAAAGAGGAAAAGGAAATGATACGGCAGAGCAGACTACGGTAGTTGCTACAAAAGATAATACAGTTTTAACAATTGATACATACTCAACTACTGGTGGATTAGTTGGAACAACAAATGTTACTTTAGCTACGGCTGGAAGTTTTTATACTTTTCTTAATGGTGTTTCCAATACAAGTTTTTCAGCATCACGTGTTGCTGCTGATAAGAGAGTTGTTGTTTACTCAGGTACTGCGCAATCTTGTGAGGTAGATATTTCGACAATTGCTCCGGTATCAGAATGCGGCGGATCTAATTTTATTGAAACGGCAAAGTTCAGAAACTATGGTACAGGCTCATTGCCGTATTTTGGATATATTCTTTTGAGAAGTGCTACAGATGCAGTAACTGTGAATGGTACTAATATTGAAACTATAAGCGGTATTACGGCACGTCATCAATTAGGAACAACAGGCTGGTATATAATCAATTTTGAAGATACACAAATAGGAAGTCCTAACATTCTTTCGATTTCCAGTGCGTCAAAAATGACAGTTTCAATCGTACAGCAGGGTGGTGGATTTTCGATGGCAGGATTTTTCTCTAATTTTGCTGCACAGCCAGAAGACCCTACTATGACATATATTTCAGGTGGGGGATGTACCAATAATAAAGCAGAGTTGACAACACCAGCAGGCTTTGCTCCTTATCAATGGTATCTGAATGGAGTAGCAATAGCGGGGGCTAATTCGGCAACTTACACAGCTACCAAAACTGGTTCTTATTCTGTAGCTTCAACTTTAACCTGTGGGGCACAGACTCAGTCAAAACCAGTAAGTGTTACTTTATGTACCGATTTGGGAATTACAAAAACAGTTGATAATGCATCGCCATGTATTGGAAGTAATGTAGAATTTACAATTAAAGTAAGTAATTTAGGAGGAAATAATGTTTCAGGAGTTTCTGTTAATGATCTGCTTCCTTCAGGTTACACTTATGTAAATTCAACACCATCTGTTGGTTCTTATGATTCGGCAACCGGTATTTGGAGTATTGGAGATGTAGAGGCACAGACTTCTATAACATTAAAAATTATTGCATCGATAAATGCGTCAGGTAATTATACGAATACGGCGTCATTACCATCTTCAATAGATACAAATACAGCAAATAATTCTGCCAGTGCAGCGGTAACACCGAAGTCATCAATTTTGCTTGTAACAAATCCTGCAGCGGTTTGTGCGCCTTCTACGGTAGATTTAACAGCTCCGGCTGTTACTGCAGGAAGCACGCCTAATATGACCTTGTCGTATTGGACAGATGCAAATGCCACTGCGGCTTATACAACACCAAGTGCAGTTACAGCTTCAGGGACTTATTATATAAAAGCAGTTTCTGCTGATGGATGTCAGTTTATAAAACCAGTTGTTGTCACTATTAATTCACAGGCAACTACTCCTACTATCTCAGCAAGTGGTTCGACTACCTGTATAACAGGAAGTGTTGTATTAACATCTTCTGGTAATTCAGGTACATATTTATGGTCGACAGGAGAAACTACAAAATCTATTACAGTTACTTCAAATGGAAGTTATAGTGTTAAGAGAATAAACGCTGCAGGTTGTCCGGGTAATAGCTCTTCTGCGGTAGTAGTAACTTTTATACCGGCTGCACCAACGGCTTCTGCTCAGACATTCTGTTCTTCTGAAAATAAAAAAGTTAATGATTTAGTAGCTTCAGGAACTAGTTTAAAATGGTATAGTGCCAGCACAGGAGGAACTCTTTATACCGGAACAGAAAATCTAGTATCAGGGAATTATTATGTAAGCCAGACCGTAAGTGGTTGTGAGAGTTCAAGAACTCAGGTAGCGGTAACGGTTAATACAACTTCATCAGCGCCAGTTGCAGCTTCTCCTCAGGTATTTTGTGCTGCAGATAATAAAAGAGTTAGCGATTTACAAGCTACAGGAACGGGACTGAAATGGTACAATGTCTCTTCGGGAGGTACAGCATTACCAACAACACAAGCATTGACAAATGGGAATTATTATGTAAGCCAGACTGCTAATAGTTGTGGAGAGAGTGCCAGAACTTTAGTCCAGGTAACTATAAATACGGTACCAGCAGCTCCAACGGCCTCTTCACAGACATTTTGTGCTACAGATGCCAAAAAAGTTAGTGATTTAGTTGCCACAGGAACAAACTTAAAATGGTACAGTGCCAGTACAGGTGGAACACTTTATACAGGAACCGAAACTCTAGCAACAGGAAATTACTATGTAAGCCAGACAACTAACAGTTGTGGCGAAAGTCCAAGAACTACAGTAGCAGTTACAGTAAACAATACATCAGCACCAACAGCTTCTTCACAAACGTTTTGTGCAATTGATGCCAAAAAGGTTAGTGATTTAGTTGCCACAGGAACAAACTTAAAATGGTAC
>NZ_JBMDKA010000044.1:0-34967 GCF_057809475.1 Flavobacterium sp. FG19 | reverse complement strand
AAATTTAATTATAAATTCGTCTAAACTTTTGGGTGCAGTCTACTCTGACTTTGCGTATTTTTTTCGTCATATTGAATACAAAAACGTCTCAAAAGTCTCCTGACTTTTTTCGTTCAGGTCTTAATAGGATTTTTATTTCAGAACGTTTTGTTTAAAGTCAGAGACTTTATGGGGCGAACGTTTTTAATTACATTTGTTTGAAAGGCGCAAAGCCGGTCCCGGAAACTTTCGGCATTTCGCAGCCTGATTATACTTTTTTTATTGGGAAGACTTTGCGGAGCTGTTTTTTTTCCTACCCCAGCCACTCCCCCACCAGTTTCCTATAAGTTTCTCCTATGGGCAGAAAATCGCCGTTTGTCATTTTTATCTGGTTGCCTTCGATGACTTTTATTTTGTTTTTGGGGATGATATACGAACGATGAATACGCACAAACTGGTTTACCGGAAGCTTTTCGAGTATGTCTTTCATATTTTCGAGTACCATAATTTTTTCGTCCCGGGTATGAATCCGGATATAGTCTTTTAATCCTTCGATATAAAGAATCTGATCTGTGCTGATTTTATGATGCTTCCGGTCTGCTTTTACAAACAAAAAATCGTCTGTTTCCTGATTCTGAAAAGTTTCCTGCCAGCGGATAAACTTCTCCACACTCTGATAAAACCGGTTAAAAACAATGGGTTTCAACAAATAATCGATAACATTAAACTGAAAAACATCAAGCGCATAATCCGGATAAGCAGAAGTAATAATAAAATTGTGTTTCTGATTAAACAGCTGCATAAATTCCAAACCCGTGAGCTGCGGCATCTGAATATCTGTAAAAATCAAATCGACCATTTGGGTATTTAGTATTTCGATAGCTTTAAATACGTCTGAATCGGCATATAAAACGTTAAGTCTTGGTATTTTTGAAGCATAATCCGCAATCAGTTTTACTGCAAAAGGTTCATCATCCAGTATAATACAGTTTATTTTCTTCATTTTAAATCTATTTCAAGTTGGGCAGTAAAAGTATTATTATGATTCGTTAAAATAATCTGATGTTTTTCGGGATAATGAATTTCTAATCGTTTCTTAAGGTTCTCCAGCCCTATTCCTCCCAGTTTATCTTTCTTTTGCAGACCAATTTCATTTTGGACTTTAAAACTAAGTCTCTCATTTTTCACTTTCAGATCAATTGTAACCGGAGTATCATCTGACGCTTTTCCATGTTTTAAGGCATTCTCAACCAATGGTGATAATATATACGGCGGAATTTCCTGTGCTGTACTTTCAATTTCAATAGCAACAGCAGTACTCATCATTTCCTGATGCCGTAACTGCTCCAGTTCGATATACGCTTTTATATAGTCTATTTCTTCTGTTAATTTAATTTTCTCCTTTTGCGCTTCATAAGTTGTAAAACGCATAATCAGACTCAGTTTTTCAATAGCCGTCAGTGATTTATCCGATTGAAAATAAACCATCGAATAAATATTATTAAGTGTATTAAAGATAAAATGCGGATTAATCTGGGCTTTAAGAAACTTAATCTCCGTGTTCTTATTCTCTTCCAGAATCATCTGATTGTATTCTAAAAGGCGGATAAAATAAATGACAAACCACAGTAATGAACTCAAAATAATTACCATACTGCTGTACCGCAGATTATCCAGCAGATAATTAAAAAACTCCGGATTGGTATAATTTATTCTGCCAAATAAAAATTGGGTTGCAACCTGTTCGGTCAGCCATCTCAAAAAAGTAAAAAACAAATAGGAAACCAGCACACCGGCCAAAAACCTTTTCCACTGAAAGGTTTTAAAAACCTGTTTCATCACGATAAAATAATGAAAGTAAAAAGTACAGATAAAAACAATCATATACGTTACATAGAACAAATCAGGGACAAAAAACCGAATCTGCATCGGACTTTTCACGAAAGTAAAATAGGCCGTCAAAAACCAGTATAAAATATGGATCAGTACTTCTGTTCTTTTGGATAACGTTGCTTTTTGCATCATTTACATTTTTTTCAAAGATATACATTCAGAAAAAAGCTCAAAACAGGGTTTGTAGATTTATCAGCGGGGTTTGTCGATAAAACTGGTTTTCCCACTTTTTTCCATACAGTTTTGCAGGGTAATTAATTTAAAACCCATGAAAAAAATAATCCTGTTACTACTTATCCTTTTACAGCAGACCCCTGTTTTAAGCCAGCAATATTCCCTGAAAGGAAAAATAACCAGTCCAGACAAAAAGCCACTAGAATTTGTCAACGTGTCACTACTAAAAGACAAAACCGTCTTACAAACGTATACAGATTCTTTAGGCAATTTTGAAATAAAAGCCCAAGAAGAACAATATCGTTTCGTAATAGAACTATTTGGAAACGAATATTTAAAACAGGAAATAGATCTGAATCGCAATATTGATATGGGAACAATTGAAATCAAAGAATCTGTTGAACTGCAAGGCGTAACCGTAAATACCCGAAAAAAACTGCTGGAGCAGAAAGCAGACCGCCTTATATTTAATGTTGCAAACTCCGTAACTGCGACCGGAGGGACAGCCTTAGATGCCCTTAAAGCAACACCTACGGTAAGAGTTCAAAATGAAGTTATTTCTATTGTGGGCAAAGGAGAAGTTCTGGTTATGATCGATGACCAGCTTCAAAAAATGCCTCAGGAAGATCTGGCTATTTTTCTTAAATCAATTCCGTCAGATCAAATTAAAAGTATTGAAGTCATTACCACTCCCCCCGCAAAATACAGCGCAGAAGGCAACAGCGGAATGATTAATATCAAATTAAAAAGTGCAAAACCTAATTCATGGAATGCCAGTTTAGGAACTTCTTATATTCAAAAAACCTACGCCGGCGGTTCCCTTAACGGGTTATTTTTATACAATCACCAGAATCTTTCTTTTCAGGCTTCTGTCAATAAAGGAAAAGAAAAACTGCTGACTACATCAGAAAGCAAAATCTTTTATCCGGATGAAACCTGGAAACAGGAAATAAAGAACAAATCTGAAAATGATTTATGGAGCATCGGGACGGGAATCGATTATAAAATAAAGCCATACTGGACAGCCGGAATCCAGTATCTGGGCAGTTTTAACGATAAAACTTCGGTAAATAATCCTTTTACAACAAGATACAAAACGCAAACCGAAAGTGTTAATTCCTATATCGCAGCACATGCCAATGCCGGGAATAAACCGGAAATGAATTCCGTTAACCTTCACAACAGTTTTGCACTGGACAGTTTAGGCAAAAAGATTACCCTTGATTTCGATTATTTTAATTATCAGAAAAATGATTCCCGTTTCTTCTCTGGAAATGAACTAAATCCAGATAAAAGCAGTATTCCGGGAACTTACTTTTCATCGGCTAATTTTAACGACAACAGTATCCATAATTATGCTGCTGGTATTGACGCTGCCCTTCCTTATAAATGGGCCGATATTAGTTTTGGAGGAAAGTTTTTTCATACCAATACCACCAATCATTTAACGGTTTTTGATCATGAAACCGGAGTTCCGGTCTTTAATACCAATCAATCCAATATTTTTAATTATAAAGAATACAACGAAGCTCTCTATTTCTCGGGAAACAAAAAAATAAATCAAAAATGGGAAACCCAGTTTGGTCTTCGATTTGAAGCTACACAAACCAAAGGGTATTCTGAAAACCTAAACCAGACCAATACAAACCATTACATAAAATTGTTTCCAACTGCTTATATTACCTATGTACCTAATGATAAAAATTCATTCTCTCTAAATTACAGCCGAAGAATCCGCAGACCGGACTTTGAGTACCTGAATCCGTTTATCGTACGAACCAGTCCCTATTACTATTCAGAAGGAAACCCTTATTTAAAACCTTCGCTGATAGATAATTTTGAGTTTTCTTTTATCCGAAATCAGAAATGGGTCAATACTGTTTATTTTTCTCAGGTTTCCAATTTTGGACAAGAACTGGCTATTGTTGATCCTCAAACAAACAGTACTAAAAGTACTCCTTTAAATTATGCCAATACCTACCAGATTGGAATTTCGGCTTATTACAATTTTAATACGTTTTCGTGGTGGAACAGTTATACGGGATACAATCTGAACTATCAGAATGTAAAATCAAAAACAGATTTCATCCGTTCAGTTGATGGATACAATGGTTACATCTACAGTAACAACGATTTCACCCTAAACCCTTCCAAAACATTTTTTATAGGATTAAATTATGGGTTACAGCTGCCGGGACGTTATCAGATTTTTAATATTTCAACCCTGAATATCCTGGACATTTCAGTTAAATTACTCACCGTAAACAAAAAACTCTCTTTTGCCATTACCGCCGAAGATGTGTTAAATGCTCAAAAACCAATAATTGCTTACAATTCTAATGGTATTAAAACCAGCCTTAAAAATTATAACGATACGAGAGGTTTCAGGATCTCGTTGAACTACAAATTTGGAGGTGAAAACCTAAAACCAAAAGAGCAGAACTTTGGTAATGATGATGACCGGAACAGGACCCGATAGTATAAAAATCCAAAATCCCATTTTATTCAAAATGGGATTTTGTCATTAAACTAAAAAACTTTTTATTGCAACAATGTTGTATTTAAAAATAAGAATCTTATATTTGCAATACTGTTGCATTATTAAATGCAAAATCATCTGAATGAAAAAGAAACTCCAATTTAGTACTTTTCTGCTGCCGTTAATAGTATTGTTTGCCATACTATTTCCTGTTATACATTCTTATGAACATATCCACAATCATACTACTGCATCAAAAAGCAGCCATCATTACCATAATAGCAAAAGCGATTTAAAACTACATAAACCAACAGGCGAAGAATGTGCCATCTGTCATTTCAAATTCAGCCCTGTAACACCTTTCTATTTTGAACCTTTTACGTTTTATAAAAATGTTACTGTAAATTCCTTTACCGTATTTTATTCTAAAACGTATTCTAATTTCTTTAAAGGTTCTCTTTTTGCCCTTCGTGCACCTCCTAAATTTTAAAATCAGGAATAAATCGTTTCTAAGAAAACGTGTCTTGTACTTACGTCATTTTTTCAATGACTTCTATTTTCTTTTGTTTGTTTTAGTACAGCTGAATTCAATACTATTTTGAATTCCTGGAAATCAACAGACTAACAAGAACCTGTTTGTATTATCACCCATTAAGAAAGCAGCAATTGTAAATTTCAATTTCATATCTGAAGTCTTCGGGCTGCACGGACGTATTTTAATTTCGTCCCACTGTTTCCTGACAGCTTGTGTTTTCTTTACAGCCGAATACGCAGTACAACTATTCCTGATAAATTTTTCGTGATTTAACCCGGACAGCAAAGTATTTTCTTTCAGGAGATACCTGGTCTGGTGTGTCTAAATACCTCTCAAAAACATTTACTTTTTTGTAATTCAATTAAATATACTATGATAAAAATCAAATTCAGGAAAACAAACGCAGCCCGAATTATTGCTGCCGCACTTTTAAGCGTACTTACATTAACAGCCTGCAGCAGCGATGACGATAAAACCCAGGCGGAGTTATCGAAACCTGCTATCGACAAAATCGAACTAGGATTAGGAAATAATGAAATTGGCGTAATAGGCGAAGATTTTCATTTTAATGCAGAAGTTACCGCAAGTGATAAAATAGACAATATACAGATTAAAATAGAACAGATAGCTGAAGAAAGTTATTCAAAAGTATGGTCACACGAAATAAACTGGACTCAGTATGCCGGAGCAAAAAATACGATTGTACATAAACATTTTGATATCCCGGCTGAAGCTCCCGAAGGCAGATATCATTTTGTAATTATCGTGAATGACCAAAACGGTACCCGGCTTGAAGTAAAGAAAAACATTACGATTTACGCCGCCGGAAATCTGCCCGTAAATCCTGTTGTTACCATTTTTAATGTTTTTAAAAATGATAGTTTCTTTTTTCGAAAAGGAAAATATTATCAGGAAGGAGACAGCTTTAGTACAGAAGATAAATTCCAGTCGCAGGTTACCTTATCCGGAGTAAAAGGCAATGGAAAATTATACCTGCTTTTAATCCCTAAAAATGCAAAACATACACCGGAAAGTATCGATCAGATTGATTTTAGCAAAGTAATCGTGTACGATTCAGCAGAACACAAAGACATGGCTGAAGTGGGCACTTTTTCTAATACCATTGTCGACGAAAATTACAATGTTATAAAAAATATGCCTTTACTCCTTATAGGTTCCCGTACAGATAACAATCAGCCCGTACCTCAGGATATAACGGGCACAAGAGCCTGGACATCGGGTGACTATATCTATCTGGCGGTTTATAAAAATACGACCTACAACATCAACTGGTCACAGTCTATAGACATTTCGGTAAAACTATAAACTGTCGAAAATCAAATTTTAATTAAAACCCGCACAAATGAAAACAAAAATCCGCATCGCGCTGCTCTTTATTTCCGTAACATTCTTTGCCGGCTGCAGCAGCGACAATACAGCTATTGATACTGAATATCCGGTAATCGATATTTCGGCATCCAATGCATTTCCGGTGCAATGCAGTCAGATTCGTAAAGGACAAAAAATCACGTTCCGCGCTGCATTCCGCGACAATGCCGCTTTAGGATCTTACAGTCTGGATATTCATCACAATTTTGATCATCATACGCACAGTACCGAAGTAACCAACTGCGAAACAGATCCGGTAAAAAAAGCCATAAGACCATTGTTATACATTAATTCAGTTACCCTGCCTGAAGGATTAAAAAACTACGAGGCGGTACAGGAAATTACAATTCCTGAAGATATTGATTCAGGCGATTATCATTTTATGATCCGGCTGACAGATAAAGAAGGCTGGCAGACTATTAAAGGTTTAAGTATTAAAATATTATAAGCTGTTTTTCATGACTGAAAATAAAACTGCCCTGCTGCTGACTTTACTTCTGTATCTTTTTTCCTTTTCAAAAGTTTATTCTCAAAATACAAATCCGGAAATCAAAGAACTAGATGAAGTTGTGGTTACCGATCAGTACGGAAATCGTGTCAAAAAGGAATCATCCTTATCTGTTGAAACTGTAAACAGCCATTATATTCAGCGAAATCTTGGCGGAAGCCTCATGCAGTCTTTACAGAGAATTCCCGGGGTTAAAACTATTTCGATTGGTTCGGGAGGTTCAAAACCTTTAATCCGCGGATTGGGTTTTAATCAGGTAATTGTAATCGAAAACGGTATCAAACATGAAGGCCAGCAATGGGGAGCCGATCATGGTCTGGAAATCGATCAGTACGCCGTAAATCGTATAGAAATTATAAAAGGTCCTGCATCGTTTCTGTATGGTTCTGATGCTATTGGCGGCGCTGTAAACATAAAACCGCTGCCGCTGCCTCAAAAAAACACACTGGGAGGTACCGTCGATTTTACGGCCAAAAGCAATAATGGGCAGGTAGGCAGTTCCCTGAATTTATTTGGCCGAAATGAAAACTGGTTCTTCGATACCCGCATTACATCAATGGACTATGGCGATTACAGAGTTCCCGCCGATACGGTCCATGTTTATAATTACGCTGTGCCTTTATACAAAAATCATTTGCGTAATACAGCGGGACGCGAACTGGATTTACATGCCAGTACAGGATTTGCAGGCGAAAAATTCAAATCGGTCTTTAATTTCAGTTCTGTTTACAGCAAAAGCGGTTTTTTTGCCAATGCCCATGGCCTGGAACCCCGTAATGTAGATCTTGAATTTCACGACAAATCCAGCCGGGATATTGCGATGCCTTATCAGCAGGTCACCCACACTAAAATCAGTAATACAACTTCGTTTGAATTAAGCAGACATCAGCTGCAGGCACAATTGGGTTTTCAGAAAAACTTTCGCCGCGAATGGAGCCATTATGTGAACCATGGTTATATGCCTCCTGTATATCCGGACAATATGTATGCTCCGCACAATCTGGAAAGACAGTATGATAAAAATGTTTTTTCGGCAGCCCTTAAAGACGAATTTTCAACAGGAAAACATCAATTTATTTTAGGAATAAACGGCGAAAAACAGCAAAATGAAATCAATGGCTGGAGTTTTCTGATTCCGGCTTTTAACCAGGTGAGTACCGGGTTATTTGCTTATGACAAAATAAAGCTTACTGATTTATGGACACTTCACGGAGCAGTCCGTTTTGATTATGCCCATATACAAATGAAATCCTATACAGACTGGTTTGAAAGCGAGGTAAGTCAAAATGGGCAGACCAGTCAGGAATATTTAAAACGATCCGAAAATTTGACACGCATTTTTAGCCGCTTTACCTGGTCTGCCGGAGTAAATTACAGTCCGGGAAAAGTTATTTTTAAAGCAAATACAGGAACAAGTTACAGAATGCCGATTGCCAAAGAACTTGCTTCCAACGGTGTCAATTATCACTACTTCCGGTTTGAAAAAGGAAACCCGAATTTAGATGCGGAACGTTCTTATCAATTAGACCTTGGAGTTGACTGGCAGGAAAACAAATGGTCCCTGCAGCTGAGTCCATTTTTAAATTATTTCCCCAATTTCATTTATTTAAATCCAACCTCACAACATGACATTTATTATGGTGCCGGAAATCAGGTTTTCGAATACCAGCAGAGCGAGGTGATACGGTATGGCGGTGAACTCCAGTTTAAGTATCAGCTTTTAAAAAATTTAGAGGGAGAGGTTTTAGCCGAATATCTGTATTCAGAACAGCTGTCAGGCAGTAAAAAAGGATATACGCTTCCCTTCTCTCCTCCCGCCTCTGTTTTGTTTAGCATAAATTATAATCCTGAAATTAAAAATTTAAAAGAAACTTATTTTTCACTCGATTATCGCTATACAACACAGCAGGACCGTATTGTTCCGCCGGAAAAGAAAACCGAAAGCAGTCATGTTTTTAATCTCGCATTAGGAACAAAACTACAAACTGGAAAACAGAATTTTAATGTCTCGCTTCAGGTTCAGAATTTATTTAATACACGATATCTGAATCATACGAGCTTTTATCGACTTATAGAACTTCCGGAAATGGGCCGAAACATTGTTCTTTCTGTAAAAATTCCCTTTTTAATTCATCCCTGAAAACAACAAATTTTAATATCTCAAAACCATGAAAAAAGCACCATCATTTTTTTTATTTCTATTGACAGCTTCAGTCTTTACTGCCTGCAGCAGTGATGAAGATAACGAAGCTTTAAAACCAACTGCCCAAAATATTGAAATTGGAACGGCAGATAATAAACAGGCTTTAATTGGACGTGATTTTCATTTTAATGCTGATGTCACAGCCGGAAATAAAATTGCCAGTGTACAATTGAAAATACTTCCTAAAACCGGCGAAGCCTATTCAAAAGAATGGAAGCTTGAATTAACATGGCCGGAATATACCGGAACAAAAAACACGAATGTTCATAAACATTTTACCATTCCTGCAGATGCCGTTGAAGGTAAATTTGATTTCTTATTTATCGTAACAGACGAAAACGGGACTTCACTTGAAATTAAAGAAACCATAACCCTTACTGATCCAGCCAATATGTCGGTTGATCCCGTTATTGGGCGGGATATGCTTTCGCGAAATGACGATCTGATTTACTATATGGAAACCTGGGTTGAACCACAGTTAATCTTCAAAAAAAATGATAAACTGACCGCTCATGCCCAAATCAGCCAGATTATGGGCAATGGCATATTGTATTCTGTTTTGATAAAAAAAAGTCTTAATTATTACCCTGAAAGCACTGACAATCTTGATCTTAAAAAAGTAATCCTTATTTCGAAAGTAGAACATAAAGATCTTGGACCGGCATCAAAAATTACAACACTTCAAAAAATAAATGATGTATACGGCGGTGAAAGTATTATTCTGGGTGCCGAAAAAGACAATGAAGGAAATGCTGTAACTGCTGAAAAAGCATGGGAATCTGGTCAGTACAACTGGGTGGTGCTGTACAAAAATACTTCTTACAACACGAGCGTCTATAAATCGATGCCAGTCACTATAAATTTTTAAAATCACGTAAATATTAACCCTAAATACATTTAACAATGACTAAAACTTATTTCAAACTGATTTTCTTATTTGCTTTATCGCTTTTTGCCGTTTCCTGCAGCAGCGATGACGACACTACTCCGGAAACTCCGGATGAAGCATTAACGGAATTCAAATATCTGAGAATTTTACTTTCGGATGAAAAAACAACACAGCTTACACTGGTAAATCCGGTTGATGCCACATCTTCTTTCTTTAATGCAAAATTTGCTAAATCTTCGCTTTATACAACTGAATCAGGAAGATATGCCGGAATTGTGCACAGAGCCGATAATACGGTGGAAACTTTTGACAGCGGATTTGAAAGCCATGGTGATCACATTGATGTTGACGGACTGCCGCAATTTGGTGCTTTAACCGGGCAATCTCTTTTACCTACGCATTTTAAAAGTAAAATTGGCGAAATACTCACCTTTAATGATGGCGACGGTACTTTGTCTGTCGCAAAAGAATCTGAGGTAAATACAGCGGGTGCTAAATTCAGAACGATCAATGCCGGCCTTCTGGCACATCATGGTGCTATGGCCGCTTTTGGAAACGGAACCTATGCTATTACGGTAAAAGATAATTCGGTTACAGGAACACTGCCTGAAAAAGTAAAAATTATTGACAATACGGGTAAAACTTTATTTGAACCGACCCTTGCTACAAAAGGAATTCACGGAAATGCTTCTGACGGAACGTATGCGGTTTTTGGATCGGCAAGCGGCGTTTTGGTTGTAGAAAATAACGGAAAGCAAAAACTAATTGCTTTTCCTGAAGATTTTGGAACAGCCTGGTTTGGAACTATTTTAGAAACAGATTACAACGGAAAATTTGTTGGTTTTACTGCTGCAAAAGGTGCTTATTTAATTGATGTGGTAAATGATACTATAAAACCCATCATCCAAAACACTACGATCATGCAGTGTAAAGTAAGTTACAACCATAAAAAGTTAGGTGTTTTACTTCATTCCGGTGAATTTAAATTGTTTAACCTAAACAGCCTTCAGGTTGAAAAAGAAGGAAAAATTATCAGTGAAACTGCAGCCGATACAGCTTTAAAACCGCAAATGCAGTTAAGTGAAAACTTTGCTTATGTTACTTCACCTGCAACCGGCGAATTGCTTCAGGTGAGTTTAGAAAAAACAGCTATTGTAAATAGAATTAAAGTTTCCACAACTCCTTATATGATTACAATTCTGGGGTTTGAAAATAGCGAAAGCCACTAAACGAAAGACTTAACCGACTTGAAAAGCATGCTTTAGGGCATGCTTTTTCGATTTTAATAACATGCCTTCAATAAAAAAAACACAAAAACAGTTGCAAAAATGACCAATCGGTCATATATTTGCCTCGTAAATGAAATCCTGTTATGGCAAAAGGCGAAGAAACCAGACAATTTATTATAGAAAAAGCAGCTCCTATTTTTAATACCAAAGGGATTGCAGCTACTTCTATGAGCGATATAATGGAAGCCACCAAACTGTCAAAAGGCAGTATGTATGTTCATTTTGAAAATAAAGAAGTACTGGCCTGTGCTGCCGTTGATCATAATATGAAACTGCTGAGTACAAAACTTCAAACGGCTTTAAGCAGATGCAAAACGGCAAAAGAACAATTATTTGCCTATATAGATTTTTTCAGTAATCCTACACACCCGCCTGTTATTGGAGGCTGCCCTTTATTAAATTTTGGAACAGAAGCTGACGACACCAATCCAATTGTAAAAGAAAAAGTAAACAACGCTATTAAACAGGGCCAGCAATTATTATCCGGCATTATTGAAAAAGGAATTGCGGATCAGGAATTCAAAGCAGACTGGAATCCAGCTGATTTTGCTGCTGTTTTGTTTGCTATGCTCGAAGGTGCTCATTTAATGTCGAGAGTTTCCGGTAACAATGATAAAATGAAGATTATTGTCAAAACACTCAAAAATGTAATCGACCAAAACTGTAAATAATTTTTTTTATTAAAAAAATGACCGATCAGTCATATTTTAAATAACAAATGACAATGACAAAAATCAATAGCAATGGTAAAAATCAATAGCAATGACAAAAATCAATAGCAATGATAAAAATCAATAGCAATGGCAAAAGTCAATAACAATAACAAATAATAACGACTATAGAAGGGACTGCAATTCTAAAAATAAATAACATATAGTAAAACAAAGGAGTAAGTCCTAAATCATTCATACTAATTATTAAAAAACAAATACAATGTCAAAAACAATTTTAATTACAGGAGCCTCAAAAGGTTTTGGAAAAGCCTGGGCAGATGCCTTTTTAGCAAAAGGATATAAAGTAGCCGCAACAGCACGCAATGTGGAAGCATTACAGGATTTAAAAGAAAAATACGGAGATGGTGTCTTAACACTAAAACTCGATGTAGACAATCGTCAGGAATCCCTCGAAGTGGTTCAGAAAGTACAGCAGCATTTTGGGACTATCGATATCCTGATCAATAATGCGGGATATGCCTTAACCGGTGCTGTTGAAGAAGCAAATGAGCAGGAAGCCAGAGCGCAGTTTGAAACAAACTTTTTTGGAACTTTATGGCTTACACAAGCGGTACTGCCTATTATGAGAGATCAAAAAAGCGGTCATATTATTCAGGTATCCTCTATTTTAGGATTAGCAGCATTACCCACAATGGGATTGTACAATGCGTCTAAATTTGCTATCGAAGGTTTAAGTGAAACTCTGGCAGCTGAAGTAAAACCATTCGGTATTCATGTTACTTTAGTCGAGCCAAACGGTTATGCCTCTAATATCTGGCATACCGGAATCAATACACAGAGTATTCCTGCTTACGATGCGTTAAAAAAAGCATTTGCAGAGGCTGAAACTTCTTTTGGAAAAGTAGAAGCTACTGCACCAGCTCTTGTAAAATTAGTTGAAACCGAAAATCCTCCTTTACGTTTGTTATTGGGGAAAGTAGCCCTTCCTTTTGTAAAACAAAGCTATGAACAGAAATTAAAAGAGTGGGAAGAATGGAATACTGTTTCTGTTGAAGCCCACGGATAAATTAAAACCTTACCCTGTTTTTTGAAAAGCCCGATCCTGAAAATTCAGGATCGGGCTTTTTAGGTTTAGTTATCAAAAATATATTTTACAGCGAATGTTCGTTTTAGGAAATTAAACTTTTACTCTTTAAACTAGCAAAAGCAAGCCTTAAAAAATTATTTTCAGTATAGAGGCTCAAAAAATGAAATGTACATTAAAAAAACACAGTATTTGATTCCTTTTACAACGTATATTTGGTAAAAAACATTCGTTAAAAGAAGCAAAGTCAGTGACATTTGCATAACGTATATAAAAATAACTTTTATTGAGAAGTAAAGTATTTATTATCACCAAAATGCAAACCGAGTTTCTTTTTATTTTTAACATTTTTTAAATATTCCCGGCTGGTCAATCACAGCCGGACATTTGTATCTTTAGGCCTCATTATTCAGATAAAAGCAACAGAAATGAAACAGGCTATTGTAAACGCCATCATACATACAGGTGAAGAGATAATAAATAACGGAGTTATCCTGATTGAAAACGGAACCATACTTTCTGTACAAAATGAAATCCCGGATGGTATTTCAACTCTTGATTTAAAAGGAAAACATATCGCCCCCGGTTTTATTGACATTCAGATTAACGGCGGCGAAAAATACTATTTCAGTCAGGCACCCAACGAGGAAACCATTCAGGATATTTACGATTCCAGTTTAAAGTATGCAACAACACAGGTACTGCCCTGCTTAATTTCATCCTCTAATGAAACTATTCTGCAAGGTATCGAAGCTGTAAAACACTATAGACAGAAACATCAGAATGGTGTCATTGGAATGCATCTGGAAGGCCCGTTTTTAAATCCTCTTAAAAGAGGAGCCCATACTTTAGACCGTGTTCGAAAACCAACTAATACAGAGCTTGAAGAAATTATAAAATACGGTAAAAACGTTATTAAAGTAATGACCATTGCCCCGGAATGTTTTACAGAAGACCAGCTGGATATGCTGCTCGAAAGCGGTATTGTCCTTTCGGCCGGGCATTCCGCCATGGGATATAAAGAAGCTCAGTATTATTTTTCAAAAGGAATTCATCTGGTTACCCACCTCTATAATGCCATGACACAATTTGGCCACCGTGAACCCGGACTGGTAGGAGCTGTTTTTGCAAACGAAAATGTATTTGCTCCCATAGTGCTTGATGGTGCTCACTGCGATTACGCCGCCGCGAAGATTGCTTACAGACTCAAACAGGAAAAATTATTTTTAATAAGTGATGCTGCTTTTCTGGGACGTAAAGTAGATCATTTTAAATGGGAAAACTTTGATGCCCATTTAGAAAACGGTTTTTACAGAAATAACGAAGGCAATCTGGCCGGAGCCGCTATTTCTATGATCGAAGCCGTACAAAATGCTTATACCCAGTTAAACATTCCGGCAGATGAAGTTCTAAAAATGGCTTCTTCAAGACCAGCGGCTGCTATTGGTATGGAAAACAAACTCGGAAAAATTAAAACCGGATTTCCCGCTTCTTTTGTAAAATGCAATGCCGATTTATCTGAAATAGAAACCCTGGATCTGTCTAAAAGCCTGTAAAACAAAAAAGACAGTACTAAAACTGTCTTTTTCAAATTATAAAATCAAATTCAAAATGAATACAGCAGGTATGCTGTTAAAAAAACAAACTTCTGTTACATAGTCAAAAACTACAAGTTAAAAAATGAAACAGATTTAGGTTTACTGTTATCCCTGCCCGTAAAATATGGGAAAGATGCCGGGGATAACAGGACTATCCAAAAAATTAAAACGCTGCTAAAGGGTAAAAGAAATTCTTAGTTTATAAAACTAAATTTATCTTCAAACAAGGATCCGATTACCGGAATTGGTTTTTTCTGTTCGTTGGCCGCATTGATGATTCCGAAAATCCATAAAATGAAAATTACGTAACCAATATAACTCAGGAAATAAAGAGAAGGCACTGTCATCACGGCAACAGAAAGAGCAATATTGACCACTAGGGAAAACAGAAAAATTCCGAAGCCCTGTTTAAGATGATACGTGACAAGATCACTTTTTGGTTTTAGGTCTTTACTTTGTACAAAAGCTACGATCCAGCCAATAATGGTTACGTAACTCAGGATTGATAAGGTTTTATTATTCATGGTTTCTATTATTTTTACAGCTCAAAAATAGATACAATCTAATCACAGCCCAATAATCACTTTGTCTTTGGTAACTTTTAATTAGTATTTGAATGCCTTTACGGCATAAACCGTCAACTGCTAAAAATTAAATCTCATCTTTCATCAATTTGAAAAAAGCTTCTTTTTTTCCTCTGGAAACCGGTACAGCCGATTTATCGTTCATATGCACCATTCCTTCACGGGAATAGCTTAAAATCGAATTTACATTAATCAAATGCGATTGGTGAACCCTGAAGAACAAAGGCGGAAGCAGTATATCTTCATAATTTTTTAAAGGTTTGGAAACCATTATTTTCCTGCCGTCTGTGAGAAAAAAAGTAGTATACGAGCCCGAAGTTTCACACCTTATAATCTGTTCCGGTTTTACTACATACATCGCTTCCTGAGTAGGCAGAACAATTCGGTCCGGTGTTTTCGAAAGATTATGCTGCAGTTCTGTAAGCTGCTGTTTCTCCAGTACCCGCTGCTCCATAAGTGCAATACGGTCAATAGCCGTTTTTAGTTCCTGCGGGTCAACAGGTTTCAGCAGATAATCAACAGCACTGTACTTAAATGCATCAATAGCATGCTGCTCATAAGCCGTTGTAAAAATAAGATGAAAAGCATGAAACGTAAGCTGCTGTAACACCTCAAAACCGGTCCCGTCTTTCAGCATAATATCCATAAAAACCAGATCAGGTTTAAGGCGGTCAATTATTTTTACTGCTTCAGCAACACTTTCAGCGTATCCAATAATCTGTATCGTGTCACCCGAAACCATTTCGAGCATAATAGACAAAGCTTCCTTTAAACGGTGTTCATCTTCAATAATTATCGTTTTATATATCATGATAAAATGGGGATATTTATAATTACTATACAGCCGTGGCTATCTGTTTCAGGATTCCGTTCTGTTACCGTAAATCCGGCATCCGGGTTTTCCTTCTGCATTTTAAACAGTCTTTCATCCGTAATTGTTGTCGAAAGTGACTGATGTGTATCATTACTTTTTAATTTTCGGGAAGCTGTTAAGCCAATCCCGTTATCTTTGATCGTACAAAGCAGATTATGCCCTTCCTGCTCTTCTTTAAAATAAATTTCAATGAGCCCTCTCACACTGTTTTCCTGCGGTTTTAAGCCATGTTCAACAGCATTCTCAACAAAAGGCTGGATTAGTAAAGGCGGAATCAAAACATCGGTTTCAACATTCGAATCACATTCAATAACATAATCAAAACCATTGTTCAGACGAAGCTGCTGGAGTTCGATATAATTTTGCAATGTATTGATTTCTTCTTCCAGCGAAATGGTTTCTTTGCGGGACTGCTCTAAAACCTGCCGCGTTAGTCTGGCAAACTTATTCAGATAAGAAACTGCCGGAAGAGTATCTTTCTGTAAAATCATACTCTGAATATTGCCCAGTGCATTAAAAATAAAGTGCGGATCCATCTGCGAGCGCAGCAGCCGTCTTTCTAAAGACAGTCTCGCTGAAAGGTTTTCGATCGTTTCTTTTTCCAGCAGCTGCATCTTAAGTTCATTATGAGCCTGCTCCTGTTTTAAAAAATCTTCCCGGTTTTGGTAATAACGCTGGCGGTAATAATACGAACGAAACATAAATACAAGGCCTATCAGTAAAACCCCGGCTATACCGTAACCCAGCAGTTTGTTTTTCTGTTCCAGTTCCTTTTCCAGTTCAAGCTGCCGGATACGTTCTGCTTTTTTAGACGATTCATATCTGGCATCGGCATTCTGGAGCATGGACTGTGCCGATTCTTTATACTTTAACTGTGTATATTTCGAATAGAGCGTATCATACCCATAATAAGCCTGAAAGTCTTTTCTTTTCACAGAAACATCTTTTAAACAGCTGTAAAAATTGGCCAAAAGATAATTATCCGTATACGGAAGGCTTTTTTGATAATTGATACCTTCTATAAACAAAAGCTCTGCTTTCAGGTAATCGCCTTTCTGTGTAAAATACAGTCCCTGAAGTCCAATAGCACTTCTGTAAATAATTTTAACATTGTACTTTTTCGCAATGGCTGTTGCCTTTCTGAGATTTTCCAGAAAAGGTTTTTCCTCTATAGGTTCGGGGCCTTTGGTATACAAATCAGCCAGATTTATGCAGGCAATCCCAATGTTGCTTTTACTGATAATGTTATCCGCTTTTTTTTCTGCCAGGGCTGCCGTTTCCTTAAAAAACTGCATAGCCGTTTCCCAGTCCGAAACACCGCCATTTTCCAAATTATCAGATAAAAAACCTCCAAAGGCCAGACGGGCGTGCAGCTCACTTTCAGGATCGCCGGCTTTGGCCGCATGAACCATCGCTTCCCGGGCATATTTCTCTACTTTTGCGGGTGATGCCGGAGAAAACAAATACGAGATATCCGAGGCTATTTTGGCACATTGATCGTGTGCCTTTACTTTTGAAAACAGTTTATACCCTTCCAGCAGAAAATTCATTGCCTGAGGTTTGTCTTCAATATACGATTTTAAAGAACCCATAGCAACCGAAGCATGTGCTTTCGCCCTGACTGAATTGACAGACTTCGAAAGATAAAAAGACGTATCAGCATAATGCATAAACTCTTTCAGGTGAAGCAGCCGTCTTTGTGTAAGTGCCATGTAGGCGTAACAGATAACTTCGTCCTCCTTGCTTTTGTTTTTCTGAGCTAGTCTGAGTGCCCGTTTCTGAATGTCCATACAGGCCGTAGTATCCGAAAAACGTTTAGCATATCCTTCTGCGGCCATTTTTTCAACAACAGAAATTGTCTGGGAGTAAACCCTGAAAGGAAATAAAACCAAAATAAACCCGAAAAAATACAGGCTGGTTTTGGCATAGTTTAGGAAAAAAATACTGTTTTTCGGGAGCATATTTAGTGGTAATTGACGGCAAAATACAAATTGTGATTTGACTGACCAAACAATTTTTGGCTGTTTTTTACGGATAAAATCCTTGTTTACAACACCTTATTACACTTTGTTAAAGCCCGTTATCCCTGATATATTTCATAATTAACCAAATAAAAACAGAAACCCTCCGTTTGCCAATTTACAATTGCCGGAAGTTTAGGGATGAAGTAATCTTGTTGTACTAAATAATTTTTAAAAGCAATACTATTATGAATAAGAAAATCCTTTCATTAGTAATTATCTGTTTCTGTTTTTTAACTCAGATTACCCAGGCACAAAGTGATGATAAACGCACTAAAATAGAAATAACAGTTAAAGACGGAAATAAAACCATTACCGTTCCCTTACGTTCTGCTACCGTTTCCTTTAGCAAAGGAATTAATTACAAAGACCCGGCTGACAAAACAGACAACAGATCTTATTATTTCTCACTTGATTTTGAAAGACAGGATATCAATTTACTTCGTGCTTTTGCCACCAGTAAAAACGGACTTGACGGTCAGATTACGATGGTGGATACTTACGGCAAAACACCTTCCCGAAAACTTGAATTTAAAGCAGCCAAACTGGACTCTTTAAGTGATCAGCTGACAGGTGATTATTCCAGTTCCTATTTCGCTTTGTACTGCAGTCTCTTAATTATTGACGGGGTAACCATAGAATAAGCAGGATGCAGTTACAATATTTTATCAAAAACGGCAATCAGTATGTCATGAAACGGGAATATGGTTTTGGACTTATGGTGAGCATTGGATTAACCCTGTTTGCCGTAATTGGCCTTTATTTAAAAGAAAGCATCATGTTCTGGATTTTTGCCATCCTGGCCATTCTCTGTTTTATATCCATCTGGGTAAAGCAGGTTGTGATTGACATGGACAGAAAAGAGATAACCGCCAAAATTGGTCTTATAAACTCACCGATTTGTATACCGCTCAAAGATTTCCAGAATTTTGAACTGGTAAGGCTTAAACAATATATGCTTACGACCAATACATCGCTGAATGCCTATTATTTAAAAGATGGAAAAGAAAAATGCATCATGCTGGCACAGGCCTTTACAAGCAGAAAAATCCAGAACCTGGCTAACGAAATTGATGAAATACTGCACAGCAATGAACATTCGTGAAAAATACAATATCACCGAAACGCCTGATTCGTTTTCTTTTCAGCCCGTAAAACCACTGCAGACCTTATCGCAGTGGTTTTTGGCGGGTATTTTAGCTGTTGCAGTGGTATTGTATTTTTTTAAAGAAATACTAAGCGAAGTCTGGCTGTATACCCTTTATATACTGTTGGTTTACGGAGTTTTTCACAGCCTGTACGACATTTACATCAGAGCCCGGATTCAGTATACTTTTAGCAGGAGCCATAATGCAGTTTACAAAACAGGGCCTTTTTTTCCGCATAAAAAAATCATGAAATTAGACGAAGCCGTTATCTTTGTTAGTTCAGAGATGGGAAGCTGGCATTATAGTTTAGGGGCTAAAAAAAGCCATTTCATAAAAAACTATCCCATTAGTGAGAATTTCAGCTCGGGCAGAAAAAGCAGACAAAAACAAACGGAATACGAAAATCATATCCTGAACCGGGTCAGTCTGTATATACAAACTGTCCAAAACGTACAAACTTAATTTTTTACCTATGAAAATTTACAAAATCATCGCGTTACTATTTATAACAGGCCTTTTATTTTCCTGTCAGTTCTTTAATGACAGCCCGGATACTGTTTTTCAGCAGATTGGCTTAAATGCTAACAAAATTCCGTCTAGTTTTGAACGTGTTTTTAAAGAATATCGTCAGATGAAAGCCAACGGAACCCTGCAGACCCTGGCCGATGATCAAAAAACAATGCGCCCGTCAACCTGTGTGGAAGCGGTAAACTTTTATTACGGACAAACCTTTAAAGAAGATCTGAAAAAAATCAATAAACTCACTAAAACAGAAGAAACGAAACCTATCATCGAAGCTGCTGTGGAACTGTTTGAATATGCACAGGAAATTCAGAAAAACGACTTTCCTAAAATTGCCAAAATGATCGATGACGGAAAAACCGACGAAGAAATAGATGAAGCTGCCAGACAGCTTGACGATACCAAAGGTGTTGAACTGGACAAGAAATACAAAAAAGTAATGGATTTACTTTTACCCTATGCCGATAAACATGGTGTAGAATACAAAAGATTCTAAAAAAAAGGGAGAAGTCAAAAGTTATGAGTTATGGGTTATCACTGCTGATCCAAAATTAACCAACCCTTTTCAGCAACAATTATTTCCCTTAAAAGGGATATAAAAAAGAAAATCAGCCGTTCCATAGTAACGACTGATCTTCAAAAGACAAATTTTGTCCCTAAAAAAACTTAAAACTCAAAATTCATAACTCATAACTCATAACTCTCAACTCTCAACTCTCAACTCTCAATAATAAATATTCAGGATAATCCCCGATCGGGAACTGTCAATAATTTTTTCCAGTTTCTTAAAAAAAGCTTCACTTACCATAGGACAGCCCTGACTGTTTGAAATATAATAATCCTGTTCTTCATTAGGGACTGCAGAATACGGATGCAGTACAATCGCCCTTTTTGCGGCATTACTGTTGGTTTCATCCAGACCCGACAGCTTATAGGCTTTTCCGAACATTCCTTTATAAGATTTTCCAATAACGTAGCTTCCCAGCGAAGTACATTTTGAATTGGGTTCGTTACTGAATTTCAGTTCTCCCCTGACCATGGTTTCAGATCCCGCTCCGTTGGCAACCAGTCCTTCTTCTAAAATCTGATCATTTACCAGATCATAAACAAAGAATCGGTTTTTACCAGATTTAATTCTCATATCAATAAAAAAAGCGATTTTGGCATTATAGACAGTATTTCTCTTAATCATGGCTTTTACATCTGCAAGCTGACTATTGAAACGTTCCGGCTCCAGGTTTACGGGAATAATTTCATTTTTATCTTCCTTTGGATTCCCAAAAGAAAAAAGTACAAAAAACAATATCTGACCTAAGATTTTCATAAAACTGTTTTTAAAAATTCACTGTACAAATGTACATCAGGCAAAAAATCAAAACAGGACTTAAAAGACTGAAAAACAAAACAATAAGACTTTTGTTTACAATGATTTAGATTCAGTATTACACAAAAAACAGGATATTCTTTCTTTGATTCTGATGGAAAAACGGAGCAATATGTTTTTTATACTATATGCCGCTCCGCCGGAGCTTTACTATTGCAGGCATCCATTCTTTTCTATAGATATTTTGCTTCTCCGAAGCCTGCAAAAAACAAAAGGCCGTCTTAAAATCAGACAGCCTTTCTTAATATCATAAAATAATCATTTGAGCCCAACCCATAACTCATAACCCATAACTCATAACCCATAACTCATAACTCATAACTCAAAATCACCATCCTTTAACCGCTCCGCCTTTAAATTCACGAATAGCAGCCTGTTCCACTTCAGGAGACTGGAAAGCTTTTAAAAACTGTTTTACCTTTTCTTCGTTTTTATTGTCTTCACGACTTACCACCAAGTTTACATAAGGAGATTCTTTATCCTCAATAAACAAAGCATCACGAGATGGAATTAAACCGGCCTGAGAAGCAAAAGTGTTATTAATTATAGCAACCGAAACGTTGGCATCGTCCAAAGCGCGAGGCAGCTGCGGCGCTTCTAACTCCAATATTTTAAGGTTCTTAGGATTACTTACAATATCTGTTACTTTAGGCAGTAATCCCACTCCGTCTTTCAGCTTTAACAAACCATTTTTTTGTAAAAGTAATAAAGAGCGTCCACCGTTTGTTGGGTCATTTGGAATAATGATGGTGCTTTCATTTTTTAGTTCGGAAAGGCTTTTTATCTTTTTGGAATAGCCTGCGATCGGGTAAACAAAGGTATTTCCGATAATGGCTAATTTATAACCACGCTGTTTAGACTGCTCGTCAAGATACGGTTTATGCTGAAAAGCATTTACATCAATATCGCCCTGACTTAAAGCTTCGTTTGGAATCACATAATCATTAAAAGAAACCAGCTCTACTTCCAGTCCGAATTTCTCTTTTGCAACTTTTTTTGCTGCTTCAGCCACTTTTAATTCAGGTCCTGAAGCGACTCCCACTTTTATATAATGCGGATCGTTGTTTTTACTTTTTCCGCAATTTGCTAATACCAGTGATAAAGCGATAATTCCGGCAGTTAATTTTATTTTCATGATAATCTGTTTTTAATTTTTAATTCCTGATTTTTAATAATATTATCGGTGATCAAATCGTTTTGACAAGGTGTCTCCGGCAAACTGAATGGCAAATACCAAAATGACCAGTAAAACCAAAACCGAATTCATGGTTACAGCATCATAACCAACATAACCATACTGATACCCCACCTGTCCTAGACCGCCGGCACCAACGGCACCACCCATCGCAGAATAACCTACAAGCGTGATTAAAGTGATCGAAGCCGCATTGATCAAAGAAGGCAGTGCTTCCGGGAGTAACACTTTATATACAATCTGAAAAGGGGTTGCTCCTAATGCTCTCGCAGCTTCAATTAAACCGGAAGGCAGGCTCAGCAGACTGTTTTCAACAAGACGCGCTATAAAAGGTGCTGCCCCAATACTTAACGGAACCAGAGCTGCACTTACTCCAATTATGGTTCCTGCAATGCCACGGGTAAACGGAATCATCCAGACGATTAAAATGATAAACGGAATAGAACGAAAAACGTTTACCAGAACTGACAGTACTTTGTTTACCACCGGATGTTCGAGTATTTGATTTTTTCGGGTAAGGAAAAGCAAGACTCCTGTCGGAAGTCCAATCAGGAAACCAAAAAAGCCCGACACAAAGGTCATTACAATAGTTTCCCAGGTGCCTTTTAGTAATAAATCTATTAATGAATCAGACATAACCTATAATTTCTGTTTTAATATGTTTTGAAATAAAATATTGAACCGCAGCTCCGTAATTTTCGCGTTTCCCTGATAGTTCGATCAGCATGACGCCAAAATTCACATCTCCCGCCTGATCCATCTGTGCACTTACAATTTTGAAATTCGTATCAAACAGTCTTGATACCTCCGAAATAACAGGTTCGTTTACCGATTTTCCGGTCATTTCCAGCTTTAATAACGGATTTAAGCTTCCATTATCTTCTTTCTGCAATTTCTCCTGATAAACAGCAGGAATTTCAAGATGCAGTGATGATGCAATAAATTCTTTTGTGAGTTCATGTTTAGGATCGGCAAAAATTTCGCCCACACTTCCCTGTTCTATTAATTTTCCGTGACTGATTACCGCAACCTCATCACAAATTGATTTTACGACTTCCATCTGATGCGTAATCAATAAGATTGTGATATTTAAACGGCGGTTAATGTCTTTCAGTAAATTAAGGATAGAACGGGTTGTAGCCGGATCAAGTGCACTTGTGGCTTCATCGCACAATAAAACCTTAGGATTATTAGCCAGTGTTCTGGCAATGGCTACCCTTTGTTTCTGTCCGCCAGAAAGGCTTGCCGGATAATCATTTGCTTTTTCAGCCAGCCCCACTAATTGCAGTAATTCTAAAACACGTGTTTTGATTTCGTTTTTTGGAGTTCCTGTTAATTCAAGCGGAAAAGCGACATTATCAAAAACCGTTCTGGACGAAAGCAGGTTAAAATGCTGGAAAATCATTCCAATCTGTCTTCTTTCAATCGCCAGTTCTGCACCCGACAGCTGCATCAGAGCTTTGCCATCTACAATAACTTCACCTGATGAAGGTCTTTCGAGAAGATTCACACATCGGATCAGGGTACTTTTTCCGGCTCCTGAAGTCCCTATTACACCAAAAATTTTCCCCGGCGGAACCGTCAGCGAAACATCCGATAAAGCCGTAACCACTCTTTTTTTCTGATGAAACGTTTTGGTTACATTTTTTAATTCAATCATTTGTTCAAATTCAGTTTTAAAAACAAAAAAGCCCTTCAAATCTTCATGAAAGGCTTTTTGAAATAAAGTCTATTATTTTATATCTAAGCCAGATCAGTGAATTCCATAGCAGTAACACAGCACATTATGCTGCTGCTGTAATAATAATTCAAATTCTGGTTCTTGTTTCTCATTGCGATTGCAAATTTAAGCAGATAAATTTAATTTTTATGCAAAAAACACAAAACTTTTATTAGCCTATCAAAATAATAGATTACTATAACGATTCCTTAAACGTGTCAGCTCGTTTTAGCATCGAGTAAAACTGCCAGCTGAATACAGGGAGAATCAGACCAGTTGCTCCAGGCATGATTTACCGCTCTCTGAATAGCAATATCACCAGCCTTTAAGAGAGTTTCATCCTGTTCTGTGATCAGGTAAATTTCACCTGACAAAATGACGATGTAATCTAAAGTATCGGTTTGATGCATCAACGGATGAAGCTGGCCTTCAACAGTTTCAATCCCTAAATCCTTATCAGGCGGAATTTGTACATAACGAAAGTAACTCCCGTTTTTGGGGGTATTAGGAAAGGCCGTATTTTCAATCACATTTTCTTCCAGTTTTGCCGGACTGCTGTTTGTTGACCAGATATCCGAAATAATCAGTCCCGGAAAATGTTCTGAAACATTGGTCACTATCCCGTCGCTTTCTATAATTGATTTTCCGTTTCGTAACCCCGTTACTACCCTTCTTGGTATTGTTTTCATATTGTATTCATTTTATTTATTGTCAATTGGACGCATTCTCATTGATCATTTCTGCATAAGAAATAATTACATAAGAGGATCTTGTATAAAACTTGTGAATCCGTTTCAATTTTAATGTTCTGAGTATGTCTCCCTATCTTAATCCAGTTTAAACCACTCTTTTACTTCATTTGCGATAGTATCCTTTATTTCAGGTTTTTCAAATTCATTTGAAACCGGATTGTATTCATAATCCTTCTGCCATTTTTTATAATGTAAAGCCACTTTCTGAATCGAATCACAGATATAAAAAAGCTCTTCATTACTCATTATGGGATGCAGTGACAAACGAACCCAGCCTGGTTTGTTGGCCTGATTGCGCTCTAATAATTCGTTTGTAATTTCTGCCGATTTCTTTTCGTTGATATTAAACAGATAATGGGCATAAGTACTGGCACACGACCAGCCTCCGCGAACCTGAATTCCAAAACGGTCATTTAAAAGCCTGACGATTAAATTATAATGGATATCTTCTATTACAAAAGAAACACAGCCAATTCTTTCTGCTGTTAAATCTCCCAGAACAGACAATCCTTGTATCTTCTGAAGCCTTGAGAAACAAAGATTCAACAGTTCTTTTTCTCTTATTTTGATATTATCTACTCCCATCTGTTCTTTAAGCTCTAAGGCCAAAGCTGCTCTTATTACCTGTAAAAAACCAGGAGTTCCGCCGTCCTCGCGAACTTCAATCACATCGCTGTAACAATATTTTCCTAAAGGGTTGGTCCATTTTACATTTCCTCCGCCCGGATTATCCGGAAAATCGGACTGGTATAATTTTTCATTAAAAACCAGAACACCGCAGGTTCCCGGTCCGCCGAGGAATTTATGAGGCGAAAAGAAAATGGCATCTAACTGCTCTTCCTGATTTTCAGGATGCATATCGATTTTGACATACGGTGCCGAAGCCGCAAAATCAACAAAACAAAGTCCGCCGTTTTGATGCATTATCCTGGCCAGTTCATAATAAGGCGTTATAATTCCGGTGACATTCGAACAGGCTGTAAATGAACCTATTTTCAGGCTCCTGTCGGCATATTGTTCAATTGCTTTTAAAAGTGCTTTCGGATCTACTAAATTATTTTCATCCGGAGGCAGAATCACGACTTCGGCATTGGTTTCATACCAGGAAACCTGATTGGAATGATGTTCCATATGAGTTATAAAAACCACAGGTCTGTCTTCATCAGACCGGGTTCTCAATCCCATAATACGCTGCAGCTTTGATAAAGCCGCTGTCATTCCGGTTCCTGTAGTGACCAAAACATCGGATTCACTGGCATTAACCGACTTTTTAATAATTTCTCTGGCGTATTGATAAGCATAAGTCGACGTTTTTCCTGTCTGACTTGAAAGTGAATGTGTATTGGCGATCATAGGTCCCATTTTATGAAGCATAATATCCTCAATTGGTGCGTATAATCTTCCGCTGGCAACCCAGTCGGCATATACCAGATTTTGTTCTCCGTAAACCGATTCAAAAGTGTGGTCTGTTCCTACTGTATTTTCCCTGAACTTAGAAAAGTAACATTCCGGTTCAGCTGTTTTTGTGGTGGGCTCAATAGCATTCATTTCCTTATCATTTTAATTAACTAATGTATTCTTTGTTGTTTTGAAATTCGGGTTCCGCTTATCTCATCTCCCGAAATTAATTAAGGCAGTTTATTTAAAAGTGCTTTTAAAGTAGTCTGTAATTCTTCTCCGTGCAGGTTTTTGGCAACGATAATCCCTTTTGGATCTACTAAATAATTCCCCGGAATAGCTCTTACCCCGTATAGTTTAGCAATTGCACTGTTCCAGAAAAGTAAATCCGAAACCTGCAGCCAGTTCAGCTGATCGTCCTGAATACCTTTAATCCAGTTTTCTTTCTTTTTGTCCAGAGAGATTCCTATAATATTGAATCCTTTATCGTGGTATTCTTTATAGGCGGCCACGATATTTGGATTTTCTCTTCGGCACGGTCCGCACCATGAAGCCCAGAAATCGACCAGCGTATATCCTTTTAGGTTTTCATAAAAGCGAACTGGTTTTCCATCCGGATCATTGGCGGTAAAATCAGGGGCTTTTTTACCAACCGAAAGTCCGTCTAAAACGGTAACCAGTTCCTTTAATTCTTTGACATAAGTCGTGCTTTGAAGGCTTTTGTCCAGCAAAGCAATATTCTGGGTGATTTGTTCAGGCGACAATCTGTAAGACCAGTTTCGGTATAACACATAAGCTGAAACTATCGATTTTGGATGCTCCGTTATAAACTTACTGATCTCCGGATCTTTTGCTTTTTTATAAGCTTCAAACAAATCCTGCGAAACCGATCCCTCAACTACAGAGGTACTGTAATATTTCTTCGGACTTAGTTTTACGGTAATTGGGTCTTTTTCCAGGAAAATATACAAGGGATACCCCTGGGTATTGACACTTAAACCATACAATTCCGGTGTTACGACTTTGGTTTTAAAACTAAAATTTCCGTCTTTAACCTTTACAGAATCAATAGTCGTAAACATTTTGTTGTGGAATTTCTGCAGATAAACATATTCTGCCGTTGTATCGACAACAGTTCCTTTTAACTGTAAAGTATTCACCTGTGCCTGAGTTGGTAATGCTGCCAGAAACAAAACAGCTGCTGCTAGTATTTTTTTCATATTATAGTAATTTTTAAGATTAAGCAAAAGAGTCCCCTGGCCTGTAAAAAAGGCCGGTAATAATTCGTGTTAAAAAAAAGAAGAGTTTAGGAATTACAGTCCTGGCATTCGGAAAAAAGCAAGACTGTTTTCTTCAAAAATGGAATTCATGAATTCATAACTGCTCTGTAAAAAATGGAGTCTGGTTTTCATTTAAAAAAAAAATAAATATTTTAACAATAATGAGCTTATTCAGATTTGAGAAAACCTTTCTTATCTGTCCGTCGTAACGGAAGGATTTAGCACCTTATTCGGCAACAGGTTGCTAAGACTTCAACGGGCCTAATCCCTTAGTCTTTCTGGATAAGTATCATTCAGAATTTTTCTGTACTGCAAATATATATTAATTCTACCGAATTAGTAGTATTTAGGTCTGTTTTTTTTTAAAATTTAGCGATAGTTGAAACTTTTAAAAACACAAAAACCTTATTTACAGTACTTTAAAAAAACTTTTAAGTTGTATATTTTTTTACTTACAACGAAAACAGAAGCCTTTTACCTATTGAAAAGCAATAAAAAGTACTTCCGGTTTCATGAAAAGATAAAAAAACTCATTTCTGATCTTTGAAATGAGTTACAATTTAATGGTTTTCTAAAACATTTCTTAGTGAACCCGAATAATGATCTGCATCAAAAAAGAGCTGATCGTTTGAGACAGCAGACCATCTTTTAAAATTAAAAATCCCATAAAGACTGAATCTGTTGATCCTCTTTAACAGATCGTCTTTAGAAAGTTTTTCTTTTAATTCTGCTATTAACAGAAAATTAAACAATGAAAACAGTTCATAAAATATCTTTTCGTTTTTTATAAAATGCTCTTTCGTCAGAACAACGAAATATTCTTTGTACTTTACTTTCTTATTCTGAACAAAAATACATTCCTTAAGCAGTCTGCTATTTTTATCAAATGCATTTTCATACAATGATGTGCCCAGATATTTTTTATATCCTTCATTTTGAGAAGATAGAATAAGCAGAATATACTCTGTTTGGATTCCGTCTTTTTTGAAAAAAAACTTCTTTCGTTTTAAAAAACTATCTGGTTCCGGCACACTAAAACTGCATTTAATCAAAGAATGTTTTTTCTCCTTTGCTATTTTTGCTGATTTAATTTTAATATTCTTCTTTAGCTTCATTAAAAAAATTATAATTTAAAACTATCAAAATAAGCCGTTGTTTCTTCAATCAAAGACAGCATAAGATCTTTGGCTTTGGTATGTTTTAAAAGTGGTGAAATCTGTCCGCCCCAAAATAATACCATATCCCATTTCTGCTGCTCAATTGCCGCTTTTCGCAATGGTGCTATAAAAGTGGTCTGCAATGGAAAAGGCAGTATATCCTGCTCCTTCCCTGTCATCTCTTTTGCAACCCGGCTGCTTATACTACGACCAAGTCTTCCGGTATAAGCACGGGAAAGTGTTGTATATTTTGAGGCATCCGAAAACAGCATTTCTCTGTGAATGGGTAATGCGTTTGATTCTTCTACGGCTAAAAAAGCAGTTCCAATCTGGACAGCACCGGCTCCTAAAGTCAAAGCTGCTGCAATTCCTTTCCCATCCGCAATCCCTCCGGCGGCAATGATGGGCACTTTAATTTTTTCACGCATCAACTGCAATAATACGAAGGTTCCGGTTACAGAAGATTCGGCCTCTTTTAAAAAAGAAGGGCGGTGTCCTCCGGCTTCAAAACCCGAAGCTATGATCATATCTACTCCTTTACTATCGAGAAAAAGAGCTTCGTCTAAAGTAGTAGCTGCTCCCACAGTTACGATTCCCAATCGACGGCACTGCTCTAAAACATCATCCGACGGCACACCAAACATAAAACTAAAAACCTTGGGACGAACGTCTAAAATAACCTCCAGCTGATTTTCAAAACGGGATTGAAAAGGTGCCGGTTTTTCGGGTAGCGGAATTCCCGCTTCATCAAAATAGGGTTTAAAAACGGCGGCTGTTTTTTGAAACTGTTCATCACTTAATCCGCCTTGCGGTATATCATGATCGGAAACCCAAAGATTAATATTATACGGTTTGTCAGTAGCGGCTTTAAGCTGTTTATCAATTTCATAAATTTCCTGCGGGCTATTGGTATAAGCACCGTAACCGCCCAATCCGCCCAAATTAGAAACCGCAGCCGTCAGTTCAACCGTCGACAAATTTCCTCCAAAAGGGCCTTGTAAAATGGGATAATCAATATCCAGCAGTTCCTTTGCTTTTGTATGGTACCACATCTCGCTTTTATTTAAAATGTATTTTTTCTAAAAGATATCTTGTAAAGTTATAAAATTCGCCTGGACTTACAGATTGTCTGTTTAAGATTTCGATTTGTCCGTTTGACCAAAATTCTCCTGTGAAATCGGCTGCCGCTGTCGCAATTTTGTCCTGTTTAACAACTTAAAATTTAAAATCATGAATGCAAAAACAACAAAAATGATCTATTGGACAGGAATTATTTTAACTTCTTTATGGTTTGGTGCCAGCGGTTTTTTTGAATTAACAACCAACAAACTGGTTTGGGAGATTACACAATTACTAGGGTATCCGGCCCATTTTATCTACATTCTGGGTGTTATGAAGATTTCCGGAGTCATTACCTTATTAATTCCTAACAAACTATTACGATTAAAAGAATGGGTATTTGCCGGAGTATTTTTTGACATCATCTTCGCTTTCTTTTCTAAACTGGCTGTTTTAGGCTTTGGTGCGACAACAGATGCCATTATTGCTTTTGTAATGGTAAGTGTAACTTACATCATGTTTAGAAGATTATATACTGCAGCATATACAGTAAGAGTTTCTCAAAATTAAGATTTCTTAATACTTTACATTTTAATCTCGCAAAGACGCGAAGACGCAAAGAAAATTAAGCCATATAAGTAACATAAATTAAGTTTTATCTTCATTGAACCTTATATGACTAAGAAAAAACTTAGCGTGTCTGCGTCTTTACGGGATTCATTTTTTTCTTTAATAAATAAAACCTTAACAGCTCTGCACTTTTACAACCTTGAACTTTTAAACAAATAAATCTGAGCTTTTCAACAAAGCAACAATCTTCACTCCCAACGTAAATTTGTAATGAATTTAAAAACACACGTATCATGAACAAAATATGGTTTATCACAGGAAGCTCCCGTGGATTAGGACGTAATCTTACTGAAGCAGTATTAAACAGCGGTGACAAAGTAGCCGCAACAGCAAGGGACATTAATCAGTTAGCTGATTTAAAAGAAAAATTTCAGGATCAGATCCTGCCTTTGCAATTAGATGTTAACAATTATGATGAAGTTCATCAGGCAGTAAATAAAGCTGTCGCTCATTTTGGAAGAATTGACGTACTGGTAAACAATGCCGGATTCGGAATCATAGGGGCTGCCGAGGCTTATACGCCAGAGCAGGTCCGCAGTCAGTTAGAAACCAATTTACTGGCTCCTATTGAAATTACACGTGCCGTTCTGCCTTTTATGCGCAAACAGCGTTCCGGGCGTATTTTACAAATCAGCTCTGTAGGCGGTCGTGTGGGTAATCCGGGTCTGACTATGTATCAGGCGGCGAAATTTGGTCTGGGCGGATTCACCGAAGCTTTAGCCAAAGAAGTGGCTCCACTCGGAATCTTAGTGACCAGTGTTGAACCAGGAGGATTTAGAACCGATTGGGCCGGAGCATCAATGACGTATGCTGAAGATATCGAAGGCTATGAAATGGTAAAACAACGTACGGATTTCTTTAAAGGAGGTAATTTTGTTCCGGTCGGTGATCCCGAAAAAGCAGCCAAAGTAATGGTTGATCTGGCTTCGCACCCTAATCCGCCAATGCATCTTGTATTGGGAAGCGAGGCGATTGCAATTTTGCAAAACGCTGACCAGGCCCGAACTGAAGAAATGGAAAAATGGTTAGACGTGAGTTTGTCTACAGATCATGAAGATTCTGAAAGTTTTTTAGATTCGGCAATGGGAAAATGGTATACCCGTAAAAAGTAAAACTTTTTATTATCAACCGATAACTAACAATTAATAAAATCAGGCAGTATTCAAATATGGTACCGCCTGATTTTTTATAAATTTGTGATATGAACGATTCTAAAATAAATCAGAAAAACTCTCCTATTGCTTATTCCTGCTATTATACACAAAATAGGGAAGGCGAACAGTTTGCTGCCCAGCATGTTTTGAGTTTTCAGATTTCGGGAGTGCTTACCCTTAATAACGGTAGTAAAGAATATGTTTTTAAACCGGGTGATTTTCGGTTTATCAAAAGAAATCAGCTTATCAAATTCATCAAACAGCCCGATCCTAATACCGCTTTTCAGTCCATTTCTATTTATCTGAACCAGGAAGCCCTTCGGGATTATTCTATACAATACAATCAGAAAACAAATGTGATCAAAAGCCCGGAAACCGAAACGGTCTTTCAGTTAAAAGAAGTTCCGTTATTAAAAAGTTTTATGAACTCGCTGATTCCGTACATCAACGAAGATCAGTTCATAACCGAAGAACTTCAGGCTTTAAAAGTAAACGAAGCGATTACCATTTTACTGCAGTGCCATCCGGAATTAAAAGATATCCTGTTTGACTTTAACGAACCCGGAAAAATTGATCTGGAAGCCTTTATGAAAAAGAATTTCCATTTCAACGTACAATTAGATCGTTTTGCTTATTTAACCGGAAGAAGTCTGGCAACTTTCAAAAGGGATTTTCAGCGTATTTTTGAAATTTCACCAAGCCGCTGGCTGCTCCAGAAAAGACTACAGGAAGCTTATTATCAAATTAAAGAAAGAGGGAAAACGCCTTCGGAAGTTTATCTGGAAGTAGGTTTTGAGGATTTATCGCATTTTTCGTTTGCGTTTAAAAAGCAGTTTGGAATGCCGCCTTCTAAGGTTTGATTTTATTTAACCGCAAAGATCGCAAGGATTTACGCAAAGTTCACAAAGTATTTTTGCCACAGATTATAAGGATTAAAATGATTTTAAAAACTGTGTAAATCAATGCAATCTGTGGCAAAAAAAAGTCGCAAAGCTATTTTATTCATATAGCTTTGCGACCTTTAATTTATAGAATCACTGCTTCAAAAAAAACCTTGCGTACTTTGCGGTTAAAAAATCTCATCGGTTTTCAAGCCAGCTTAAAAATGCCGTAGCCTTCTCCTTCCCTACCAATAATTTCTCTTCTGTAGGAATCGTGAGTTTAAGAATGAGTTTTCTTGAAAAATAATGTTCTGCTTCTCTTATGGCCGAAAAATTGACTAAATACTGTCGGTTAACCCTGAAAAACTGAATGGGCGATAAAAGCTTATGCACTTCGTCCAGCGATTGGGTAATGGGATATTCTGTTTTATCAAAAGTGACAATCGTAGGGGTTTCGTTTTTGATGTAGAAAAAAGCGATATTTTCGGTTTGGATCGTTTGGTATTTATTGTTTTTAAAAACCAAAAAACTACTTTTCCCTTTGTTTTCACCTGTTCTGGTTAAGAGATAATCAAAATCAGGCATCATTTTTTTATTTCTCTGAAAGAAGTTTTTCAGCTCTCCTGCTTTTTTAATGGCCTGCGAAATGCTTTCTCTTGAAAAAGGTTTTAGGACATAATCAATACCGTTTGATTTAAATGCTTCAATCGCATAATCATCAAAAGCGGTACAGAAAATAACCGGGGACAAAACCTCAACATTTTTGAAGATTTCAAAACTCAGCCCGTCTGCCAGCTGAATATCCATAAAAATCAGATCGGGCTGATCGTTTTCTAAAAGATAACTTACAGCACCATCAATACTCTGAATATACGACAGGATCTGGGCATCGGGTCTGATACTCAAAATAAGCTGGCCCAGGGCTTTGGCCGTTTTTACTTCATCTTCAATTATTATGATAGTCATAAATAAGTGGTATTTTTACTTTAAAATGGGTTTCGGTTTTATCAATTTCAATTTCTTTGTGTATCAAATGCAGGAAACGCTGATTGATATTGTTCAGTCCGACACCGGTTGATATAATGCCCCTTTTCAGCTGAATCGGATTTTCGATTACCAGAAAATCATTTTCAGTATATAACTTAATTCTTAGAGGTTTATCCAGCGAAACAATATTGTGCTTGATACAGTTTTCGATTAATAACTGCAGCGAAAAAGGCGGAATCGCACAATCGTATTGTTTTTCATCAATCTCTTTTATCAGCTCAAAACCATCTTCAAAACGAGCTTTTAGTAAATAAACAAATGAATCTATGATCTGCAATTCTTCTTTTAACGGAATCAAATCCATTTTCCGGCTTTCAAGCGTAAACCGGTAAAAATCGGATAATTTCAGGATAAAGTCAGAACTGTGCGGGTCCTGCATATCCACCATCGATTTTAAAGTGTTCAGACTGTTGAATAAAAAATGCGGATTGACCTGCTGTTTCAATAATTCATACTGTGCTCCCAGATGCACTGCTTTGGTGCGTTCGAGTTCTACACCCATCTGCTGGGTCTGGTAATTCTGAAAAAGTAAATGCAGGAACATATACACAATCAAGTTGATTAAAACCCCGCGCAGTTCAAACATAATCGGCGCATCCATTTTAGAAACCTGAAAAAGCTCCTGATGGGCAATTACAAGTATAACCATAAGCAGAATTCCCAGCACCACACTCAGTAAAAGTTTCCAGTTAAAAAGGCTTTTATTAGCATGCTGAGAAGAGAATTTTGGCAGACTGTAAATATTGTAATACCATATAAAAAGAGAAAACAGCAGTGTAATCGACGAATTTATAACTATATCCCCAGGTGTAGAACCGGCATCAAATAACTTGGGAACCGAAGCCAGAACTGCCAGAGCAATCGAACTTCCCCAAATGACTTTGAGCGAAACCTGAAAACGTTTTGGTTTTTCCATAATAGTAGTTTATAGTCAAAGATAGGTTTATTTAAAAAAGATTTCACGCAGATTTGAAAAGGATTTTAGCAGATAATTTCGGTTTGTTTTAATCTCGCAAAGCCGCAGAACCGCAAAGTTTTTTATCCTCATTTTTTTGTCATCTCGACCAAAAAAAAATCTGCTAAATCTGCTAAAATCCGATAAAATCTGCGTGAAATTTTTTAAACACATAGAAACATAGCTATACTTTATGCTAAAAGACGTTTCACTTGTTTTAACAAACATAGCCTGCTGTTCTTTTTCTCGCAGATTTCGCAGATCTTACAGTTTTTTTTATCTGCTAAATCTCCAAAATCTGCGGGAAAAATTTTAAACACATAGAAACATAGCTATATCTTATGCAGAAAGGCGTTTCACTTGTTTTAACAAACATAGCATGCTGTTTTTTCTCACGCATATTTCGCAGATCCAGGAGATTTTTTATCTGCTAAATCTCCAAAATCTGCGGGAAACATTTTAAACACATAGAAACATAGCTATACTTTATGCTAAAAGACGTTTCACTTGTT